>JAENWR010000065.1 GCA_016649895.1 Acidimicrobiia bacterium | reverse complement strand
GGCCGACGCCCTGCGCCCGCAGCTCGACGCGTTGGTGTCCGACGAAGAGGCCCTCGCCTCCGATCGCCAGCGCTTCGACGCCGACTGGGGCGATGGTGTGGCACCGCCCAGCGGCCGGGCCGCCGAGGTCCGTGGCGAGCTGTCGGCTCTGTCCGGTTCGATCTCCCGCGCCGAGGCCGAGCTGGCGCGCATCGACGGGCGGCTCGGTGCCCTCGCCTCGACCTCCGAGCGCCTCGATGCCGACGCCGAGCGGCTCCGCGCCGACCTCGTCGCCGCCGAAGGCGCCGAGGAACCCCTCGTGGCCCGACTCGACGAGGCCGAACGCCGTCGAGCGGCGGCCGAGGCGGCGGTCGCTGCCGCGGGTGCGGAGCTGGCAGAGGTCACCGCCGAGCGAGCCCGCTGGTCGACCCGAGCCGACGCGCTGTCGATGGCACTCGACCAGGCCCGGTCGCGGGCGGGTGCCGAGCGACTGGCCGGCATCGACGGTGTGGTCGGCACCCTGCTCGACGTCGTCACGGTCGACGAAGGTTGGGAGGCGGCGTTCGAAGCGGCCGCCGGCGACGCCATCACCGCCGTGGTGGTCGACGGCGTCGACGCGGGGCGCCGCTCGCTCCAGGCCCTTCACAGCGGCGATGCCCAGGGTGCGGTGCTGGCCCTTGGCGCGGCCACGGGGAGTCGGCCGTCGGCGCCCGTGCCGGTGGGTGAGCCCGTCCGTCGCCACGTGCGTTCCGAGAACCCCGATGTCGAGGCGCTGCTCGACCAGCTGTTGGGTCACGCGGTCGCGGTCGACGGTGGCTGGTCCGACGCGGTCGACATCGCGCTCGAGCATCCCCACGCCGTGGTCGTCACCCGAGCGGGCGACCGCTTCGGAGCCAGCGGCTGGCGCATCGGCAACGCCGGCTCCGGTGCCACCCGCACCGCGCTCGACGAGGCGACGGCACACGCCGAGGCGGCCGCCACCGCGGTCGCCACCGCCGAACAACGGGTCGCTGCGGCCGAGGCGCAACTGGCGGCGGCCAGGGCCGACGAGCACGGCGTCGCCAAGGAGCTCGACGCCAACGACGGGCTCCTCAGCGCCGCCGGCGACGCACTCCAGCGGGTCGAGACCGAGCGCCGCGACATCGCCACCCAGGCCGATGCCTTGCGCAGCCGCCGCGACGATCAGGCCGGGCAGCTCGAACGCGAGCGTGAACGTCGAGCCGAGCTCGACGCCACGCTGCCGGTGCTCGAGGACGAGGAGGCCGAGCGCGTCGAGCAGGGGAAGGCCCTCGCCGGTGCGCGCACCCGCATCGAGCAGCGCACCGCGTCCCTCGCGGGACGTCGCCGCGAGCTCGAGGTGCGGGCGGCGGGGGTCGAGCAACGGCGGGTGGTGCTCACCCAGCGCCGGGCCGAGATCGACATGCGCCTCGAGCGCCACCAGGTCGAGCGGCAGGAGGCCAACGCCCGCCGTGTCGAGGTCGAGCGCCGCGCCGCCGCCACCAACCGCCTCGCCGCGGTGGTGGCCGACCGCCTCGCCACCATCGAAGCCACCCTGGCCGACCTTCACGAGCGTCGCCGTGCGCAGTCCGAGGTGGCGAGAGCGCAGGCGGCCGAGCTCGACGCACATCGCCGCGAACGCACCGAGGTCGAACGGTCGGTCGAGGGGACTCGCGAGCGCCTGGCGCGCATCGAGCTCACCGACGCCGAGATCCGCGTCCGCATCGAGACGGCGGTCGAGATGTTGCGGCGCGACCTCGACGTCACCCCCGAGACCGCGGTCGACGCCGAGTGTCCGCCCCTACCCGAGGGCACCACAGCGGCGGATCGCACCCGAGAGCTCGAGCGCGAACTGCGGTTGATGGGCCCCATCAACCCGCTGGCCCTCGAGGAGTTCGAGGCCCTCCAGGAGCGGCACACGTTCCTCGAAGCGCAGCTCGACGACGTGAAGTCGACCCGCCGCGACCTCGCCAAGATCATCCGGGCCATCGACGGCGAGATCGTCGACGTGTTCGCGGCGGCCTACTCCGACGTGGCCGCCAACTTCGTGAAGCTATTCGAGACCCTCTTCCCGGGTGGCAAGGGCGGCCTCAAGCTCACCGACCCGAGCGACATGCTCACCACCGGCATCGAGGTCGAGGCCCGCCCCTCGGGCAAGAACGTGCGCAAACTGTCGCTCCTCTCGGGCGGCGAGCGGTCGCTCACCGCCCTGGCGTTCCTGTTCGCCGTGTTCCGCAGCCGTCCCAGCCCGTTCTACGTGATGGACGAGGTCGAGGCGGCGCTCGACGACGTGAACCTGCACCGGTTCCTCGACCTCATCCACGAGTTCCGCGCCGAGGCGCAGCTGCTCATCGTCAGCCACCAGAAGCGCACCATGGAGGCGGCCGACATCCTCTACGGCGTCACGATGCAGCCGGGCGGCTCCTCCCGGGTGGTGTCGGAAAAGGTCAGCAGTTCTCACTGATTTCTCACCGTCACCGAAGCGGCGCCTCACCGGCGCGCCACTACCGTGAGGCATCCACGAGGAGGACCACCCTGCGATGAGCTTCCCCCCAGATCCCGAACGACCCGACGACGCCGGCACCGGCCCGGACGACGCCCCGGCGACACTGGAGCCCGAGCGCACGGTCTGGTCGCCCGCGCCCGACGACACCCTGGTGGCCCCTGTGGCGGCGCCACCGAGCTGGCCCCCTGCTCCGCCTGTCGCCCCCCGGCCGAGCTGGCCATCCGTCCCGCCGATCACGCCCCCTCCGCCCGAGCTCCCGCCTGCCGCCGAGGCCGTCCCTGCGGCCGAACCGGCTCCGCCGAACCCTCCGTCGTGGACGCCATCGTCGGACCTCTCTGCCCCGCCCTCGCCATCAGCCACGCCCGAGGTGCGCACCGTCACGCCTCGCTGGGTGACCCCGCTCGTCATCCTCGCCGCCCTCGCCCTCTTCGCCGGAGGCGGCGTCGCCGGTTGGGCCATCGCCGAGCGCGACGACCCGCCGAGCGCCCAGGTCGATGCGCGCCGCGATGTCGAGGGATCGAACGTTCCGGTGTCGAACCCGGTCAGCGGCGCGTCGCTCGAACCCGTCGCCGACGTCGCCGCCGCGGTCTCTCCCTCGGTCGTGCAGATCGAGACCAACACCGGCCTCGGGTCCGGGGTCATCTTCGACGACGAGGGCCACATCCTCACCGCCGCGCACGTGATCGACGGTGCCACCCAGATCCGGGTGCGCTTGGCCAACGGCACCCTCGTTGCTGCCGAGATCATCGGCACCAACGCCGCCACCGACGTGGGGGTCGTGGCCATCGAACCGCAGCCCGACATGCTGGTCGCCACATTGGGCGACGGCGACGACATCGAGGTCGGGCAGATGGCCGTGGCGGTGGGGAGCCCGTTCGAGCTGCAACAGACGGTCACCTCGGGCATCATCTCGGCGGTCGACCGGCCGGTCCCCACCGAGGCCGACTACATCGTGGGGATGATCCAGACCGATGCGCCGATCAACCCCGGCAACTCGGGCGGCGCCCTCGCCGATCGCAACGGCCGGGTCATCGGCATCAACGACGCCATCCGCACCCAGGGTGGCGGAAACGAGGGGGTCGGCTTCGCCATCCCCATCGACCTGGCGAAGATGGTGGCCGAGCGCCTCATCGCCGGTGAGGACATCCGCTACGGGTTCCTCGGCGTCGGCGTCACCAATCCGTCCGAGGGGCGGGCGGGGGCGCTCGTGCAGAACGTGTCGCCCGACACGGCGGCCGAGACCGCGGGCATCGAGGCCGGCGACCTCATCGTGAGCTTCGACGGCCAGACCATCCGCGACCGCTCCGACCTGCGAGCTCGCGTGCTGGCCACCCCGCCCGGCGAGGAGATCGTGGTCGAGGTGGTGCGCGACGGCAAGGAGCTCACGCTCGAGGCGAGCCTCGACGAGTACGAGTAGGACGGCCGGGCCGGTCACCCTGCCTCGGTAGGCTGGCCATCACATGGAACTCATCGTCCTCCTCATCGGCATCGCCGTCGTCGTCAGCGTCGTCGTCGGCTTCGTCGTCGTCCGTCGCACCCGTGGCCCCGAGCTCGAACCCCCGCCGGAGCAGCGCGGGGGGAGAGTTGGCACCGTCGAGCGGCCCCCGGTCGAGGCTCCCCCCGAGTCCGGTGGCACCATCACCGAAGCCCCGGTCGAGGAGCTGTCACCGGTCGAGGAACTGCCGCCGGTCGTCGAGACTCCAGCGGCTCCGCCCCGGCTGCGCGACCGCCTCACCCGGGCCCGCTCCACCCTTGCCGGCTACGTTGGCTCGGTGCTCGGCCGCTCGGCCATCGACGCCGAGACCTGGGACGAGCTCGAGGAGGCCCTGTTGCTCGCCGATGTCGGGGTTGGACCCACGATGGACGTGCTCGACCACCTTCGCGCACGAGTGAGGGACGAGGGCATCACCGAACCCGAGGCGCTCGTCACCGCCCTGAAGGACGAGCTGAAGGCACGCATCGGCGGGCACGACCGTTCGCTGTCGCGAGATGTCGAGGCGGGACGCGTGCCGGTGTGGCTCTTCGTGGGGGTCAACGGTGTGGGCAAGACCACCACCATCGGCAAGGTCGCGGCACGCGAGGCGTCCGAGGGCCGAACCGTGCTGTTGGCGGCGGGCGACACGTTCCGCGCTGCCGCCGCCGAGCAGCTGCAGACCTGGGCCGAGCGCTCGGGCGCCGACTTCGTGCGCGGCGCCGAGGGCGGCGATCCCAGCTCGGTCATCTTCGACGGCGTGCAGCGTGCCGCGTCCAAGGGGCACGGCCTCGTGCTCGCCGACACCGCGGGGCGGTTGCACACCAAGGTGAACCTCATGGAGGAGCTGTCGAAGGTGCGTCGCATCGCCGACCGCGAACCCGGCCAGGTCAGCGAGGTGCTGCTCGTCATCGATGCCACCACCGGCCAGAACGGCCTCACCCAGGCGAAGCAGTTCGCCGAGGCGGCGTCGGTCACCGGTGTGGTCCTCACCAAGCTCGACGGCTCGGCCAAGGGCGGCATCGTGGTGGCGATCCAGACAGAGCTCGGGATCCCTGTGAAGCTGGTGGGTCTCGGCGAGACGGTGAACGATCTCGTCGCCTTCGACCCCGACGAGTTCGTCGACGCCCTCTTCGCCTCGTCCTGACCCTCCACGCCCACCCACCACCATCGGGAGATGGCCCCAATGCTGACGATCCTCACCCTGCCGTTCCGCCTCGTCGCGGCACTCATCGCCGCCTTCGTGGTGATCCCCACGAAGCTGAGCGCGCGCGTGCTGCGCTTCTCCACCGTCGCCACCCTGCGCACCACCCGTTTCGCCATGCGGAGCAGCATCATCAGCTTCGCCGCGGGCGTCGGCGCTGGTTGGTTCCTCGGCACTCCCGCCGGGCGAGACCTCGTCGACCAGGTGCGTGGGCGGATCCAGGGGGCCCCGGCAGGCCCCGGCAGCGCCGAGCCGGCGGACGCGAGGGCCGACCTTCACCCGACCGACGTCGACCTGCCGGCCGACGCCCAGGCCGACGAGGTGGCGGGAGCGACCCCGGCGGTCTGATCGCCTCTCCCGTGGGTTAGCATCGTCAACCGCATGTTCGACGCACTCTCCGACCGTTTCGACGGCATATTCTCTCGGCTGAAGAGCCGAGGCCGGCTCGGCGACGCCGAGGTCGACGAGGTCCTCCGCGAGATCCGCGTCGCCCTCCTCGAGGCCGACGTCCACCTCTCGGTGGCCCGCGGGATGGTCAACCGCATCCGCGAGCGCTGCATCGGTGAGGATCTCAGCAAGAGCCTCAGCCCGGCCCAGCAGGTCATCAAGATCGTTCACGAGGAGCTCGTCGAGACCCTCGGCGGCGAGACGATGAAGGTCACCTTCGCGTCGAAGCCGCCCACGGTGGTCCTCATGGCTGGCCTCCAGGGCGCCGGCAAGACCACCACCGCCGCCAAGCTGGCTCGCTGGTTCAAGCAGCAGGGCCGCAACCCCATGCTCGTCGGCGCCGACCTCCAGCGCCCCGCCGCTGTCGAGCAGCTCCGCACCCTCGCCCGCCAGGTCGACGTCCCGGTGTGGTCCGAGCCCACCGACCCGGTCGAGGTGGCCCGCACCGGAATGGCCGAGGCTCGTCGATTGGGGCGCGACGTCGTCATCGTCGACACCGCCGGCCGCCTCGCCATCGACGCCGAGCTCATGGAGCAGGTGCGAGAGATCTCCGACGCGGTCGAGCCGCACTACACGTTCCTCGTGGTCGACGCCATGACCGGCCAGGACGCGGTCAGCGTCGCCGAGTCGTTCCACGCCACCCTCGAGCTCGACGGTGTCATCCTCACCAAGCTCGACGGCGACGCCCGTGGCGGAGCCGCCTTGTCGGTGAAGGAGGTCGTCGGCCGCCCCATCGCCTTCGCCTCCACCGGCGAGAAGCTCACCGACTTCGAGCAGTTCCACCCCGACCGCCTCGCCGGCCGCATCCTCGGCATGGGCGACATGCTCACCCTCATCGAGAAGGCCGAGGAGGCCTTCGAGAAGGACGAGGCCGAGGCCGCCGCCGCCCGCCTCATGGAGGGCACCTTCACGCTCGAGGACTTCCTCGAGCAGATGCAGCAGCTGAAGAAGATGGGCCCGCTGCAGGGCATCATGGGGATGCTGCCGGGCATGCCGAAGGAGATCCGCGACGCCGAGATCGACGATCGCGAGATCGCTCGCGTCGAGGCGATCATCCACTCCATGACGCCCGCCGAGCGCATCAACCCCGACGTCATCGACGGCGGCCGGCGCAACCGCATCGCCGTCGGCTCGGGCACCAACCCCAACCAGGTGGCGCAGCTCCTCAAGCAGTTCAAGGAGGTGCAGTCGCTCATGAAGCGGATGGGCGGCGGCCTCATGCCGGGGCGCAAGAAGTCGAAGAAGGGGAAGAAGGGCAAGGGGGGTGGACGGGTCACCCCCAAGGGTGGCGTTCAGCCCCGCTTCGACCCCGAGGACCCCCTCGGTCTGTCCCAGCTGGGCGATCTCCAGCTGCCGGGAGCGGGCCCCAAGTTGAAGTGACGGGCTTCCACCGTCAAGACTGTCGAGTCGACCTCGGCGGCGTCCCGCCAGCGATCCACCCTCCCGCAGCGTTCTGCTGCACCAACACTCTCTGCTGCACCAACACTCTGCAGTCCCAACGACATAGGAAGAGAACAACGTGGCCGTCAAGCTCCGCCTCATGCGGATGGGCAAGAAGAAGCAGCCGACCTACCGCGTCGTCGCTGCCGACGCCCGTTCGCCCCGCGATGGGCGCTTCATCGAGATCGTCGGCACCTACGAGCCCCGCCGCGACCCGTCGGTGATCAAGATCGACAACGAGAAGGCGGTCAAGTGGCTCCGTGACGGGGCCCAGCCCACCGAGACCGTCGAGAAGCTCCTCAAGACCACGGGTGCGTGGGATTGGTTCAAAACCGGTGTCGAGCCGACACCCAGCGTGGCCGCCGACAGCGCCGACGCCCCGGCCGACAGCACCGCATCGTGACCGACGTCGATCCGGTCGACGACGACGTCGACGCCAACACCAAGCCAGCCGCCAACGCCACCGAGGTGCTCGAGTACCTGGTGCGCAACGTGGTCGACGAGCCCGATGGCGTCGAGGTGCACGTCGACGACCAGCGTGCGTCACGGGTCCAGCTCAACGTGCACGTCGCCCCGGGCGACATGGGACGCGTCATCGGCCGCCGTGGCCGGGTGGCCAACGCCATCCGCACCGTGGTGCGTGCCGCAGCGGTGCGCGACGGCGTCGATGTCGACGTCGAGTTCGTCGACTGATCCTCCCTTCGTGACCAACCGCCTCGAGGTCGGGCGCATCGGCAAGGCCCACGGTCTGCGCGGCGAGGTCATGGTGGTCCTCACCACCAACCGCCCCGAGCGCGTCGCTGCGGGAGCAGTGCTCCACGACGGCCACCAGGACCTGGTGGTCGTCGCGTCGCGTCCGCACCTGAACGGCCACATCGTGGTGTTCGAGGGCGTCGTCACCCGCGAGGCCGCCGAGGTCATCCGTGGACGGCCGCTCAGCGCGGAGGCGCTCGACGACCCCGACGAGCTGTGGGTGCACGAGCTCGTCGGCTGCGAGGTGGTCGAGGCCGACGGCACCGTGCGCGGCACCGTCGAGATGGTGCAGGTCAACCCGGCGAGCGACCTCCTCGTGCTCGACACCGGTGCACTCGTGCCGCTCGTCTTCGTCACCGGGCGTGCCACCGGTCGGGTCACCATCGACCCGCCCGACGGCCTCTTCGACCTCTACAACTGACACCGTCGCCGGTGCGAGCGTCGATGCGATCCCAGCCCGAATCGCCGGTTCGCCGGCGCGTGCGAGGCTGAGGGCTCATGCGCATCGACGTGTTCACGCTGTTCCCGGTGATGGTTGACGACTTCGCGGCTGTCAGCCTCCTCGGCAAGGCCCAGGAACGGGGGGTGCTCGACCTGCGCGCCCACGACCTGCGCCGCCACGCCACCGACGTGCACCGCACCGTCGACGACTCGCCGTTCGGCGGGGGAGCGGGCATGGTGCTGATGCCCGAGCCGATGTTCGCCGCGGTCGAGGCGATCGACCCGCCGCGACCGCTGCTGCTCATGGGTGCCGGAGGCCGCCGGTTCGATCAGTCGATGGCCCGCCAGCTGGCATCGACCGAGGGGTTCTCGTTGCTCTGCGGCCGCTACGAGGATGTCGACCAACGCATCCGCGAGCACCTTGCCGACGACGAGGTGTCGATCGGCGACGTCGTGCTCGCTGGGGGAGAGGTGGCGGCGATGGTCATCCTCGAGGCGGTGGGTCGGCTGGTACCGGGCGTGATGGGCAACGCCTCGTCGGGCGCCGAGGAGTCGTTCTCCGACGGCCTCCTCGAGTACCCGCAGTACACCCGGCCGGCCAACTTCCGGGGGTGGGAGGTCCCGGAGGTGTTGCGGTCGGGCGACCACGGTCGCGTCGCTCGTTGGCGGCGAGCGCAGTCGCTGGCCCGCACGCTGCGGCTCCGGCCCGACCTGATCGCGATGCGGGGCGGTATCAGCGACGACGAGCGATCGCTTCTCGAGGCCCACGGGCTCGATCCCGACGATGGTGCCAAACGGCCCTGAGCCTGCCGCTGCACCCCTCACTTTGGTGTCGCGGGCCCGATCCTCTATCCTCAAGGGTCCGCAAGAAACGTGGTGAGCGCCGTCGGGCTGCTCCCCGCCGCCCTCACCGCGCAGGAGCGCCTCCCATGCAACCCACTGATCTCGTCGACCAGCGCAGTCTTCGCGACGACATCCCGCACTTCTCACCTGGCGACACCCTGAAGGTGCACGTCCGCGTGGTCGAGGGCACCCGCGAGCGCGTCCAGGTCTTCCAGGGCGCCGTCATCCGTCGCCAGGGCGGCGGTCTCCAGGAGACCTTCACCGTCCGCAAGCTGAGCTTCGGCGTCGGCGTCGAGCGCACATTCCCCGTGCACTCGCCGATCCTCGCCCAGATCGAGGTCGTCAGCCGTGGCGACGTGCGTCGGGCCAAGCTCTACTACCTGCGCGATCGCATCGGCAAGGCTGCCAAGATCAAGGAGAAGCGCGTGGTCTGAGGCCTGGTCCCGCCGGTCGTCGCATCGGCGGGCTCCGAGAGCGTCACACCCCCTTCCTAGGCTCGGGGCATGCCCTCGACCTACATCGCTCGCGCCGGCGGCCGCCAATGAGCCGCCACCGCATCGAGCTCGGTGCCGTCGGCGAGGCGCTCGCCGCCGACTGGTACGTGGCCAACGGCTACACGATCCTCGACCGCAACTGGCGTTGCCGGGCCGGCGAGCTCGATCTCGTGCTCGCCTCGGGCCGCACCGTCGTGTTCTGCGAGGTGAAGACCCGCACCACCACGGCCTACGGCACCCCGGCCGAGGCGGTCACCCGCACCAAGCAGCTGCGCATCCGCCGGTTGGCGGCCGAGTGGCTGTCGCACTCCCAGCTGCGGCCAGCCTCGTTGCGCTTCGACGTCGCCGCGGTGCTCGCCGGCGAGCTCGAGGTGATCGAAGCAGCGTTCTGACCCCTCAGGGCACGCGCAGGGCGCGTACTGGGTCTCGGTACGCGGCGAGGGTGGCTGGGGGCAGGGCGGCGAGGGTTGCGGCGAGGGTGGTGAGGATCGTGATGGACACGAGGAACGTGGGGGTGGGGCGATCCCCGACGTGTGGGTTCGGCCGAAGGCCGGACGACGTCTCCACCTGACTCAGCGGGTGCGCATCTCGTCGGGCAGGTGCTCGGTATCCCCGAGTCGGAGGAGGCTGAACGAGTGGCCGGTGCCGATGCGCAGTGGGCGCAGCACGGTGAACGACGCGTGGAACATGACAAACCGCTCCCACTCCCAGGGCAGGGGATCGATGCCGAGGAGGTGGCCGATGATGGTGGCGTTGGTTCCGGCGTGGGCCACGAACAGCACGCGCGACGATTCATCGGCGATCTCCCAGAGGGGTGCCTGGTTGTGGGGCACCACGCCGAGGGGGCCGAGGGTGCTGGCGATGCCGCTGGTGATGCGGTGGTGGAAGTCGGCGAACCGCTCTCCGCCGGCCATGCCGTCCCAGTGCTCCTCGATGGGGCGGGCCAGCGCACGTTCGAACAAGTCGTCGACCTCGGCCGATGGCGTGCCGGTCCAGTCGGGCATCCGCAGCTCCTCGAGCCACGGTTCGATTGGTGCATCGTCCACGCCGAGCACCTCGAGGATCGGTTCTGCCGTTTGCCGGGCGCGCACCATCGGCGACACGAAAACCTTGTCGAACCGCTCGTGCGCCAAGCGCTTGGCGAGGAGGCTGGCCTGCTCGTGGCCCCGGGGGGTGAGCGGCGGGTTGTCGACGCTGAGCCCCTCTCGTGACCACTCGGGTTCGGCGTGACGGACGAGCACGATCTCCACGGCGGACGAGTGTAGGTGGATGGGCTCAGCGGCCCGGACGGCGCCGGTGACGGTGGGCCCAGCACCCGTGGTGCCAGTGGCGCCGGAGGTCGGGTGCCAGGCGGGGGACGGCCACCACGTGCCCGGTGCCCGACGGGATGTCGCCGTTGCACCCGGGGCAGAGGTACGCCTTGGTGGCCTGGTAGGGCTGGAGGCGGCGGACCTCGACGTCGTCATCGCCGGGCGCGCCAGCGCTGGGATCGAGGCTCACGAGGTGGCGATCAGCCGAGGAACGCCCACGCCACGAGCAGCGCGCACACGGCGAGAGCCGAGATCACGAACAGCGCGTCGGCCACGGGCGAGCCCCGGCGGGGGCGGAACGGGTTCATTCCCACCCGGCCAGTATCGTCGCTGAGATGTCTGCACCACACGTTCGGGTTCGTCGTCGCCTCGCCGTCGTCGCGCTGGCGGCGGTCCTCGCCCTGGGCGGCTGTAGCCAAGGGGACTCGCCCGAGGTGCCCGAAGGCGCCAATGGGCAGGTCGATGCGGTGCTCGCCGAAGGGCGCGAGGTGTGGTCGTCGACGTGCGCCAAGTGCCACGGGGCCGATGGCGGAGGCGGTTCGGGCGTCAAGCTCGCCGACGGTCGGGCCGAGGAGCTCCATCCGCAGGTCGAGTCGATGATCGAGGTCGTCACCGAGGGCAAGGGAGCGATGCCCTCGTTTGGCGGCTCGCTCTCCGACGAGGAGATCGAGGCCGTGGTGCGCTACGTGCGCGAGGTCCTGTAGCGCCTCAGGGTTCATCTCCCCCTTTCGTGGCGTTGCGACACGCGGTAGGGTGCGGATCTTCCCCCTCCCACACGCCCAGCGTCTAGGAGGGTCCGGTGGCATCCACCGTCCCATCGGCCACGCTGCTCGGAGTGATGGGCCGCGCCGTCTCGGTCGAGGTCCACAGCTCCGGCGGCCTGCCGTGCTTCACCGTCGTCGGCCTGCCCGACACGTCGTGCCGCGAGGCCCGCGACCGGGTGCGCGCCGCGCTCCTGTCGAGCGGCTTCGACTGGCCCAACAAACGGGTCACCGTCAACCTCGCACCGTCCGGGCTGCGCAAGGCCGGCTCGCAGCTCGATCTCGCCATCGCCGTCGCCCTGCTCGTTGCCGAGGAGAAGCTCTCTCCCGGCGACGTGGCGGGCATGGCGTTCCTCGGCGAGCTCGGCCTCGACGGCTCGATCCGCGCCGTGGCCGGCACGGTCCCCCTCGTCGACGCGCTGATGGCACCCATCGCCGTGGTGCCCACCCGCTCGGCCGCCGAGGCCGAGCTCATCGGGCGCCACGACGTGCGTCCGGTCGGGCACCTCTCCGAGCTCTTCGGTGCGCTGAAGCACCTCGGCCCCTGGCCCGACCCGCCGCCTCCAGAGCCCCCAGCTCCCGAGCCCCCCGTGCCCGAGCTGGCAGAGGTGCGGGGGCAGCCATTCGCCCGCCTGGCCCTCGAGCTGGCCGCAGCCGGAGGGCACCACCTCCTGATGACCGGTCCGCCCGGTGCGGGCAAGACGATGCTGGCGCGCCGGCTGCCGGGCCTGCTCCCCGAGCTGAGCCAGGCCGACGCGCTCGATGCCACGCGCATCCACTCGGCGGCGGGGCTCTCCACTGCCGGCGGTCTCGTGCGGCGACCTCCCTTCCGGGCACCGCACCACGGTGCGTCGCCGGTGTCACTCACCGGCGGCGGCTCGGTCCACATGCGCCCCGGCGAGATCTCGCTCGCCAGCAACGGCGTCCTATTTTTGGACGAGCTGGGCGAGTTCCAGGCCGTCGTCATCGACTCGCTGCGCCAACCGCTCGAGGAGGGGGTCATCAGGGTGAGTCGTGCCGCCGGCACCGTCACCTTCCCGGCCCGGGTCCTGCTTGTCGCGGCGATGAACCCGTGCCCGTGCGGACAGGGCGCCACGCCGGGCAGCTGCACGTGCAGCGACGCGGCGCGCACGCGCTACCACCGGCGGGTCTCGGGCCCCATCCTCGACCGCTTCGACCTCCGCATCGAGGTGGCGCCACCCGACGTCGATCAGCTGCTCGGCGGCGCTCCCGGCGAAACCACGGCGGTCGTCGCCGAGCGGGTCCGCCAGGTGCGGGCGCGAGCAGCTGATCGCGGCATCCGGTGCAACGCCGAGCTGCCCGGGCCCCTCCTCGACGAGGTGGCGCCACTCGATCGCGCCGCTGGTCAGCTCGTCGAGTCGGTGCTCCGAGCCGGCCGCCTCACCGGTCGGGGCCTCCACCGCGTTCGGCGGGTGGCTCTCACCATCGCCGACAGCGGAGGGCACGAGGGGCCGCTCACCATCGAGCACGTGGCCACCGCGCTCCAGCTGCGGGCGGTTCCGGCGCCGTTCGAGGTCGAGGCGGTGACGCCACGTGGCGCGTGACCAGGCCGCTCTCGATGGATGCGCGGCGGCGCTCGCCGGCTTGCCCAACATGGGGCCGAACCGGCTCACCACCATCGTGCGCAAGTGGGGTTTCGTCGAGGGCTGGGAGCTGGTGCGCTCGGGCCGGATCCCGCCGGCGAAGGTGATGCCGCGCACCAGCGCCGAGGTGCAGCGGGCGGTCATCGCAGAGTGGGTGCGAGCGGCGGCGGCCCTTGAACCACGCGCGGTGCGCGAGGCCCACCGTGCGGCGGGGATCGGCATCGTCACCTACGGATCCGACCGCTTCCCGTCGGTGCTGGCGGCCGACATCGAACCGCCGATGGTGATCTTCACCATGGGCGATCCCGAGGTGCTCATCGGCACCCGCGTCGGGGTCGTCGGCACCCGGCGCGCCACGGGCGGGGGGCGTCAGACAGCGGCCGACATCGGTCACCGGCTGGCCGCTGCGGGGGTGCGGGTCGTGTCGGGCCTGGCGCTCGGCATCGACGGCGCCGCCCACCAGGGTGCGCTGAGGGCCACCGACGACGGCGCGCCCGCCTCGGCCGTCGGCGTGGTGGCCACCGGGCTCGACGTCGTGTACCCGACCCGGCACGCCGAGCTCTGGAGAGCCATCGGCAGGCGTGGCCTGCTCGTCTCGGAGTGGCCGCTCGGCACCCCACCCGCGAAGTGGAGGTTCCCGGCCCGCAACCGCATCATCGCCGCCCTCAGCGACCTCCTCGTCGTCGTCGAGTCGCACGCCAAGGGGGGTGCCCTCCTCACGGTCGACGAGGCGATGCAGCGCGACCGTCCGGTCCTCGTGGTGCCCGGCTCGGTGCGCAGCGCGGCGTCGGAAGGCACGAACGAGCTCCTCGTGTCGGGTGCCACCCCGGTCTGTCGACCCGACGACATCCTCCGCGAGCTCGACCTCTCCTCGTGCAGCCGGTCGAACGATCAGGCTGGGATGGGGGAGGGCGAGTCCCAGGGTGAACCGCCGCCGGCGCTCGATCCGGGTGACGGCCGGCTGCTCGACTCCATCGGTTGGGAGCCGGTGGCGCTCGACACCCTCGCCGGGCGATGCGGGCTCGAGCTCGGCGACCTCTCCCTACGCCTCATGCGACTCGAGGGCGACGGTCGGATCCGTCGCACCGGGAGCACCATCGAGCAGGTCGACATCACGTGACGCGCATCACACCTTCGGCCCGCATCCATCGGCCGGCGCCGGTACGGTGGCCGGGTGGGATGGTGCCTCGACGACTTCGAGAACGGCCTCACCGGAGTGGCCCCCACCACTCGCCGCGCCTACCGGTCCGATCTCGATTCGTTCGTCGAGTGGATCGGGCGCTCGGGGGTCGATGGTCCTGCCGACACCACGCGCCGACACCTCCGGCGCTACGTGGCGTTCCTCGCCACCCGGCGCTACGCCCGCCGTACGGTCGCTCGCAAGGCGTCGTCGTTGCGGCGCTACTTCGGGTGGGCCCGCCGCAGGGGCCTCGTCTCGATCGACCCCGCCGCCGGCCTGTCGGCCCCGGCGGGCACCGGGCGGCTGCCGCGGGTGCTCCGCGACGACGAGCTCGCGGCGCTACTCGAGCCGTCCGGTCCCACCGAACCGCACGAGGAGCCGATCCGGTGGCGCGACGATGCGGTGGTCGAGGTGCTCTACGGGTCGGGGTTGCGGGTCGCCGAGCTCTGTGGTCTCGAGCCGGCGCACGTCGACCTCGCCAGCCGCCAGATCCGGGTCTGGGGCAAGGGTGCCAAGCAACGACGCCTGCCGCTGAGCGACGCGGCGGTCGCCGCGGTCCAGCGGTGGCTCGACGACGGACGTTCCCACATGCTCCGATCCGACCAGCCGGTGGCCGAGTTGTTCCTCAACCGGCGCGGCAAGCCGCTCACCCCGCGCGACGTTCGTCGCATCCTCGACCGACGCGCGGTGGC
Organism: Acidimicrobiia bacterium; assembly: GCA_016649895.1. GTDB lineage: Bacteria > Actinomycetota > Acidimicrobiia > Acidimicrobiales > SKKL01 > Actinomarinicola. Next base: position 3,868 of record JAENWR010000065.1, on the reverse strand, counting down.
CCCCACGAACCCGCACGCGCTGCGTCACACGTTCGCCACCCACCTCCTCGACGGAGGAGCCGATCTCCGGTCTGTTCAAGAGTTGCTCGGACATGCCGACGTGGGGACTACGCAGATCTACACACATGTCAGCACCGAGCACCTGCAGCGGGTGCACGGGGCGACGCACCCTCGGGCATAGGGACCACCGTGGACCACGACGTCAACATCGATCAGCTCTGGACCAACTTCAAGGTCACGTCCGACCGAACTGCGCGCGACCGGCTCATCCTGAACTACTCGCCACTCGTCAAGTTCGTTGCGGGACGCATGGCGGTCGGGCTCCCGCAGAACGTCGAGCAGGCCGATCTGGTCAGCTACGGCGTCTTCGGGCTCATCGACGCCATCGAGAAGTTCGAGCCCGAGCGCGGCTTCAAGTTCGAGACCTACGCGATCTCGCGCATCAAGGGCGCGATCCTCGACGAGCTCCGCTCCATCGACTGGGTACCGCGGTCGGTGAGGGCCAAGGCTCGCGCCGTCGAGAACGCCTACAGCAAGCTCGAGGCGACGCTGCACCGCACACCCACCGACGTCGAGCTGTCGTCCGAGCTCGACCTCACCGAGGATCAGCTCCAAACAACGCTCGGGCAGATCTCGTTCGTGGGCCTCGCAGCGCTCGACGAGACGCTCTCGTTCGGCACCGCGGGGGACCGAGATGCGTTCACCCTCGGCGATACCATCGCCGACAAGGGGGCGGGGCCGGTCGACAGCTACGAGGTGGAGGAGATGCGACACCTCCTCGCCGATGCGATCAACCGCATGCCCGAGCGCGAGAAGATCGTGCTCACCCTCTACTACTACGAGGGCCTCACCCTGGCCGAGATCGGCCAGGTCCTCTCGGTCACCGAGAGCCGGATCTGCCAGATCCACACCAAGGCCGTGCTCCAGTTGCGCTCGCGCATCTCGGCGGCACAGCGAGAGCTGGCCTGACCCTCGGTCGGCCCCACCGGGCCGACCCCACTCGGCGCTGCCACGCCCACACCTTCCCCCCGAACCCTCGTCATCGGGAGTGGTGCCATGCCGCGCGCCGCAGTGCACGCCGTCGTCGTCCTCGGGGTCCACTGCACCCTGCTCGCCCCCATACCCGCCGCCGGCGCCGACGCCGGCGATCGGCCCGGGCCCACCATCTACGTCCACCCGGTCGATGCGCCGGTCATCGATCCGTTCCGGGAGCCCCCGTCGATCTACGGGGCCGGCAACCGAGGGCTCGAGTACGGCACCGAACCCGGCGACGAGGTCCGGGCCGCCGCCGACGGCGAGGTGGTCTTCGCCGGCGAGGTCGCCGCCGCCCTCCACGTCACCATCCGCCACTCCGACGGTCGCCGGAGCTCCTACTCGTTCCTCGCCGAGGTCGGCGTAAGGGTCGGTCAGCGGGTCGAGGCCGGCCACGTCGTCGGCCGCGCCGGAGGGCCGGTGCACGTCAGCGTGCGCGAGGGCGACACCTACGTCGACCCCGCGCAGCTCTTCGGGGTCGAGGAGATCTCGGTCGTCCTGGTGCCCGAGAACCTGCCGGACAGCCCGCTGTGGCGGGCGGCCCACGAGGCGGTGCACCTCGCCGCGCTGACCCGCCTCGAAGGTGGTGGGTGGGGGCTCTTGGGCGACCTCGCCCAGGGGGCGTGGGACCTCGGTGGTACGGCGCTCAGTACCGCCGCCGACCTCGTGCCGCTCGTGCTCGATGTCGCCAGCATCCTCGGGCCGCTGATCCTGGCCGGAGTGGCATCGCCGGTGGTGGCCCTGGTGGTGTTCGAGATCGTCATCCCGGTGCTGCGCGGCGAACACCCTCCGTTCCTGCAACTCGCACGCGAGCTCAACCCCATCACCCGGGTGAGCCGCATCTACCGGCAGACGGCCGACTGGTGGGAACGGCGGTCGAACTGCACCCCTGAGGGCGTGGTGCCAGACCCTCCATCCGAGCGGCGCATCGCCGTCCTCGTCGCCGGGCTCGACTCGACCTCGCAGAGCGCGAGCATCGGTGAACTGCCCACCGAGGACCTGGGCTACGCCCCTGGCGACGTGGTCGGCTTCAGCTACGACGGCGGGAGGACGCCCGGAGCGCTCGACGGTGGGATCGACCAGGTCAGCCCCGACCTCCGCGACATCCCCGTGCGACCATACGACAGCGAGGCGTCGACCACCGACCTCCTCCGTCGGGGGAGCCACCTGGCCGACCTGCTCGTCGACGTTGCGACCGCCAGCCCGGGCACCACGGTCGACCTCTTCGCCCACTCCCAGGGCGGGCTGGTGGCACGCCTCGCGCTGGCCGACCTCGCGGCCCGTCCCGGCGGTGCTCAGGTCATCGCGCAGCTGGGCCTGGTTGCCACGATGGGCTCGCCGCACCAGGGGGCCGATCTGGCCACGATCGCCATGCTCGCCGCGAGCACGGGGGAGGGAGCGGTGTTGCTCGGCGTCGCCGACCAGCTGCTCGATCTCCCCGTCGACCCGCGACGGACCACGAACCTGGAGGACACGGCGGTGGGGTCCGACCTCATCGAGCAGCTCGACGAGGACGGGCTCCCCGACGGGCCCCGCTACCTCAGCGTGGCGGGCCGTGGCGATCTCGCGGTGCCGACGGAGCGCACGCGGCTCGACGGCGCCGAGCACGTGGTGCTCCCCATCGATGGCATCTCTGCCCACGGATCGGTTCCGGGCCACTCGGCGACGGCGCGAGAGATGGCTCTCGCGCTGGCGGACATGCCGCCCACCTGTGAGTCGTTCCTCGACTTCATCATCGATCTCGGTGTGAGCGAGGCGGTGCACACCGGCACGGTCGTCATCGCCGAGACCGTGGCGCGCGCGACGACCTACTCGGTGGTGCCCCAGCGCGTCGGCGAGGTACTGGTGCCGTGAGCGCGATCACGTGCGGGCGACTTCGGGACGCACCGCGGGTGCCGCTACACTCCCACTTCGGCCCGATCCCGGGTCGCGCGCCGCCGTCGCGGTGGTGCGCCTGAACAACCATGCGTCGCACCGACCACGGTCGCCTCCGGGCGCTGGTGCTGGCGTCACCCAACCGATGGAAGGAGAGTCATGGCGACTCCAGTCGTGACCATGAAGCAGCTGCTCGAGGCCGGGGTGCACTTCGGCCACCAGACCCGCCGCTGGAACCCGAAGATGAAGCGGTTCATCCACGGTGAGCGCAACGGCATCTACATCATCGACCTCCAGCAGACGCTGGGGCGCATCGAGACCGCCTACACCTTCGTCCGCGAGCTCGTCGCCGACGGCGGCACGGTGCTCTTCGTCGGCACCAAGAAGCAGGCCCAGGATCCGGTGCAGTCCTACGCCGAGAAGTGCGGCATGCCGTACATCAACGAGCGTTGGTTGGGCGGCATGCTCACCAACTTCGAGACCATGGCCAAGCGCGTCGCCAAGATGAAGGAGTACCAGCGCATGCGCGCCTCGGGCGAGTTCGAGGCCATGCCGAAGAAGGAAGCCCTCCTCATCTCCCGCGAGCTCGTGAAGCTCGAGCGCAACCTGGGCGGCATCCGCTCGATGGAGCGCCTGCCCGACGCCATCTTCGTGCTCGACACGAAGAAGGAGCACATCGCGGTCACCGAGGCCAACAAGCTCGGCATCCCGATCATCGCCGTGGTCGACACCAACTGCGATCCCGACATCATCCAGTACGTCATCCCCGGCAACGACGACGCCATCCGCTCGGGCGACCTCATGTGCCGCGTCATCGCCGACGCTGTCGACGAGGGGCGCTTCATCCGCTCGCGCAAGGGTGGCCCCGACGTCGCACCCGCCCCGCAGCGCAGCCTCCGCCAGGAGGACGAGGTCGCCGCCCAGCAGGCCGAGGCCCGCCGCCAGGCCGCCCTCGCCGCGG
>JAENWR010000068.1 GCA_016649895.1 Acidimicrobiia bacterium | reverse complement strand
CGTCCTCACCGCCGTGTGGATCGCGCTCTGGGGCGACCTCAGCGTGGCGAACGCGTTGTCGGGCGCCACCGTCGGCGTGGTGTGCCTCTGGCTCGTGCCGCTCGACCGCCCCGAACTGCACGGCACCGTGCGCCCCATCGCCGCCCTCCGCTACATCGGCTTCTTCGTGAAGGCGCTGCTCCTCGCCAACGTCGAGGTGGCCTGGGAGACCGTCACCCCCCGCAACCGCGACAACGAGGGCATCGTGGCCGTGCCGGTCGTGTCGTCGTGCTCGCCCACCGTGCTGATGCTCATCGTCAACTCCATCGGCCTCACGCCCGGCACCGTCGTCGTCGACATCGGCGAGGGGTCGCGCACCCTGTTCGTGCACGTGCTCCACCTCGACGACCGTGAGGAGTCGCGTCGCGAGCTGCTCGAGTTCGAACGACGCGCCATCGCTGCCTTCGGGTCGGACGCCGCCAACCATGAGATGGCCGAGCTCATCGCCGCCGATCGGAGCGCCCACTGATGTTCGACGACGCCCTCACCATCGCCTTCGCCCTGCTGGCCGTCGCTGCGGCGCTGGCGGTGGCCCGCGTGATCTTCGCCGAGAGCATCCCGGACCGCATGCTGGCCCTCGACCTGCTCGTCGTTGTGGCCCTCATCGCCATCGCCGGCGACGCCACGCGCCGCGACAGCGACGTGTTCCTCGACGTTCTCGTCGTGATCTCGCTGGTCGGCTTCCTCGCCACCGTGTCGGTGGCGCGCTTCATCGAGCGGAGGGGGTCGCGATGACCGACCTCGTCAGCTCGGCCCTGCTCCTCCTCGGTACCGCGCTCACGCTGCTGTCGGCCATCGGCCTGCACCGCTACCGCGACGTGTTCGCCCGCACCCACCCCGCCGGCAAGGCCGCGCCGCTCGGCGCCACGCTCGTGGCCATCGCCGTGTCGCTCCAGCTGGCCGACCCCGCCGCCACCCTCAAGCTCGCCGTGGCTCTGCTGTTGCTGCTGCTCACCTTCCCCACCGGGCTCCACATGGTGGTGCGCGCCGCCTACCGGTCGGGCACCGAGCTGAACGCCGACGTCGAGGTCGACGAACTGGCCGACGCGGTCCGGGCGTCCGACGACGACCCGGACGGCACAGCCGACGCTCCTGGCTGACACCGACCTGCCAAGCGGCGGGTCTACCATCGCCCCGATGTCCGACGCCTCCGACCAGCACGACGAGGTCGCGTCGCACCGAGGCGCCACGGCGCCCGCCGGTCGGGTGCTCCTCGTGGGCCTCCTCGGCTTGGTCCTCGCCGCACTGCTGAACGCCGACAGCCTCGTCGAACAGGCCGAACGCAAGCCCTTCGGCTGGCCGCGCGACGTCTCGCTCGCCGTGTGGCACCCGGTGCAGGACGTCAGCCACCGGCTGCGGCTGACCGCCCCACGTGACGCCATCGACGAGGCCACCGGCCGCGCTGGCGACGACGCCGACGACGAGTTCGAGTTCCCCCCGGCCCCCGACGACACGGCGACGCCGCCCGGCACCACCACGCCCGGCACCTCAACCCCGGGCGACGAGACGCCTGCCACGACGACCACGACCACCCCACCCGAGCCCGAGCTGCGCACCCCCACGGCCGAGGAGCCGTTGCGGGTGTGGGTGGGCGGCGACTCGATGTCGCAGGTGTTCGGCCAGTCGCTCGTCACCTACGTCGAGGACACCGGTGTGATGACGAGCACCCTCGACTACCGGATCTCCACCGGCCTCACCCGGCCCGACTACTTCAACTGGCCGGCGCACCTCGACGGCGAGATGGCGCGGCTCGACCCCGAAGCCGTCGTCATCATGTTCGGCGCCAACGACGCCCAGGGCATGGAGGTCGACGGCCAGGTCTTCGAGCGCCTCTCCGAGCCGTGGCTCGCCGAGTACCGCCGCCGCGTCGCCGGCACCATGGACCTGCTGCGCGCCGACGGCCGCATCGTCTACTGGGTCGGCCAGCCGATCATGCGCGAACCCGGCTTCTCGCAGCGTATGGCCACCCTCAACGAGGTGTTCCAGTCGGAGGCAGCGACCCGTCCGTGGGTCCGCTACGTCGACAGCTACACGCTCTTCGCCAACGACGCCGGCGCCTACGAGGCGTTCCTGCCCGGGCTCGACGGCACCGTGGCGGACATGCGCCAGGGCGACGGCATCCACCTGTCGCGCCCGGGTGGCAACGTCCTCGCCCGCAAGGTGCTCGACGTCATCGAAGCCGACGCCGACCTCTCCTGACTCGTCCCCTCAGTTCCACGCGGAGTGCACCGATGCGGTGCGCTCCGCGAGAGATCAGGGCAGGTAGCTCCGCAGGACCGCCAGCTCGGCTTCGAGCTCGGCGGCCTCGTCGGGCCGGCCGGCACCGTTCAGCACGTCGATCGTGTGCTGCCGATCGGCGACCTCCTCGGCGACGATCCGCGCCACGTCGTCATCGGTCGGCTGGCGCCGCTCGTGATCGACCAGCCCCTGGGTGGGGGAGTGGACCGCGGCGTTCATGGGTACCGCCTCGGCGTTGGCGATCGCCGACAGCACGGTGCGCAGCACGTCGGCCCGCACGCTGTCGCGTGAGCGCATCGCCTCGCCGAGGTCGGCGCGCATCCGGTCGGGCAGCGAGGGCGAGGGCATGGCGCCCGACCGTACCGGCCACCTGCCGTCGGCCACCGGCACTTTCGCGCGGAGTGCACCGAATCGGTGCACAGCGCGTCGGCGAACGGCCGAGGCCGGCGCCGCTCGCGCGGGGTGCACGGAATCGGTGCATAGCGCGAGCGAACGGCGGAGGGGAGGGTCTAGAACTGGAAGTAGATGAACGGCGCCACGCCCTGGGGGCCGAGGGCGTCGATGACGAGCAACCCGCCGGCCAGGGCCAGCGCGTGCACCACGAGCGGGCTGGCGGCGAAGGCCACTTCGACCCGCCGCACCGCCCGCACCGGCACGAACTGCGAGGCGACCATCGCCACGATGGTGAACACCGCCAGAGCGGTGACGAGCGAGCCCGTGCCGCCGCCGACGAGGATCTGCTCGATCACGTCGATGGCATCGGTGAGCGTCTCGGCCCGGAAGAAGATCCAGCCGAAGCACACCAGGTGGAAGGTGAGCAGCCACTGGCCGGCCTTGACGAGACGCTCGTCGAAGCCCCTCGGCTCCCACCGGGCCGAGATGACCCGCTCGGCCACCAGGAACCCCCCGTGCAGCGCGCCCCAGATGACGAACGTCCACGCCGCGCCGTGCCACAGCCCGCCGAGCAGCATGGTGAGGAACAGGTTGCGGTACACGAACCCGGTGGTGCCCCGGTTGCCGCCGAGGGGGATGTAGAGGTAGTCGCGCAGCCACCGCGACAGGGTCATGTGCCAGCGGCGCCAGAACTCCTGGATCGACAGCGACCGGTACGGCGCGTCGAAGTTCTGCGGGAACCGGAACCCGAGCAGCAGGGCGCAGCCGATAGCGATGTCGGTGTAGCCGCTGAAGTCGGCGTAGATCTGGATGGCGTAGCCGTAGACGGCCATCAGGTTCTCGAGCGCGCTGAACGAGTCGGGCTGGGCGAACACCGGGTCGACCAGGTTGGTGGCGAGGAAGCTCGACACCACCACCTTCTTGAACAGGCCCTGGAAGATGAGCCGGAACGCCTCGGGCATGTGCACGTGGCGCGGATCGGGCCGGTGGTCCATCTGCGGAGCGAACTCCGATGCCCGCACGATCGGCCCCGCCACCAGCTGCGGGAAGAAGCTGATGTAGACGGCGAAATCGAGCAGCGACATCACGTCCTGCTCGCCCCGGCCCACGTCGATCACGTAGCTCATCGCCTGGAACGTGAAGAACGAGATGCCGACCGGCAGGATCACCTCGAGGAGCGGCGGCGAGATGTCGATGCCGAGGTCGTCGCCGAGCGAGATGAGCGACGTAACGAAGAAGCCGTAGTACTTGAAGAACCCGAGGATGCCCAGGTTCGCCACCACCGAGGCGGCCACCAACGCACGACTGGCCGAGGTCTTCGACCCGTCGGGCGCCCGCGCCGCGGCCACGGCGTGGCCGAACAGGTAGTTCACGACGATCGACCCGCCGATGAGCAGGACCAGGCGCGAGTTCCAGTAGGCGTAGAAGTAGAGGCTGGCGCCGAGCATGGCGACGCGCCACACCGTGTGGCTCGGCCGCAGCACCCAGTTGGCGATGAAGACGACGACGAAGAAGACCGCGAACGCGACCGTGGGGAACAGCATCAGGCGCGTCGAACGGGCAGGCGGAGGTGCGACTCCAGGGTCAGCGTCCCTTGAACTCGGGCGGCCGGCGTGCGGCGAAGCTGGTGATGCCCTCGCGGAAGTCGTCGCTCTGGAACAGCAGCATGGTCTGGAGGAGCACGTGGTGGACGTGGCTCGGGAAGTCCTCGGTGAGACCGTGGCGGAACAGGCGCTTCATCGACTGGACGGCCAGCGGCGCGTTGGCGGCGATCTCGCCCGCCCACTCGTACGCGGTGGCGAGCAGCTGGTCAGACGGCACCGAGCGGTTGGCGAGACCCATCTCGGCGGCCTCGGCGCCCGTGAGGTCGCGCCCCAGGAAGCCGATCTCGGCGGCTTTGGCCCAGCCGAGCAGGCGCGGGAGGTACCACGTGCCGCCGCTCTCGGGTACGACGCCACGCTTGGCGAACCCGGTGACGATCTTGGCGTCGTCGGCCATCAGGCGGATGTCGGCCCCCAAGGCGATGTCGAGGCCGAAGCCGGCGGCGGCACCGTTGATGGCAGCGATGACCGGCGTGTCCATCTCGAACATCACGGTGGTGGGGTGGCCGCGGGTGCCGAGGTGGCGCCCGCTGCCGGTGCCCGACCCGCCGCCACCGATCCCGGTGCCGGCCATGGCGTCCTTGATGTCGAGGCCGGCGCAGAACGCCCGGCCCGCGCCGGTGAGGACCACCACCCTCACGTCGGTGTCGAGGTCGGCCTCCTCGAGGCGCGCGGCCAGCTGGCCGAGCATCTTCGTGGAGATGGCGTTCATGCGGTGGGGGCGGTTGAGCGTGACGGTGGCGACGTGGTCGGCCACCTCGTAGAGCACCTCGTCCCCCTGAGGCTTCTCATCGGTCATGGATCGCATGGTACGTGAGGGCCGCGTGGACGGCTTGGACACCCCCGGTACGCTCGGACCATGGCCGCAGACACCGAAATCATCGCCACCGACACCATTGTCACTGACACCATCGTCAGCGTCACCGACACCGCTCGTGCGAAGGTGCTCGAGATCCGTGGGGCGGAGGAAGACCCCGACAGCCTGGGGCTCCGCATCGAGGTCGTCGGCGCCAGCGGCGTCGAGTACGCCTACGACCTGGCCTTCGAGACCCTGGCCGACGCGGCCGAGGGTGACTCCGTGGTGGTCGACCAGGGTCTGCCGGTGTTCGTGCCCGCCGACAGCATCGACAAGTTGCGCGGCGCCACGCTCGACCTGCCGGCCAACGCCGCCCAGGGCGGACTCGTCATCCGCAACCCCAACCGGCCCGACCCGCTCGCCGGCGTCGAGCTCGACCTCCACGGCGACATCGCCGAGAAGATCCAGCAGCTGCTCGAGCAGTCGGTCAACCCGATGCTCGCCTCGCACGGCGGCTTCGCCTCGCTCAACGGCGTCGAGGGCACCAAGGTGTTCCTGTCGATGGGCGGCGGCTGCCAAGGCTGCGCCGTCAGCGCCATGACCCTCCGTCAAGGCATCGAGGCACAGATCCGTGCCGCCATCCCCGAGGTCACCGAGATCGTCGACGTCACCGACCACGACGCCGGCGAGAACCCGTACTACACGGACTGATCAGCGAGGCCGGATCAGCGAGGCGGACTGATCGGCAGACACCGACTGATCAGCGAGGCGGGCCGATCGTCAGGCCGAGCCTCAGCCGAGGCGGCGGCGCACCTCAGCGGCGATGCCCGCGGCGTCGAGGCCGAGCTCGGCCAGGATCGCTTCGGGCTTGGCCTGGGCGATGAAGCGCGTGGGCACACCGAGCACCGACACCGGTGGCGCCACCGTGCCTGACCGGTCGGCGTGGCCGGCGATGGCGTCGGCCATGAGCGAGCCGGCCCCGCCGTCGCGGTAGCCGTCCTCGATGGTGACCACGAGGCGATGCCCGGCGGCGTCGGCCACCATCTCGGGATCGACGGGCACCACCGCACGCGGGTCCCACACCGTGGCCTCGATGCCGTCGGCGGCGAGCAGCTCGGCCGCGTCGAGCGCGGCCTCGAGCATCTTGCCGACGCCGATGAGGCACACGTCGGCCCCCTGACGCCACCTGCGGGCGGCGAACCCCGCGCCCACCTGGTCGGCGGTCACGTTGCGGGCCGCGGTCTTCGGCCAACGGATGGCGACGGGGCCCTCGGCCAGATCGACGGCGTCGTGGAGCATGGCCTGCAGCTCCTGGTAGGACGACGGGGCCAGCACCGTCATGCCCGGCACCTTGGTGAGCAGCACCATGTCGAGCACGCCGTGGTGCGACGCGCCGTCGTCGCCGGTGATGCCGGCGCGGTCGAGGCAGAAGATGACCTTCTGGCCGTGCAGGCCCACGTCGAGGTTGACCTGGTCGATGGCCCGGGTGAGGAACGTGGAGTACACCGCGAGCACCGGGAGCATGCCGCCCATGGCCATGCCAGCGGCGGCGGTGACCGCGTGCTGCTCGGCGATGCCCACGTCGATGACCCGACCGGGGAACCGCTCCTGGAACGCGAGGAGCCCGGTGGAGTCGGGCATGGCGGCGGTGATGGCCACCAGCTCGGGGTGCTCCTCGCCCTCCTTGATGAGCGCCTCGGTGAACGCCGCGGTGTAGCTGCCGGGCTTCACGCCGCCAACGTCGTGGAGGTGCTTGATGGAGTCGTTCTCGGCGGGGGCGTAGCCGCGGCCCTTCTGGGTGATGACGTGCACCACCTGTGGGCCGCCCAGCTCGGCGGCGTTGCGCAGCGCCCGCTCGAGCTCTCGGATGTCGTGGCCGTCGAACGGGCCGTTGTAGCGGAGGCCGAGCTGCTCGAAGAACGTGATCGGCTCGGTCCAGAACTCGCGTGCGGCGGTGCGGGTGGCGTTGAAGCCCTTGGTGAGCAGACGCCCGAACAGCGGGATGCGACGCAGGATGCGCTCGAGGCGTGTCGTCTCGCGCACGTAGGTGGGGTGGGCGCGCAGCCGGTTGAGCGACTCGCCGAGGCGCGACACCGTGGGGGCGTAGGACCGTCCGTTGTCGTTGAGGACGATGATGCAGTCGCGGCCGCTGTGGCCGAGGTTGTTGAGCCCCTCATACGCCATGCCGCCCGTCAACGACCCGTCGCCGATGACGGCCACGACCCGGCGCCCCTCGCCGCCCTCGCGCTGCTGCGCGGTGGCCAGCCCGTGGGCGTAGCTGAGCGCCGTGGAGGCGTGGCTGTTCTCGATCCAGTCGTGGGGCGACTCGGCGCGGCTCGGGTAGCCCGACAGGCCGCCGGCCTTGCGCAGGTCGGGGAAGGCATCGCGACGGCCGGTGAGGATCTTGTGCACGTAGGCCTGGTGCCCGGTGTCCCACAGGAGGATGTCGCGGGGTGACTCGAACACCCGGTGGAGGGCCAGCGTCAGCTCGACCGCACCCAGGTTCGACCCGAGGTGCCCACTTCCGCAGTGGTTGACGGCCTCGACGACGAAGTCCCTGATCTCCTCGGCCAGAGCGTCGAGCTCGAGGTGGCTGAGAGCCGCGAGGTCCTGGGGGGAGTTGATGCGCTCGAGGAGCATGTGCTCCCGATCCTTCCTGGTCGATGACCTGCGTGGCCCTGCCAAACGGTACCCCTGTCGGGGGGCGGGGACCACGCCAGGGTCACGTGTCGATGGACACCCGCTCGAGTTGAGCACCGAGCCGACGATCGTTCCAGTTGGCGAGGCTCGACCCGAGGTACCAGCCGACACCGAGCACGATGGCGCCGCCGACGGCATCGAGCCAGAAGTGGTTGGCGGTGACGACGATGGCGAAGAGCGTGGCCGTCGGGTACAGCACCGCCAGGATCTTCGCCCAGCGGTGCTTGGTGCGGTTCCAGATGGCGAGCAGGCACCAGGTGGACCAGGCGAAGTGCAGGCTCGGCATCGCCGCGTACTGGTTCGACACCTTGGCCATGGTGCCCTCGTTGAACGACCAGAGACCGCCGTACGCCTCGAGCGTGTCGACGAACCCGTAGTCGTCGGTGAAGAGCGCGCTGCCGGTGCTGTTCGGGCCGTACTCGCAGTGGCAGAGCAGCCGCGGTGGCATGAGCGGGAACAGGCTGAAGCCGAGCAGGGCGAGCCCGGTGGTGAACGCCAGGGTGTTGCGCCACGCCGCGTACTGCCCCCGCCACTTGGCGAACAGCCAGATGAGCACCCCGATGGTGACCGCGAAGTGGAACGTGCCGTAGAAGACGTTCCAGAACTGGATGAACACCCTCCACCCGAGGAAGAACCCCTGGATGCTCTCCTCGTGGAACAGGCCGAGCGCCCGCTCGATGTCGATGATGATGAGGGCGTGGTGGTAGGCGACCACGCTGTCGACCGAGGCCGAGCCGAACTGGTTGCGGGTCCAGGTGTAGAGCGCGTAGAACGCGCCGATGTAGAGGATCTCGCGCCACCAGCGCAAGCGGCTGGCGTGCACCTCGTGGCCGTGCACGTGGACCGTGTCGGCCGCGCGAAGGCTCATGGGGCAGCCGCGGGTTCGGGGGCGTTGGCGGCGTGACGACGCCCGCCGATGGCAAAGGCACCGGCCCCGGGCAGCGAGGTGACCAGGTTGAGCAGGTAGAGCAGGAGGCCGAGGGCGATGGCCTGTTCGGTGGCCACGCCCAAGGGGCCGAGGAAGAGCACGAACGCGGCCTCGCGCAACCCGAGCCCGGAGATCCCGATGGGCAGCACCTGCACGATGAGCACGGCGGGCATGAACGTGAGCAGGGCGGTGAGGCCCACGCCGGGGATGTGGAGGGCTTGGGCCGCCATGAGCGCAGCGAGCACCAGCACCATCTGGTAGCCGACGCCGACTGCGAGCACGGAGAGGGCCGACAGCGGGTGCTCGCGCAACTGGGTGACACCCAGGTGGACCGCGCCGGCGAAGCGCGGCCACCCGTCGGTGCTGGCGAAGCGACCGAGCACCCGTCGATCGGCGGCCAGCACCACGACCGTCGCCAGCGCGACGAGCGTGACCACGGCGATGATCGTGGCGAAGGTGGTGGCCCGACCGAGCTCGCGCAGGCCGGGGTTGGCCGCGAGGCCGGTGAGGGTGATGAGCGGCAGTACGATCCAGCCGCTGAGCCGCTCGAGGACCACCGAGGCGAACGTGGTGGGGCCGCTGCCGGTCTCGCGCGACAGGCGCGAGATGCGCAGCACGTCGCCGCCGATGGTGGTAGGCAGCACGTTCGACACGAACTGCCCTGCGAGGCAATGGCCGAACAGGTGGCGCCAGCGGGAGTGCACCCCGAGCGCGCAGAGCACCTGGTGCCACCGTGCGGCCGATACGGCGATGCCGATGAAGGTGAGCGCTGCTGCTCCTGCGAGCCACAGCGCCGTGCCGATGGACCACGGTGGGATCACCTCGGAGAGGTCGACGTCGTCGACCTGGGTGAAGAGCACCCCCAGCATGGCGAGGCTGACGACGACGCGGAGGAGCAGCATCACGATGCCCCTCCGCTCCTTCTTCATCGTCACCATGCAGGTCTCCGAACCGGCCCGGCCCAGCCGAAGCACCCTGAAGTGTACGGACGGGCCCCGACCGACAGGTGCCGGTCGAGTCGGCCATTGTGCCACCGCCGCGAGTGCGCCATGCTGGCATCTCGCCTCGCCGTCGCCCCACGCGGGCGTTGGCGCCGGTCGCTCGGCGATCGTGCGCGCGGTGGCCTCTCGTCGGTTCGGTCCGACCTCTCCCTGCCGTCTGGCCGTTTCGGAGTCCACCATGCGCCACCTGCGCTGTCGTCACCTGTTGTTCATCGCGTCGCTCGGCGCGCTCCTCGTCGCGTCGGCCTGCACCGGCGATCCACCCGCGGCGCAGGCCGGCGAGAGCTCGGTCGAGGGGCTGGCGGCGGCAGCGTCACGCACCGCCCAGGCCGACACCGGCCGCTTCGTCGTCGCCATCGACATCGGCGCCACCGGCGTGCCGGGCGCCCAATTGCTGCACACCACGGTGTCGGGGGCCTACGACCACGCCCGTGGCGCGGTCGATGCCACCGTCGACGTTGACGCGGTCGTGGCCTCGGTGCCCGTCGTGGTCGACGGGATCCCACCGGAGCTGCTCGGCGACACGATCCAGGTGCGGGCCATCGGCCGAAAGGGCTGGGTGCGCACGCGGTCCGATGGGCCGTGGAGCCCGGTGCCCGCCGCCGAGGCCGATGTGGCGGCCATCGAGGGCATCTACGGCCCCGACGAGCTGCTGGGCCTCCTCGACCACGCCACTGGCGAGGTCACCACCACTGACGGAGGTGAGCTCGGCGGCCTGCGCTACTCGGGGCACATCGACATCGCGGCGGTGGCGGCCGACGACGGCGCCCTCGGTCGGGCCACCACCGCGCTGCCGCCCGAGCTGGCGCAGCGGTTCCTCCGCTACGACGCCTGGGTGGGCGACGACGGCGTGGTGCAGCGGCTCGTGGTCGAGCTCGACGTGGCGGGCATGGCCGAAGCGGTGGGCGAAGTGGCGCCCGAGGGCGTGGTGTTCCGCTACACCGTCGACTGGACCGACCTCGGCGCTTCGGTCGACATCGCCCCACCCGAGTTGGTGGCAGATCAAGACCCATCGGTTGCACAATGAAACCGACTGTGCGTAGGGTGCGCCGCCATGGGTCCATCCGAACCTCCGTGCTCCATCGCCGCCACGCTCGACATCGTCGGTGACCGGTGGACGCTGCTCATCCTGCGCGACCTGTTCCGGGGGGTGCACCGGTTCAGCGAGCTCCAGGCCGACCTCGGCATCGCCCGCAACATGCTCACCGACCGGCTCGGTCGCCTCCACGAGCACGGCGTGGTCGAGAAGGTGCCATACCAGCAGCGGCCGGTGCGCTGTGAGTACCGGCTCACCCGCAAGGGCGCCGACCTCTCGCCTGCCCTCATCTCGCTCATGGCCTGGGGCGACCACTGGTACGCCGATGCCGGCGCGCCGGTCGAGCTGGTGCACGACCGGTGCGGCACACCGATCGAACGCCAGCCCCGCTGCCCCTCGTGCGACGAGGCGGTGGCGCCCGGCCACATACGGAGCCGCCCCGGTCCCGGATCGCCCGTGGCGTACCTCGTGAATGCCGACGCCTCGTGAGCCTCA
The DNA here is from genome assembly GCA_016649895.1 of Acidimicrobiia bacterium. Taxonomy (GTDB): domain Bacteria; phylum Actinomycetota; class Acidimicrobiia; order Acidimicrobiales; family SKKL01; genus Actinomarinicola. The sequence goes on along the minus strand of JAENWR010000068.1, from coordinate 7,322 downwards.
CCGACCGCTCCAGCGCCGACCTGCTCGCCGCGGCCCGTGCCGTGCGCGACGAGCGCTTCGGCAACCGCATCACCTACTCACCCAAGGTCTTCATCCCTCTCACCATGCTGTGCCGCGACTCCTGTGGCTACTGCACCTTCGCCCAGCCACCGGCCCGGCTCGATGCCCCCTACCTGTCGCCCGAGCAGGTGCTCGCCATCGCCCGATCCGGGGTCGAACAGGGGTGCCACGAGGCGCTGTTCACCCTCGGCGAGCGGCCTGAGCTGCGCTTCCCCGTCGCCCAGCAGTGGCTCGCCGAGCACGGCTACGGCTCCACCGTCGAGTACCTGGCGGCGATGTGCCGCCTCGTCCTCGACGAGACGGGCCTGCTGCCCCACGCCAACGCCGGCGCCCTGTTCCCCGACGAGCTCGCGCTCCTCCGCGCCGTCAGCCCGTCGCAGGGGATGATGATCGAGTCGCTCCGCCCCGACCTCGACGCCCACCGCGGTGCCCCCGACAAGGAGCCGCAGCGCCGGCTCGACACGTTGGAGGCGGCCGGCGAGCTAGCCATCCCGTTCACCACCGGCATCCTCGTCGGCATCGGGGAGGACGAGGCCGACCGGGTGGAGGCGCTCGAGGCGATCGCCGCGTCGCACGCCCGTCACGGCCACGTGCAGGAGGTCATCGTCCAGAACTTCCTGCCCAAGCCGGGCACGGCCATGTGGCGCACCGATCCGTGCCCGCCCGAGGCGCACGTGCGGGCTGTCGCACTGGCCCGCCTCATCCTGCCGCCCGACGTGCACGTCCAGGCCCCTCCGAACCTGGCCGACGACCTGGGCGCGCTCATCGCCGCCGGCATCGACGACTGGGGCGGCGTCTCTCCGGTGACGGCCGACCACGTGAACCCCGAGCGACCGTGGCCGGCGCTCGACGCGCTGCGCGCCGCCACCGAGGCCGAGGGCCACGTCATCGCCCCGCGCCTCACGGCCCACCGCGAGTTCGTCCTCGACCCCGAGCGTTGGTTCGACCCGGCTCTGCGCTTCGCGGTGCTCGACCGGTCCGACGCCGACGGGCTGGCGCTCGACGACCCGCGCTCGCACCTGCCCGAGCGCACCCGCGACGCGCTGCACGTCGGCTCCGGTGCCGACGTCGATGTCGAGAACCGGTCGGGCGCCTGGTACTCGGGCGCCGCGGCCGACGCGCCAGTGCTCGTGCCGTCGGCGCCCGCCCGCCGCGGCCCCGTCGCCGAGGTGCTCGACGGCGTGCGCCTGGGCCAGGAGCCCGGCTTCGACGAGCTGCTCACGCTGTTTCGTGCTCGCGGCAACGAGGTGGCGGCGGTTGCCGAGCTGGCCGACGAGCTGCGGCGCGAGGCCGTGGGCGACACCGTCACCTTCGTCAAGAACCGCAACATCAACTACACCAACGTCTGCACGTTCAAGTGCCGGTTCTGCGGCTTCAGCAAGGGTCCGCTGTCGCTCAACCTGCGGGGCAAGCCGTACCTGCTCACCCTCGACGAGATGGCCGGGCGAGTGCGCGAGGCGGTCGACATGGGCGCCACCGAGGTGTGCCTCCAGGGCGGTATCCACCCCGACTTCGACGGCGACTACTACATCGACGTCGCCCGAGCGGTGGCCGAGGCGGCGCCCGACATCCACATCCACGGCTTCACCGCGCTCGAGGTCACCGAGGGGGCCAAGCGCCTCGGCGAACCGCTGGCCGACTACCTGCGACGCCTGATGGACGCCGGGCTGCGCACCCTGCCGGGCACGGCCGCCGAGATCCTCGACGACCCCGTTCGAGCCATCCTCTGCCCCGACAAGATCGACACCGAGGAGTGGCTGTTCGCCCACCGCACCGCCCACGAGGTGGGCCTGCGCTCGAACGTCACCATGATGTTCGGCGCCGTCGAGCAGCCCGACAGCTGGGTGCGCCACCTGCTGGTCACCCGCGCCCTCCAGAAGGAGACGGGCGGCTTCACCGAGTTCGTCGGCCTGCCGTTCGTGCACATGGCGTCGCCGATCTACCTCCAGCGCAAGGCCCGCCGTGGCCCCACCTTCCGCGAGACGCTGCTCGTCCACGCCGTGGCCCGCATCGCCTACCGGGGTCTCATCGAGAACGTGCAGGCCAGTTGGGTGAAGATCGGCGTCGGTGGTGTCCGCCAGCTGCTCCAGGCCGGTTGCAACGACCTCGGCGGCACCCTCATCGACGAGAACATCTCGCGGGCCGCCGGAGCCGAGCACGGCCAGCAGATGACCGCCACCGACTTCGCCGACGTGGTCGCCCCCCTCGGCCGGCCGCTCCGGCAGCGCACCACCCTCTACGACGAGCCCGCTCCCACCACCCTCTGACACGATGGGCCGATGTCCCCAGTCGTGAGCCGTGCCGCTTCCGCTGGATGGAGGCCGTGGGCGCCGATGTCGGAGGCGCTGCTGGCGTGGATCGAGGTGAACTGCGGTGGGCGACGCGCTCGGGCCAACGTCATCCCCGTGCAGGTCGCCGGTGAGTGCTCTTTCGAATTGGTGCCGGGGCCGCGCCCGCGGGCGCGTTCCGTCACGTTCCGTGAACTGCCCATCAGACGTCCGCACTCTCAGTGACTGTCACACCCCCTGAGTAAGGTCGAACGTAGTTCGACCCCGACGGAGGCAAGGCCCGTGCCGACAACACAACACGCGGTCGGCGAGGTGCCGACCGACACCCTCGAAGCCGAGATCGTGTCGCTGGCCCGGTGGCTGGCGGCGGGCACCTACGAACTGCTGCTGCTGCTGCTGCTGCTGCTGCTGCTGCTGGTCGGCGAGTTCGACCACCCCCATCACGACCGCCCGACCGCGCTCCGCATGTACAATGCATGCATGCCGAACGTCCAGGTGCGTGGTGTGCCCGACGATGTGCACGCCGCGCTGGTGCGCAAAGCCGAGTTCGCGGGCCAGTCGCTCCAGCAGTTTCTGGCTGCCCAGCTTGCGGCCATCGCGACCTCGCCGACGGTCGACGAGATCCTCGATCGTCTCGATCACCTCGCCGATGGTCAGCTCTCGGCCCATGACGCGATCGAGGCGCTCGGCGACGAACGTGCTCGTCGTTGATGCTTCGGTGCTCGCCCCGGCCGTCGTCGACCGAGGCCCCGACGGCCTGAGGTTCCGCCAGCGGCTTCGCGGGGAGGCCATCGCCGGACCGGACCTGCTGCGGATCGAGGTCATGTCGGTGCTGAGGCGGCAGGCCAGCTCCGGCAGGATCACGAGCGACTAGGCCACGGCGGCAATAGAAGCTCTGTTCGAGCTTCCGGTCTCCGTGTTCCCGACGGCGCCGCTCTTGCACCGAGCGTGGGAGCTGCGTGCCAACGTTACATCGTACGACGCCTGCTACATCGCGCTCGCCGAAGCGGCCGAGGTCGTGCTCCTCACCGCTGACCGTCGTCTCGCGCGTGCCCCCGGCATCCGCTGTGAGATCGAGGTCCTCTAGTGGCAGACTCGATCGACGGGGACTGAGCGAGGACGAGGCACACTCGCTCGAGCGCATCGATCGCCCGAACTTCCACGACTTCGTGGCGCAATGCGCCATGAACTCGTGGAAGTTCAGCGTCCGTGCGGGTGTCATCGGGTCGCTGCTGAGCAGACCTCCCCGCGCCTACGAGCGACGGTCTCGTCGGAGCAGCTCCATCCACGGTTCTGCCGATCCGTCGAACGGACTACGCCCGCCGACCAGCGCCCCCCGGAGCCTCTCTGCCGTCGCGTGCACCAGCTCGACCAGCTCCGCCGGATAGCCGAGAGCCACGGTGTGATGTTCGAGGTCGTCGTAGTCGATCACCGCCACGGAACCATCGGCCCGGTAGCGGACGACGTCGAGGTCGAGGTCGATCATGCTCGCCGCCGTGCCCGCCCACATGGAATCCGTGCAGACATCCACATACGTGTCGTAGTTCCCAACGCCGTCCTCGAAGAACGCCGCCCACCAACCGTCGTCGCGTGCAGGAACGAGTTGGAGCGTCCACCACGTCACATCGAAGACCTGCTCTCCGGCTCGCATCAGCGGCTGCGGCGGCAGGGAGAGCCAGGTCCCGAGCTCGTCGGCTCCGAGGATCGTGCCGACATGGCGATAGTGGGGGATCGCGCCGTACTTGAACCGTTGGAGCGTGACCTCGGTGCCTCGCTGGGCGTTGACAGCAGCCGCAACCTCGTCGTTGTCGTTCATCCACCGCATACTGCCGGATCTCGGGCGGATGAACCACGGCGAGGTCCCCTTCTCGCCGAGTCGTGTGTATGGCACGCGTGAACGTGTACCTTCCCGACGAGCTCGCCGAGGAGGTCAAGGCGGCAGACCTCAACGTGTCGTCGATCGCTCAGGCCGCGCTGCGGGGTGCCCTGGATGCAGACCGCACCGACGCATGGCTCGACGGCCTCGCCAGAATGCCCCGGTCGGGCGTGACCGCCGAGGCCGCCGCCGGGGCAATCGAGGAGGCCAAGGCCGAGTTCGAACGGGCCTGAGGTGGTCCTCGTCGTCGATGCGTCGGCCATGGTGAACCTGCTGCTCGGCACCGATCTCGCGTCGTCGATCACCGAACGGTTGCGCGGGGAGCAACTTCATGCCCCGGCCCACTTCGACGCGGAGGTTCTCTCCGCCCTCGGGCGGCTGCACCGGGGCGGTGAGCTCACCGCACCCCAGGTGGTCACGCGCCTCGGTCGGCTCGAATCGGCCCCCGTCGAACGTCACGCGCTGGTCGACATGAGCACGGGCGCGTGGAAGCGGCGTCACAACCTCCCCCTCGTCGACGCTCTGTACGTCGAGCTCGCGCACCGCCTCGATGCCGTGGTTATCACCAGCGATACCGGGATGGCCGCAGCGGACCGCCGCGTCGAGCTCGTGCACGGCTGATCTGTCATCGACCCGACCGCCAGCGGAGCCGGTGCGGGCGTCGCCTAGTTGAGCCTGTCGAGGAAGTGCTCGGTGTCGACCACCACGCGGGTGACCTTGCCGGCGCCGACCAGTCCGCGCGGGTCGTGGGCGGCCACGGTGAACAGCAGCCGGCGACCGTCGACGCGCTCGAGGGTGGCCTCGGCGGTGACGGTGGAACCCACGGCGGTGGGCGCCAGGTGGTCGACCTGCACCCGCATGCCCACCGAGGTCTGGCCGGCGGTGAGCTGGCCGCCGAGGGCGACGACGGCCGCCTCCTCGAAGAGGGCCACCAAGCGGGGGGTGGCGAGGACGGGCACGTCGCCCGAGCGGAACGAGATAGCGGTGTCGGCGTCGGTGACCGTCATCTCGACGGTGGCCGACGACCCATGGCGTACTGGCATCGGCCGGTACCCTACGGCACACCTCGACCAAGGAGACACCCCACGTGATCGACGAGGACGTCATCCAGCGCACGCTCGGCGTCGCCCTTCGCACCGGCGGCGACTTCGCCGAGGTCTTCGCCGAAGATCGACGTTCGACGGGGGCGGTGCTCGACGACGGACGGGTGGAGGACCTCAGCTCGGGCCGCGACCGCGGCGTCGGCATTCGGGTCGTCGTCGGTGACACCACCGGCTTCGCCCACACCTCCGACCTCTCCGAGGCCGGCCTGCGCGAGGCGGCAGAGGCCGCGGCCGCCGCAGCCAAGGGCGGCAGCGGTGGCACCCGCACCGTCGACCTCAGCCGCCAGGGCGGTGGCAGCTCGACCCACATCCGCACCATGCCGGCCGACGTCGCCAAGGGCACCAAGGTCGAGCTGCTCGGACGGGCCGACGAGGCGGCGCGCGCCACCGGCCGCGCCATCAGCCAGGTGGCGGTGCGCTACGGCGACAACCGCCGTCGCATCTTGGTGGCCAACAGCGACGGCCTCCTCGTCGAGGACGACCAGGTCCGCACGCTGTTCTCCATCTCGTGCGTCGCCAACGGCGACACCGGCATGCAGACCGGGCGCGAGTCCATCGGCCGCACCGTCGGGTTCGAGCTGTTCGACATCTACGACATCGAGGAGCTGGCCGAGCGCGCCGCCCGTCGGGCCCTCACCAAGCTCGCCGCGGTGCCGGCCCCCAGCGGCGCCATGCCCGTCGTCATCGGCAAGGGCGGCGGTGGGGTGCTGTTCCACGAGGCGTGCGGCCACGGCCTCGAAGCCGACCTGGTGGCCAAGAAGGCGTCGGTGTTCGCCGGTCGCCGGGGCGAGCAGGTTGCCACCCCGCTCGTGACGCTCGTCGACGACGGCACCATGCCCGACGAGTGGGGCTACTTCGCCATCGACGACGAGGGCCGCCCCGCCCAGCGCAACGTCCTCATCGAGGACGGCGTCCTCACCGACTACATGTGGGACCACCTGCGGGCCCGGAACGTCGGTCGGGCCAGCTCGGGCAACGGCCGGCGCCAGACCTACCAGCACCTGCCGATGGTGCGGATGTCGAACACCTACATCGGCAACGGTGCCGACGACCCCGACGACATCATCGCCGCCACCGACCACGGCGTGTTCGTGGCCCAGCTCGGCGGCGGCCAGGTGAACACCGCCACCGGCGACTTCGTGTTCGGCATGACCGAGGCCTACCTCATCGAGGGCGGCCGCATCACCGCCCCCATCCGCGACGGCAACCTCATCGGCAACGGCCCCGAGGTGCTCACCCGCATCGACATGCTCGGCAACGACTTCGAGATGGGGAGCCCCGGCACCTGCGGCAAGGACGGCCAGGGCGTGCCCGTCGGCGACGGCACCCCCACGCTGCGGGTCACCAGCCTCACCGTCGGCGGCACCGCGGCGTGAGCACCGATCTGTTGGCGCTGGCCCGCGGGCTGGCCGACCGGGCCCAGCCGGGCGAGCAGGTCGAGGTCACCATCGGCGAAGGTCGGCGCACCACGGTGCGCGTGCACGGCGGCGAGGCCGAGTCGTTCACATCGGCCACCTCGCACGGCGTGGGGGTGCGGGTCATCCGCGACCACCGCGAGGGTTTCGCCCACGCCGGTTCGATCGAGCCCGACGTGCTCGACGAGACCCTGGCTGATGCCCGCGACAACGCCACGTTCGCCACGCCCGACGAGCACGTGGGCCTGGTGGAGCCCGACGGCATCGAGGCCTTCGACATCGACCACTGGCGTGACGAGGTGCTGGCATACGCCGACACCGACAAGATCGCCCGTGCCATCGAGCTCGAGCGGCGCATCATGGCGGGTGACCCCCGCATGCGCACCGTGCGCACCACGGTGTGGTCCGACTCGGCCTCTCGCTTTGCGCTCGCCTCGAGCACCGGCCTGGCCCTCGACACCCGCGGCACCTCGTGCTCGATCTCGGCCGGCGCCATCGCCGGGGAGGGCGACGACACCGCCACCGGCTCGGGTGCCGACGCCGCCCGCGCCCCGGCCGACCTCGACGACGACCAGGTGGT
>JAENWR010000010.1 GCA_016649895.1 Acidimicrobiia bacterium | reverse complement strand
GTACTCCGCCCAGGCCGCCTCGGCCTCTTCGGAGTGCTCGATCGCCGGGCCGATGTAGTTGCCCTCGTTGTCGTACATCTGCTCGCCGAAGTGCTCCTGGTACTCGGCCGCCACAACGCCACCCTCAGCCGCCTGCTTGATCGACAGGCTGATGCGGCGGCGCTGGAGGTCGAGGTCGATGATCTTCACCCACAGCTCCTCGCCGGGGGTGACGACCTGCTCGGGCAGGTCGACGTGGTGCGCCGACATCTCCGAGATGTGCACCAGGCCCTCGATGCCCTCGCCCACCTGGACGAACGAGCCGAACGGCACGAGCTTGGTGACCCGGCCGTAGACCAACTCGCCGACGCGGTGGTTGCCGGCGAACTCCTGCCACGGATCCTGCTGGGTGGCCTTCAGCGACAAGCTGATGCGCTCGCGGTCGAGGTCGACCTCGAGGACCTGCACGGTGATCTCGTCGCCGACGGCCACGACCGAACCGGGGTGGTCGACGTGCTTCCACGACAGCTCGGACACGTGGACGAGTCCGTCCATGCCACCGAGGTCGACGAAGGCGCCGAAGTTGACCACCGAGGACACGACACCCTGGCGGACCTCGCCCGGCTTGAGGTTGGCGAGGAAGTCCTCGCGCTGCTCCTTCTGCGTCTCCTCGAGCCACGCACGACGCGACAGCACCACGTTGTTGCGGTTCTTGTCGAGCTCGATGATCTTGGCGTCGAGGGTGCGGCCGACGTAGGGCTGCAGGTCGCGGACGCGACGCAGCTCGACGAGGGAGGCGGGCAGGAAGCCCCGCAGGCCGATGTCGAGGATGAGGCCGCCCTTGACGACCTCGATGACCGGACCGGAGACGACGCCCTCGGCCTCCTTGATGGCCTCGATGGTGCCCCAGGCACGCTCGTACTGCGCCCGCTTCTTCGAGAGGATGAGGCGACCCTCCTTGTCCTCCTTCGTGAGGACGAGGGCCTCGACGCGCTCGCCGAGCGAGACGATCTCGGAGGGGTCGACGTCGTTGCGGATCGACAGCTCGCGGCTGGGGATCACGCCCTCGGACTTGTAGCCGATGTCGAGGAGGACCTCGTCGCGGTCGACCTTGACGATGGTGCCCTCGACGATCTGGCCGTCTTCGACCTCGACCATGCTGGCCGAGTAGGCGTCGTCCATGGACATCCCGCCGAGATCGTTCTCGACCACCTGGCGGGGGGTGTACTCACCTGCCTCGTCGAAGGTGCCCATGTTGCTGGGGCTGGAGGGTGCGGGAGTCGTGGGCACCTCGGTGTCGGGAGCGGTGCTCTCGACGGTGTCGGTGCTGGCCTGATCGGACACGTGATCGCCTTCTGTTTGCCTGGGCTGGGCGGCCGTCGATGCTGCTGACGACCGGCGACGGGGTGCCACCGGATTGGTGGGCGCGGGAACCCGCTCGCACAGGCCGACGATGGTACCACCGCTACCCCTCGGCGATCACCAGCAGCTCGGGGCGATCGAGGTCGGGCGGGCGCGCCGCGTAGTCGCCCGGGGTCACGCCGAACATGTCGCCCACCCGCATGCCGGCTGCCGCCACCAGGAGCCGCAGCTCGCGGGGCGTGAAGCACGATGTCCAGAGCGACACCTCGGCGTCGACGCCCTGCTCGGACCGGACGACCGTGCGCTCGTGGTTCACGCCCGCCGCCGCGTCGAAGCCATCGTGGTCCTCGAGGTAGCGCACCTGGAAGTAGGCCGAGAACGCCGAGAACGCCACCCGGCCTCCGGGTCGGAGCGCACGCGCCATCCCTTCGAGCACCGGTAGGTCGGGGTCGATCGAGGTGGCGCCCGACGCCGCGGGACCGGCCGTGAGCCCGAACGCTCCCTGGCACAGCGAGATGACGGCGTCGAACTCTTGCGCGTACGGCAGGGCCCGGGCGTCGTGGCGCTCGAAGCGCACGCCGGGTGGAGCATCGCGGCGGGCGATCTCGACGAAGCACTCCGAGATGTCGACGCCCACCACCTCGATGCCCCGGCGCCCGAGGGAGTGGGCATGGCGGCCAGGCCCGCACCCCACGTCGAGGACCCGATCGCCCGGTGTGAGACCGAGCTGGTCGACGAGGAAGTCGACCTCGTTCTCGGTTCCCTTGGTGAACGAGTAGCGCAGGTAGGCCGAACCCATGTGGTCGGCGAGGCTCTCGAACCAGTGCGAGCCGCTCATCGCGGCGTCGGCGTCAGTAGCCGGTGGGGCAGTCCCAGCCCGGAGGGAAGATGCGCCACTCCTTGTCGTCGTTGGCGGCTCCGCACGCATCGCTGCCCGTCGTCATGGCGTAGAACAGGGACATCAGGACGAAGATGACCGCGGCGAACGCCAGGTAGATGATGGGGCCGCTCTTGACCTTTGCCGCCGATCGGTTGCCCTTGGCCATGCCGCGCACAGTACAACGCCCGACCGCTCATCCCTTGGCATCGGCCCAGCTGGCACCGAACGAGAGGTTGACCGCGAGCGGCACGCGCAGGTCGAAGGCGTCGCCCATGATGGCGACGGTGAGCTCGGTGATCTCGTCGCGCTCGGCGGGCTCGACCTCGAGCAGGACCTCGTCGTGCACCTGCAGGATGAGGCGGCTGTCGGTGCCGCGCGCCTCGAGCGCGGCGTCGAGCCGGACCAGCGCCACCTTGAAGATGTCGGCAGCGAGGCCCTGGATGCCGGCGTTCATGGCCTGGCGCTCGCCCGCCTGGCGGATGCGGAAGTTCGACGAGGCCAGCTCGGGGATCTGTCGACGCCGACCGAAGAGGGTCTCGGTGTAGCCGCGCTGGCGGGCCTCGTCGACCGTGCGTTCCATGTAGGCCTTCACCGAAGGGAAGGCCACGAAGTAGGCGTCGAGGATGACGGCTGCCTCGTCGGTGGCGATGTTGAGTCGCTGACCGAGGCCGTAGGCCTCCATGCCGTACGCGAGGCCGTAGGAGACCATCTTGGCCTTCGACCGCTGCTCGAGGCTGACCTGCGAAGGATCGACGCTGAAGATGCGGGCGGCGGTGGCGTTGTGGATGTCCTGGCCCGACTCGAACGCCCCGATGAGCCCGGGGTCGTCGGCCAGGTGGGCGATGCAGCGCAGCTCGATCTGGTTGTAATCGGCGACGAGCAGCTCGAACCCGGGTGCGGGCACGAACGCCCGCCGGAACTCGCGGCCCCGCTCGGTGCGAACCGGGATGTTGTGCAGGTTCGGGGCGTCGGAGCTGAGCCGGCCGGTGCGGGCCACGGTCTGGTTGAACGTGGCGTGGATGCGACCATCGGGCGCGACCTCGGCGAGGAGCCCCTCGCCGTAGGTGGACCGCAGCTTCTCGACCTCGCGATAGCGGAGGAGGCTATCGATGATGGGGTGCTGGCCCTGGAGCTTCTCGAGCGAGGCGGCGTCGGTGGAGAAGCCGGTCTTGGTCTTCTTCTGGGGGGTGAGCCCCAGGCGATCGAAGAGGACCTCGCGCAGTTGCTTGGTGGAGTTGACGTTGAACTCGCCGCCGGCATCGGTGTGGATCTGGCGGGCGAGCGCCGCCGCTTCGGCCGAGAGGTCGCGGCTGAGCCGTTCGAGCACCTCGCGAGCGACGCCGATGCCGACGGCCTCCATGCGGGCCAGCACCCGCACGAGCGGGACCTCGATGTCGTCGTGGAGCCGCCGCAGGCCCTGGGCGTCGAGGGCCGCCTCGACCGGCTCGACCAACCGGGCCACGCCGAGCGCACGACATGCCGTGGGCGACGCATCGTCGGTGAGACCGCCGCCATCGAGGTCGAGGCGCCCTTCCTCCACCGTCGACTCGCCGGCGAGCTGGAGGCGGCAGTGGCGGCCGAGCATGTCCTCGAGGAGGTAGCGCGACTCGGCAGGATCGAGGAGGTAGGCGGCGAGCATGGTGTCGAGCTGGAGGCTCCGCACGTCGATGCCGAGACCGGCGAGCGCCCGCAGCAGCGGCTTGGCGTCGTGGGCCGCGACCGGCCGTCCGCCCTCCCCCACCAGCATCTGCAGCGCCTCGACCACCGACGGGTCGGGCAGCAGCGCGGCAGGGATCCACACGGTGTCGGCCGACTCGGGGTCGACCACGAACGCCAACCCACCGATGGGCGTGGCCGACCCCTCGGGTCCCCAGGAGAGGTCGCGCCACGAGGTGGTGCCGGGCCATGACGCCGCAACCGCCAGCGGTGCCGAGCCCTCGGCCAGGTCGTGGAGCACCGCGACCGCTTCGGCGGCGGTACCGACATGGGCCACTTCGGCCACGAGCACGTCGTGGCCCGACGGAGCGGTCACGCCCTCGACGGCCACGGCGCCCATGGCCTCGTTGATGCGGTCGACCAGGCTGTGGAACTCGAGGAAGTCGACGAGCTGGCGGAGCGCCTCGGGATCGACCCGCTCGGACGAGAGCGCCCGCGGGGTGACATCGATGTCCATGTCGCGGCGCAGAACCATGATCTCGACGTTGCTGCGCACCTGCGCCTCGTGCTCGGCCAGGTTCTGGCGGAGCTTCGGGGTCTGCTCGTCGACGTGGGCGAAGATGCCATCGATGCCGCCGTAGGCGTTGATGAGCTTCGCCGCGGTCTTCTCCCCCACGCCGGGCACGCCGGGGAGGTTGTCGGACGGGTCGCCCCGCAGCGCCGCGTACTGCACGTAGTCGACCGGCCGCACGCCCGTGCGCTCGAGGATGCCTGCCTCGTCGTAGAGGGCGTAGTCGGAGACGCCGCGCTTGTTGTAGAGGACCTTGATGTGGGGATCCTCGACCAGCTGGTAGGTGTCGCGATCGCCGGTGACGATGAGGACGTCGTCGCCGCGGTCGCGCGCCGCGCTGGCCAGCGAGGCGATGATGTCGTCGGCCTCGAAGCCGGGCGCATCGACCACCGGGAGGTCGAACACCTCGAGCACCTGGCGGACGAGCCCCATCTGCTGGCGGAGGATGTCGGGCGCAGCATCGCGGGTGCCCTTGTAGTCGGGCACCGCGATGTGGCGGAACGTGGGCTCGGGCAGGTCGAACGCCACGACGATGCCATCGGGCCGGTGGTCGCGCACCAGGTTCACGAGCATGGACGTGAACCCGTAGACGGCGTTGGTGACCTGCCCCGAGGCGGTCATGAGGTCGGTGGGGAGGGCGAAGAACGCCCGGTAGGTGAGTGAGTTGCCGTCGAGCAGCATCAGGCTGGACACATGGCCAGCCTACGCAGGGGTGGTGACAGCCGAGACGACGAGCGCGGTGCTCAGGACGCGGCTGCCGGCGGCTCGACCGTGCCCTCGATGACCCGTTCGGCGATGACCTTCATGGTGCAGCGCTCGCGCATCGCGGTGCGCTGGATGAACGCGAAGGCGTCGCCCTCGTTCATCGAGAACTGATCCATCAGCTTTCCCTTCGCCCGCTCGACCACCTTGCGGGTCTCGAGCTGGTCCTCGAGGTTGGCCGCGCTCTCGTGCAAGGTCCGGATCTCCTGGAAGCGCCCGAGCGCCACCTCGACCGCCGGCACCAGCTCGCTGCGCTGGAAGGGCTTGACGAGGTACGCCAGGGCGCCGGCGTCGCGGGCCTGTTCGATGAGGTCGCGCTGGGAGAACGCCGTGAGGATGAGGACCCCCGCCAGGCGCTCGCTCGAGATCTCGCGAGCAGCCGACAGCCCGTCGAGTCCGGGCATCTTGATGTCGAGGATCGCGAGGTCGGGCCGGAGGTCCTTCACCATCTGGACCGCCTCGTCGCCACGGCCGGTCTCGCCGACGATCTCGTAGCCCTCCTCCTCGAGGGTCTCCTTCAGGTCGAGGCGGATGATGGCCTCGTCTTCGGCGATGACGACTCGTGTTGGCACAGGCGATCTCCAGGGGGCCGGTCAGTTCGGCCCGTCGGCGGACAGGTGGGTGGACGCCGACCCGAGGGCCAGCATCTGGTCGAGCAGCTCGTCCTGCAGCGCCTCGAGCCGGCGGATCTCTTCGGCGACCTCGTCGCGACCGCGCTCGATGACCGCGGCGTGACGGGCGGCGTCGCGGTGCTCGCGGTCGGCGAGGGGGGTCTCGGACACGAGGGCCCGCAGGCGCGCGTGGTCGGCCTCGTCGACGAAGTGGAGGAGTTGCTCGTCGGCCACCGTGAGGTCGAGGCGGAGCTGCTTGAGCCGCTCGGCCACGTCGGTCAGCCGACGCTCGATGAGCGACCGCGACATGCCGCCCAGTGTAGGGCGGCAGGCGGCGTCGTTCGGTGCTGCGCTGCGTCGGTGGATCGGTGCCCGGGGCGGGACTCGAACCCGCACGCCCTCTCGGACAGGGGATTTTGAATCCCCCGCGTCTGCCATTCCGCCACCCGGGCAAGGTGACGTTGCAGCGTAACCTGTGATCGGGTGCACTGGTCAGACACCCACACCGTCCACGAGGAACCGTCGCCGATGATCGCATTCACCTTTCCAGGGCAGGGCTCGCAGCGCCCGGGCATGGGCGCCGCCTGGGCCCGCCACCCGTCGTGGGAGTTGGTGGACGAGGCCTCCGAGGTCGCCGAGCGCGACCTCGCCGCCCTCCTCCTCGATGCCGATGCCGACGAGCTCGTGGCCACCCAGAACGCGCAGCTCGCCACGTTCCTCACCTCGCTCGTGGTGCTCGACGCCGTCGAGCGCACCGGCGTCGAGCCGGCACGCGTCGCCGGGCACAGCCTCGGCGAGTACACCGCGCTGGTGGCGGCCGGCGCCGTGTCGTTCGAAGACGGCGTGCGACTGGTGACCGAACGTGGCAACGCGATGCGAGTCGCAGCCGAGGAGCAGAACGGCACCATGGCTGCCGTGCTCGGGCTCGACGACGACAAGGTCCAGGCCGCCTGTGCACGCGTCGACGGCGACGTGTGGGTCGCCAACTTCAACGCACCGGGCCAGGTCGTCATCGCCGGCGACCCAGCTGCCATCGACGCCGCCGGTGCCGCCGCCAAGGAGATGGGCGCCAAGCGGGTGATGGCCATCGCCGTCGGAGGCGCGTTCCACACGCCGTTCATGGCCCCGGCCCGCGACCGCCTGCGCAAGGCGCTCGAGTCGGCCGAGTGGCGCGATCCGCAGGTTCCCGTGCACGCCAACGTCGACGCCATGGCGCACCCGTCCGGGTCCGAGTGGGGCGGCCTCCTGTCCGCCCAGCTCTGCAGTCCGGTTCGCTGGCGCCAGACCCTCCACGAGCTCGACGGCGCCGGCGTCACCACCTTCGTCGAGCTCGGTCCCGGCACGATCCTCACCGGCATGGCGAAGCGCACGGTCGGCGGCGCACGCACCCTCTCGGTCACGACACCGGCCGACCTCGACACGCTGCTCGAGTCGCTCTCCCAGTCGCCCGTCACCGGCGCGGCCGATGTCGGCCAGCGCGATGGAGAGCACCTGTTCGCCACCGAGCGCATGGTCGTGAGCCCTGCTGCGGGCCTCTTCACCCCACAGGCCGCCGTCGACGTCGGCGTCCACATCGCCCCCGGCCACCTGCTCGGCACCGTCGGTGAGCACGAGGTCCGCTCGCCCTTCGAGGGCGCGGTCATGGGCTGGCTCGCCCTCGAGGGCGAGCGAGTCACCACAAGTCAACCCATCGCCTGGCTGAGGACGGTATAGATGCGCGGCGCACAGATCACGGGGTGGGGCGCCGCCCTGCCGGAGAAGGTCGTCACGAACCACGACCTCTCGACCACCCTCGACACGACCCACGACTGGATCGTCGAGCGCACGGGCATCCACGAGCGCCGCGTCGGTGGCTCCACCTCGGGCCTGGCAATCGAGGCCGGGCGGCTCGCCATGGAGAAGGCCGGGTGGGAGCCCTCGACCGTCGATCTGGTGATCCTCGCCACCACGACCCCCGATCAGCAGGTGCCGGCATCGGCCTCCACCGTGCAGAACGAGCTAGGACTCACCTGCGGGGCGTTCGACCTCAACGCGGTCTGCTCGGGTTTCGCATACAGCCTCATCACCGCTCACGGCTTCATCCAGGTCGGCCTGTCGCGGATCCTCGTCATCGGCGCTGACACGCTCAGCCGGATCACCGACTGGGACGACCGTGGCACCGCCATCTTGTTCGCCGACGGGGCCGGTGCCGTCGCCCTCGAAGCGGTCGAGGGGCCCGGCGAGCTCCTCGGCTGGGACCTCGGTTCCGACGGTTCCCTACGCCACATCCTCGACGCCGACATCGGCGGCTACCTCAACATGGACGGCAAGGAGGTCTTCCGCCGTGCCGTCCGGGTGATGGTGAGCTCCGGCAAGGCGGCCATCGAGCGCGCTGGGCTCACCCCCGACGACGTCGACCTCGTGATCCCCCACCAGGCCAACATCCGCATCATCGAGTCGGCGTGCAACAAGCTCGGGATCCCCCTCGACAAGGCGGTCTCGGTGCTCCACCGCACCGGCAACACCTCGGCAGCATCGATTCCGCTGGCCCTCGCCGACGCCGCCGACAGCGGGCGGCTGCAACCGGGGGCGATCGTCCTGCTCGTCGGCTTCGGCGCCGGCATGACATGGGCGTCGGCTGTCATCCGGTGGAACCCGTGACCGACTCCGACGGCCGCGTCGTCCTCGTCACCGGCGGCAACCGCGGGATCGGCCTCGCCACCGCGACCGCCTTCGCCGACACGGGCCACCGGGTGGCCGTCACCTATCGCACCGACCCACCGACCGACGAGCGCTTCCTGTGCGTGCCGTGCGACGTCGCCGACACCGCCCAGGTCGAGGCGGCGTTCGACAAGGTCGAGGCCGAGCTCGGGGCGGTCGAGATCCTCGTCGCCAATGCCGGCATGACCCGCGATGGGCTCGTCCTGCGCATGTCCGACGACGACTTCACGTCAGTCATCGACACCAACCTCACCGGCGGCTTCCGCACCGCACGCCGGGCCGTGAAGTCGATGATGCGGGCCCGCTGGGGTCGCATCATCCTGATCTCGTCGGTGGTCGGGGGTGCGGGCCAGGCGGGCCAAGCCAACTACGCCGCATCGAAGGCCGGGCTCGTGGGACTGGCGAGGTCCCTTGCCCGCGAGTTCGCGTCGCGTGGCATCACGGTCAACGTCGTGGCCCCGGGTCCGATCGCCACCGACATGACCGACGCCCTCAACGAGGCGCAGCGCGCCGCCATCGGCGGTGCCGTGCCCCTCGGACGCTTCGGCACACCCGACGAGGTGGCCGCCACGATCGCGTTCCTCGCCTCCGACCAGGCGGGGTACATCACCGGTGCCATCATCCCGGTCGACGGTGGTTTGGGCATGGGAAGCTAGTGCGGCCCATCATCTCCCCCGGGCGCCACCACGGCGCCCCCTATCACATCCGAGAAACGGAGCAGCAGTGAGCGAAGCCGAGAACTTCGAGCGGTTCAAGAAGTGTGCAGTCGAGGTGTTGGCCGTCGAGGCCGCCCAGGTGACCAAGGAGGCTCGCTTCGCCGATGACCTCGACGCCGACAGCCTCGACCTGGTCGAGTTGGTCATGGCGCTCGAAGAGGAGTTCGACGTCAGCGTCGACGAAGAAGAGCTCGAGGGCATCGAGACCGTCGGCGCTGCCTACGACCTCATCGTCGCCAAGCTCTGATGTCGCCACGCCGCGTCGCCGTCACCGGCATCGGTGTCGTCGCCCCGTGCGGCATCGGCGCCGAGGTGTTCTGGGACGGTCTGCTCGGTCCGGCACGCGTCGGTGCCGAGCGGCCCGTCCTCGACTTCGACCCCGAGCCGTACTTCGCCAACCGCAAGGAATCGCGCCGCACCGACCGCTTTGCCCAGTTCGCGCTGGCCGCGGCAGCGATGGCGCTCGAGGAGGCGGGCGAGCTCACCGTCGATCCGAGCCGCGCCGGAGTCATCATCGGAACGGGCGTCGGAGGGATCCAGACCCTCGAGGATCAGATCCGGCTCAACTACGAGAAGGGCCCCGATCGGGTCTCGCCGTTCCTCGTGCCCATGATGATGGGCAACGCCGCCGCTGCTGCGGTGTCGATGCGCTACGGCTGGCAGGGCCCGTGCGAGACCACGGTCACGGCGTGCGCCGCCGGCACCCACAGCATCGGCAACGCGGCCCGGCTCATCCGCGACGGACGGTGCGATGCCGTGCTCGCCGGCGGATCCGAGACCGGCCTCACCCCCACCGCCACCGCTGGTTTCCGCAACATGACCGCCCTCTCCACCAGCGGTCACTCCCGGCCCTTCGACGTGCGCCGCGACGGTTTCGTGATGGCCGAGGCAGCAGGAGTCCTCGTGCTCGAGGAGTGGGACACCGCGTTGGCCCGCGGGGCCACCATCATCGGCGAGATCATGGGTTCGGCCAGCACCGCCGACGCCCACCACATCACTGCGCCGGCTCCGGGCGGCGCGGGCGCCATCACCTGCATGGAGCTCGCGATCGCCGACGCCGGCCTCACCACGGCCGACATCGTGCACATCAACGCCCACGGCACCTCGACCCCGAAGAACGACCTCGCCGAGGCCGAGGCCGTCACCAAGCTGTTCGGCGGCACCGGGCCACTGATGACCTCGACGAAGGGCGTCACCGGCCACGCACTCGGTGCAGCTGGTGCCATCGAGGCCGCCGCCGTGCTGTTGTCGATGCGCCACCGCCTCATCCCGCCGACGGCGGGGCACGAGGAACCCGACCCCGAGATGGCACCCATCGACCTCGTCGTCGGCGAACCCCGCCCGTGGGAGCCGGGCCCGTCGTTATCGAACTCGTTCGGCTTCGGGGGCCACAACGGCACCCTGGTGATCGGCCCCCCGCCGGCCTGATCCGGTCGGGTCAGACCTCGGCGTCGACCACCACGAACAGCAGATCGGCGGCGCACGCGGTGTCGCCGCCCACCGAGGCGCGCCCCGATCCCTTGCCGGCACGAGCCGACATGCGTCCCATCGTGATCTCGAGATCGAGAACGTCGCCGGGGCTCACCTGACGCCGGAAGCGGGCCGAGTCGACCCCACCGAACAGCGGCAGCTTTCCGGCGAAGCGCTCGTCGGCCAGCACCGCCACCGCGCCCAGCTGGGCGATGGCCTCGACCATGAGCACCCCCGGCAGGGTGGGGCGTCCGGGGAAGTGCCCGGCGAAGAAGTCCTCGTCGCCGGTGAGGCGCCAGCGGCCCTTGGCGCTCACGCCCGGTTCGAGCTCGACGATCTCGTCGACGAACAGGAACGGGGGGCGGTGCGGCAGGATCGATGCCGGGTCGGGTAGCTCCGTCACGCGCTGAGCGCCATGAGGAGGTTCTTCGGCGTGTCCTTGGGGCTGATCTTCGGCCAGGCGGCTTCGACCTTGCCCTTCTCGTCGATGAGGAACGCCGACCGGATGATGCCCATGTACTTCTTGCCGTACATCGACTTCTCGCCCCAGACGCCGTACTTCTCGGCCACGGCGTGCTCGGGGTCGGAGAGCAGGGTGAAGCCGAGGGAGTGCTTGGCGTCGAACTTCTTCAGCTTCTCGGGCTGGTCGGGGCTGATGCCGAGGACCGCGGTGTCACCGATGTCGCCGAGGATGTCGCGCATCCCGCACGCCTGGGTGGTGCAGCCCGGGGTGTCGGCCTTCGGGTAGAAGAAGATGAGGACCTTGCGGCCCTTGAACTCGCTGAGTCGGAGCAAGTTGGCGTCCTGGTCGGCGAGGTGAAAGGCCGGCGCGATGGCCCCGACGGCGAGGGATGTGGTGTCGGACATGGGCCGGACCCTACCGGCCCTGACGCGCCCCGGAGCGGCCACGAGACCGCTCCGGGGGCACAGCAGTGATGGGTCCGGGCAGGACCCGGGGGATCAGCCCTTGGCCGCAGCCTTGAGCTTCGACCCGGCCGACACCTTGGCCGCCTTGGATGCCGGGATCTGCAAGGTCTCGCCGGTGGCGGGGTTGCGACCCGTGCGGGCGGCTCGGTCGGTCTGCTCGAACGAGATCCAGCCGGGGATCGTCACCTTCTCACCCTTGGCGATGGCCTCGGCCACGACCTCGAAGAACGCGGCGACGGTGTCGTCGACGTCCTTCTGGCTCTGCTCGGCTCGGGCAGCGACGGCGGCGACCAGCTCGGACTTGTTCATGTGTGTGTCCTCCTCAAGGCCCGGCGGGATGGGTGGAACCGGGCCAGTTGTCCCCACGCGACCTGATCAGGCCCGCAAAGTCAAGCATTGCCGGCCTCGGGGCCAGCGACGCGGATGGGCGAGTTGACCATCGCGGTGGCCGCGGCCTCGAAGTAGGCCACCATCTGCTCGGAGACGTCGACAGCCAGATCGGCCATCCGCACCGACCCCAGCATGTGCGCCAGCCAGTGCTCGCGCTCGATCGGGCCGATGGTGAACGGATTGTGGCGCATCCGCAGGCGGGGATGGCCCCGCTCGTCGCTGTAGTGGGTAGGGCCGCCCCAGTACTGGGCGAGGAACCCCGCGAGGCGGGCCCGGGCGCCCGCCATGTCGTCGGACGGGTACATGGGCTCGAGCACGGGATCGGCCTCGACCGCATCGTAGAAGCGGTCGACCAGGGCATCGAAGAACGGCTGGCAGCCGACACGCTCGTACACGCTCGGCCCAGCCTGGGAAGCGGTGGGATCGGTCATCGTCGGCCACCGTATCCCCGGTGGCGACGGCCCCTAACGGGTGGTGCGGGGGGTGCCGACGCCGGTGTAGCGCGACATGGGTCGGCTCATGCGTTCGGCCCACCAGTGGGCGTCGCGGGCGTGGGCGTGGAAGTGCGACGGCACCTGGCGCATCGTGCGGTCGATCTCGAAGCCGTCGGCCCCGAAGCGCTCGGTGGCCACCGCCGACAGGCTCGCCAGCATCGCCTCGATCTCGTTGGGTGGGGGTTCGGCCCCGTGGTGCTGCCAGACGACCATCGGCACCGAGCACACCTCGCAGTCGGCCACCCAGCAGCGCTCGTCCTCGTGGTACCAGTGCGTGAACCGCGCCGCCTCGCAGAGCTCACAGGCTCCCTCAGGCGCCTCTGGAGGGCTCTGGAGGTCAGCCACGGTCGAGACCGGCACGGAGTTGCCCGACGAAGTCGACGCACGCGTCGAACCCGTTGTCGATCAGCTGGCGGATGATGGCGGAGCCCACCACCACCCCGTCGGCGACCTGGGCCACCTCGGCCGCCTGATCTGGCGTGGAGATGCCCAGGCCGATGGCGACCGGCTTGTCGGTGATGGCCTTGAGGCGACGGGCGATCGTGGTGGCGCTCTCGGCCAGCTGCGCCCGCTCGCCGGTGATGCCGACGAGTCCGACGCCGTAGACGAAGCCCCGCGAGCGCTCGCAGACGCGGGCCAGGCGCTCGTCGGAGCCGGTGGGGGCGGCGAGGAGGACGGTCTCGACGCCTGCTGCGTCGGCCTCGGTGGTCCACGGCCCGGACTCCTCGAGGGGGAGGTCGGGGACGATGGCGCCGCTGATGCCGGCGCGGGTGAGGCCCTCGGCGAAGCGCTTGAGGCCCATGTGGAACAAGATGTTGTAGTAGGTCATGGTGACCAGCGGGACCCCGGCATCGAGCCCTTCGACGGCGTCGAGCACCACGCCCGGCGTGGTGCCGGCCCGGAGCGCAGCGGCAGTGGAGAGCTGGACGGTGGGTCCGTCGATGACCGGGTCGGAGAACGGGATGCCGATCTCGATGGCGTCGGCGCCCGCGGCGGCCACCTCCTCGATGAGGCGGGTCCACTCGGCGCCGTAGCCGGCGGTGAGGTACGGGATGAGCAGCTTTCGGCCCTCGGCCCGGCAAGCCCTCAGGTGAGCCTCGAGGGATCCGACGGGCGTGGTCGCTGCGGCGGTGCCGGTGTCGGCGCTCATCCGAGGATGTCCATCATCTGGGCCACGTCCTTGTCGCCGCGGCCCGAGAGGTTGAGCAGGACGACCCGGCCCGCCAGCTCGTCACGGGCGCGGCTCACCCAGGCGAGCGCATGCGCCGATTCGAGCGCCGGGATGACGCCCTCGGTGCGAGACAAGAGCTGGAAGGCGTCGATGACCTCGGCGTCGGTGACCTGCTCGTAGCGCGCCCGCCCGAGGTCGGCGAGGTAGGCGTGCTCGGGTCCGACCCCCGGGTAGTCGAGGCCCGCGGAGATCGACTGGGCCTCGACCACCTGCCCCCACTCGTCCTGCAGGAGGTAGGAGAGCATCCCGTGGACGACGCCGGGGACGCCCTGTCCGATGGCCTTCCCACCAGCGGGCTCGACGCCGACCAGCTCGGCGCCGGTGTCGACGAACCCCGAGAAGATGCCGATGGCGTTGGAGCCGCCACCGACGCAGGCGGTGACCACGTCGGGGTCGGCGCCGATGAGGTCGAGGCACTGCTGACGCGCCTCGATGCCGATGACGCGCTGGAGCTCGCGCACCATCCACGGGTACGGGTGCGGGCCCATCGCCGAGCCGAGGCAGTAGTGGGTCTCCTCGACGGTGGCGACCCAGTCGCGCATCGCCTCGTTGACAGCGTCCTTGAGCGTGCGACTGCCCGACGATGCCGGCTTCACATCGGCCCCGAGAAGCCGCATGCGGAACACGTTGAGCGCCTGGCGCTCGATGTCGACCTCGCCCATGTAGACGGTGCACGACATACCGAACAGTGCAGCAGCGGTGGCGGTGGCGACCCCGTGCTGCCCGGCACCCGTCTCGGCCACCAGGCGCTTCTTGCCCATGCGGCGGGCCAGGAGCGCCTGGCCGAGCACGTTGTTGATCTTGTGCGAGCCTGTGTGGTTGAGGTCTTCGCGCTTCAGCAGCAGGGTGAGCCCGAGCTGCTCGGAGAGGCGGGTACACGCGGTGAGCGGCGAGGGGCGTCCGGCGTAGCTGGAGAGCAGGCCGTCGAGCTCGGCGTGGAAGGTGGGATCGGCCCAGGCGGTGGTGAAGGCCACCTCGAGCTCCTCGCATGCGGGGACGAGCGTCTCGGGGACGAAGCGGCCGCCGTAGGGGCCGAACCGGCCTCGTTCGGGTTCTCCCATCAACGATGTGAGGCCGCTCCCATCGGTCGGATCGACCGGCGTTGCGCTCATCCACCCTCCTCTTGCCAGTCGTAGAGCGCCCCGGTGCGCTCTGGTTGATCGGGGACCTCGGCGGCCTTGGCCGCCGCGATGAATGCTCTCAGCTTGCGGGGGTCCTTGCGACCAGGTTCGGCCTCGACGCCCGTCGAGACGTCGACACCCCACGGGCGCACCTTGGCGATGGCGTCGGCGACGTTGTCGGGGGTGAGGCCGCCGGCGAGGATGACCCGGCGACCCGACGGTGCGCCCTCGGCGAGCGACCAGTCGAAGACCTGGCCGGAACCGGGCGTGGGCGAGTCGACGATGATGGCGTCGGCCCCCCACTCGTCGGCACGACGCAATGCCTCGGAGCCGGCGGGGAATGCCTGGATCAGGAACCCGACCCGCGACCGGATCCACTTGGCGTCGTCAGGCGTCTCGTGCCCGTGGAGCTGCACACCGGCAAGCCCAGCGAGCTGCACCTGTTCGACGACCCGCTGCGGTGACTCGTCACGGAACACACCGAGCGTGAGGATCTCGGGCGGCAGACGGCGAACGATGTCGCGCACGTGCCCCGCCGCCACCTGCCGCGACGAGGGGGCGAAGACGAAGCTGATGGCGTCGGCACCCATCGCCACGGCGAGGAGCGCGTCGTCCTCACTGGTGATCCCGCAGATCTTGACGAACACGGCCCGAAGCTACCGCCTGGCCGGCCGAACCCCCGACTTCCGGGGCCAGCGGGCGTCGCGGATCAGCCGTCGAGCCGTCGAGCCGGCTGCGCCCGCATGGCCCGAACCGCGGCCTCGGGATCGCCCGCGGTGACCAGGCTCTCCCCCACCAGGACCGCGTCGTAGCCGGCGTCGGCGAGGCGCCGGGCGTCGTCGGGGCCACGCACCCCCGACTCGGCCACGCGCACGACGTTCGGGGGGATGAGCGGCGCCATGCGCACCGCCCGCTCGGCGTCGACCTCGAAGGTGTCGAGGTCGCGCTGGTTCACCCCGATGAGGTCGGCGTCGATGGCGAGCGCCCGGTCGAGCTCGGCTTCGTCGTGGATCTCGACGAGGACGGCGAGGTCGAGCGCCGTGGCCAGGGCGTGCAGCTCGGC
Source organism: Acidimicrobiia bacterium (assembly GCA_016649895.1). Taxonomy (GTDB): domain Bacteria; phylum Actinomycetota; class Acidimicrobiia; order Acidimicrobiales; family SKKL01; genus Actinomarinicola. The sequence continues at coordinate 39,458 of JAENWR010000010.1, read as the reverse complement.
CAGCTCGGCATCGTCGAGCGCCGCCGCGATGAGCAGGACGGCATCGGCGCCCATGAGCCGGGCGTCGCACACGTCGAGGCCCGACACGGTGAAGTCCTTGCGGAGCACGGGCAGCTCGGTGGCATCGCGCGCCGCGGCCAGGTCGGCGGGCGATCCGCCGAAGTGCTCGACATCGGTGAGCACCGACAGGCAGGAGGCGCCGCCGGCGGCGTACGAACGAGCGAGGACCTGTGGATCGAGGTCGACGTGGAGATCGCCCTTCGACGGCGATCTGCGCTTCACCTCGGCGATGACCGCGAGGCCATCGGACTCGACGAGTGCCGAGCGGAAGCCCCGCGGCGACGCGGAGGCCTCGGCCTGGGAGCGCAGCCACCCGGGGTCGCGGTCGTCGGCTGCGGCCGCGGCGCGGTGCAGGGCGAGGATGGCATCGAGGTAGGTCGCCACGTGATCTAGATCTCGAAGCCCTCGGCCTGCACCGGCGTCATGCGGATCAGCTCGGCGCCTTCGGCAACGAACCCACCGAACGCCGCGAAGGCCGTGGCGAACCCGTCGCTCGCCATGTGCGTGGCGAGCGCCGCTTCGTCGGCGTACAGCTCGTAGATCCAGACGAGGTCGGGATCCTTGTCGTCGGTGTGGAGCGCGTAGATCACGGTGCCGTCCTCCCCGGCGACCACCGGGAACATCGAGCCGAACGCAGCGATGAACTCGTCGCGGGTTCCGGGCTTGAGGGGCAACTTGGCGAGCGTGACGGTCCTCGACATGGGCGCACACTACCCACCGAGCCGCTGGTCAGAGACGGTCGTGACGGCGGCTGTCGAGGATGACCGCCAACGGTGCGGCGAGGAACAGGAGCACCCCGATGGCGATGCCGATGAAGCCGAGTGCGAGGACGGCACGGATCTGGGTGATGAGCCCGAGGAACGCCGTGGCCAGGCCCACCACGAGCGCCGCGGCCGGGCCGACGGCAAGGAGCCTGGCCGCGGCGGGTCGACGGGCGTCGGAGTCGTCGAGACGTTCGTCGAGATCGTCGGGGTCGAGGTCCCATGTGCCGTCGAACGGCCGCCAGGTTCGAGCGGGCTCCTCCTCGACCGTGGCGGCGGTGGGTCCCCGGTCGAGCTGCTCGTCGTAGCGGCGCCGACGTTCTGGATCGCCTATGTCGCGCCACGCCTCGTTGATGGCGCGCATGCGTCGCTCGGCGGCGGTGCGCTCGGCATCGGTCGAGCCGGCATGGTGGTCGGGGTGGTGGGCCCGGGCGAGCGCCAGGTAGGCGCGGCGCAGCTCGTCGTGGGTGGCGCCACGAGGCACGCCGAGCACGTCGTAGTGGGTCACCGGAGGTGCATGATCACGCCATGGCGATGGGGAGGGCGAGCGCGGTGGCTCGTACGAGGTCGGTGGCGCCAGTGACCGACGCCTCGGCCGGGGTGTCGACGGCGCGCACAAGGTAGGCCAGCGCCACGGGACCGCCATGGCTGCCCATGGGCGCCACGCTGGTGACACGACCCACGTCGGATCCGTCGAGCTTGATGGACGAGCCAGGCACCGGCGGCTCGGAGCCCTCAACGACGAGCCCCACCAGCCGCCGCGGGGTCTTGCTGCCCCGTGAGTCGATGCGGGCGACGAGCTCCTGGCCCGTGTAGCAGCCCTTGGTGAAGCTGACCGAGATGGGCACCACCCCGGCCTCGGCCGGGATCGTCGACTCGTCGATCTCGGAGCCCATGCGGGGGATTCCGGCCTCGATCCGCAGCGCCTCGAGCGCCTCGTCGGAGCACTCGGTCGCACCCTCGGAGATTCCCGGTGCCGGACCGAGGACATCCCAGCCCGTCCATCCGACTTGTTCGACGGGCACCACGATGCCGTCATCGGTGTCGGGCGGCGCCAGAGGCGCGGGGGCCGCCACACCGCGCACGGCGATGGCCGACCAGTCGAGCAGCTCGAACTCGACCGGCGTGCGCAACCGAAAGCGCTCGAGACGGGCGATGAGCGCCTGGCCCCAGCCGGCGTCGGTGTCGAGCACGAAAGCGGTGGGTGCGATGCGCGTGATCCGGAACCACACGTCGACCTTGCCCTGAGGCTGGAGCACGAACGACCACGCCGAACGCCCGACGACCAGCGACTCGATGTCCTGGCTCACCTGGCCCTGGAGGAACTCGAGCACCGCGTCACCAGTGGCGCGCACCACGTCGCGCTCGATGCGCACCGCGCCGGCACCCTCGCGCAGGAGCTGCAGCTGGCCGGCCAGGTCGAGTTGGGTCATGAGCGGTCCTTGCGGCGTAGGGCGGTCATCCGCCGGGCGGGCGGGATGGCCACGAGCAGGGCCCGGGCCTTGTTGCGGCACTCGAGGTCTTCGTGCTCGGGCACCGAGTCGGCCACCAGGCCGGCGCCGGCCTGCACCGACGCCACGCCGTCGTCGCCGATGATCATGGTGCGGATGGCGATGGCGGTGTCGATGTTGCCGGAGAAGTCGATGTAGCCGGCCACTCCGGCGTATGGCCCTCGCTTCACCGGCTCGAGCTCGTCGATGATCTCCATCGCTCGCACCTTCGGCGCACCCGACACGGTGCCGGCGGGGAGGGTGGCCCGCAGCACGTCGATGGGGGTGCGGCCCTCGGCCAGCTCGCCCGACACCTGCGAGGTGAGGTGCATGACGTGGCTGTAGCGCTCGAGGATCATCATCTCGTCGACCCGCTCGGTGCCGAAGGTGACCACCCGACCCACGTCGTTGCGCGCCAGATCGACCAGCATCACGTGCTCGGCGACCTCCTTCGGGTGCTCGCGCAGCTCGGCACCGAGGCGACGGTCGTCCTCCTCGGTGGTGCCCCGCCGACGGGTGCCGGCGATGGGGCGCGAGATGACCCGCCCGTCGAGGAGCTGCACCATCGGCTCCGGTGAGCAGCCCACGAGGGTGAGGCCGGGTTGGCGGATGAAGAACATGTAGGGGCTGGGGTTGATCTGGCGCAGCACCCGGTACACGTCGAACGGCTCGGCGTCGAGCTGCACGTCGAACCGCTGCGACAGAACCACCTGGAAGACGTCGCCGGCGAAGATGTGCTCGCGGGCCACCTCGACAGCACGCTCGTACTGCTCGCCCCCCATGGTGGAGGTGAACTCGGGGAGCTCGTCGCCGTCGGGCGGTTCGACGAGGGGCTCGTCGAGGGGGCGCGCCCCGTCGAGTGCCAGTTGGTCGAGCCGAGCGACCGCGTCGTCGTAGCGCGCGTCGAGGTCGTCGTCGGAGACGTCGGCCGGGACGATGACGTTCTCGATGAGGGTGACCCGCTGGCGCCAGTGGTCGAACGCCGCGAGCTCGCCGATGACCGACAGGACGGCATCGGGGTGGCCGCGATCGTCGGTGGGCACGTGCGGGAGGTGCTCGACCTCGCGCACCACGTCGTAGCCGAGGTGGCCGACCACCCCGCCGTGCAGCGGCGGCAGGTTCGGCAGCGACGGCGACCGGTACCGGTCGAGGAGCGCTTCGAGGGTGGCGAGGACACCATCGGCCACGGGGAGGTCGTCGGGCAGATCTCCGTCGATGGTGACGGTGCCGCCACGGGACGTGATGGTGCCGATGGGGTTGCGGCCGACGAACGACCAACGGCTCCACCGCTCGCCGTGCTCGACCGATTCGAGCAGGAACCCCGGCTGCTCGTCGCCGCACAGACGGGCGAACGCGGCGACCGGGGTGATCAGGTCGGCCAGCAGCTCGCGCCACACCGGAACCACGGTGTGGGTGCGGGCCAGCTGGTGGAACTCGGCCCTACTCGGCTGCAGCACCGAAGCTCCTGAAGAAGCAGCTCAACTGCCCGGTGTGGCAGGCCCCTCGGCCCTCTTGCTCGACGACGAAGAGCAGTGCATCGCCGTCGCAGTCGAGGTGGGCCTCGCGGAGGTACATCCGGTTGCCCGAGGTCTCGCCCTTGCACCACAGCTCCTGGCGCGAACGGCTCCAGAACCAGATGCGCCCGGTGTCGAAGGTGAGGCGCACGGACTCCTCGTTCATCCACCCCAGCTGCAGCACCTTGCCGGTGCCGTCCTGTTGGATGATGGCAGCGACGAGACCGTCGGCGCCGTAGTGGATCTCGGCGAGCTCCGCGTCGTCGACGGGGATGGGGGTGGCCACGGTCATCGTTCCATCGTAGGAGCCAGCGACCCGACCTCCCGGAGGGTTGCGATGTTCCAACGGGAGGAGATCACCAGTCGCGCCAGGCATCCGCCGCCGACTTCATGGCGGAAGGGATCCAGTACGCGGCTTCGCTGGTCGTGCGATAGATCGACTCCAGAACACCGGGACCCTCGCCCGTGTCGCTGTCGCCGTACTCCCAGCCGCCGGGCCCGGCACACTCGTCGAGCGCGTCCCACACCGCGTCGTAGCAGACGTTCCTCGCGACCGGGATCCGCCCCGTCTCCCACGGCCACCCGTAGTCGACACCCCAGGTGCCGAGCGGCGTTCCCGGCTTCGTCAACCGATCGAGGCACTCCTCGTCGACGTTCTCGACCTTGCGGCACTCGGTCTCGGGGTGGTTCGGCTTGTCCTCGGTGTTCCACTGGGTCTCGTAGACGTAGTTGTTGACCCGCTTGAGCAGTCCCTGGCCCCTGGTGCCCATGTTCTCGCCCTTCAGGTACACGTGGTCGACCGAGAACGGCCGGAGCCTGGTGCTGGCCCGAGAGCGACGCAGCGGGCCGGGAGCGGCGGTCGAGGAGCACCTGCGCATCGGTGATCGCACGTGGATCCGACGGCTCGACGGCGCCCACGGCACCATCACCGAGACGACCCCCGCCGGGCGCGTCACCACCGTCGAGGTCCTCGACGGCACGGTGATGCGCTGGCACCGACCCGATGCCGGCACCATCGAGACGACCTGCGAAGGCGATCTGCCCGTTCGGGTGGTGCGCCAGGGATCGACCACCGACATCACCTACGACGAGCACGGCCGGGTCGCCGCGGTCAGCCACGCCGGTCATCGACGCCACCACCAACCCGATCCGGGCCACCGCGGTGCGGGGTGAGCGCAGTACCGCAGCCGCGAGGGTCGAACCCACACCCCATCCGTCGACGTGGGAGCGACGGCCGGTGGCCGCGCTGACCACGACGTCGGCCTCGGACGTGGTCCACGACGGCGCCGGATCGAAGGCGAGATCCTCCGAACGCTCGTCGATCTGATGCACCTCAGGCGCCACCCGCTGTGACACGCCTGCGCTCGTCATCTATGACACCCCGTCCAATTGCGAACACGGCGACCATAGCGCCCCGCGCCAGACCATCTCCCGGGGAGTAGACAGGGGAGCACGACCGACGACCCGATGGAGGCACCATGAAACCGCGCGTGTCGCTGCGCGACCTCGTCCCCGACGCCTTCACGGGCGTCACTGAGATGGAGCGGTACAACCGCCGACACGTCGACCCGATGCACTACGAGATGCTGAAGGTGCGGGCATCGATCCTCAACGGTTGCGCCTTCTGCCTCGACATGCACGTCACCGACTGGCTGCGCCGCGGGGCCGACCCCCGGAAGGTCACCGCCGTCACCACCTGGCACGACGCGCCCTTCTTCGACGCGCAGGAACGGGCGCTCCTCGCTCTCACCGACGAGGTGACCCGCCTCGGCGAGCAGGGCGTCACCGACGCGACGTGGGACGAAGCCATCGTCCAGTTCGGCGCCGAGGGAGTGGGAAACCTGCTCTTCGCCATCGCCACCATCAACGTGTGGAACCGGCTGCAGATCAGCACCCGCACCCCGCCACCCATCGACCCCGCCGGCTGAGGCGGTCAGAGGTACAGGCCGGTGCTGCCTTCGGCCAGGCGCGTGGCGGCCACGGCGTGGATGTCGCGCTCGCGCAAGATGATGTAGTCGTCGCCGCGGACCTCGACCTCGTAGCGGTCCTCGGGGTTGAAGAGCACCTGGTCGCCCGGCTCCATCGAGCGCACGTTGGGTCCCACCGCCACCACGCCAGCCCAGGTGAGGCGCTTCGCCTGCTGCGCCGTGGCCGGGATGAGGATGCCGCCCGACGACCGACGCTCGCCCTCGGGGCTGTCGATCGTCACGAGGATGCGGTCGTTCAGCATCTTGATGGGCAGCTTGTCGTCGCCGGAGAGGCCTGCGCCCTGGGGGGTGCTCATCGGGTGGCCTGGGGGGTGCTCATCGGGTGGACGGTACCGGTTGGCTCGGCCGGCGACGACATCTCAGATGGGGCGCACCGTGACCCCACATTCGGACATCAACGCCTTGGCCTCGGCCACGCTGTGCTCACCGAAGTGGAAGATCGACGCGGCGAGCACCGCGTCGGCACCGCCCTCGACGATCCCGTCGACCAGGTGCTCAAGGGTGCCGACGCCACCCGAGGCGATGATGGGCACGTTCACGGCATCGGCCACGGCACGGGTCATCAACAGGTCGAACCCCTCGCGGGTGCCGTCGCGGTCCATCGACGTGAGGAGGATCTCGCCGGCACCGAGCTTTTCGGCCCGCTGGGCCCACTCGACGACGTCGATGCCCGTGGGACGGCGGCCGCCGTGGGTGAACACCTCGAAGCCGGTGGGGACGTCGCCGAGCGATGTCGACGCGTCGTCGACCCGCCGGCCGTCGATGGCCACGACCACGCACTGCACCCCGAACTCTTCGGCCAGCTCGGCGATGAGCACGGGCCGTTCGATGGCCGCGGTGTTCACCGAGACCTTGTCGGCCCCGGCGCGCAGGAGCTTGCGAGCATCGTCGACGCTGCGGATGCCGCCTCCGATGGTGAACGGGATGAACACCTGTTCGGCCACCCGCCGAGCGAGGTCGACGATGGTGTCGCGCTCGTCCGACGAGGCGGTGATGTCGAGGAAGATGATCTCGTCGGCGCCCTCGAGGTCGTAGCGGGTCGCCAGCTCGACGGGGTCGCCCGCGTCGCGCAGATCGACGAAGTTTGTGCCCTTGACAACCCGTCCGGCGTGGACGTCGAGGCACGGGATCACGCGTGCGGCGCGCATCGCAGCACCTCCACTGCCTCGGCAACGGGGACGGCTCGCTCGTAGATGGCGGTGCCGACCACCGCTCCGGACAGCCGGCGCCCGTCGACCTCGATGGCGTCGAGGGCACGGAGATCGTCGATGCTTGACACGCCGCCCGAGGCGACGACCTGGAGCGTGGTGGCCGCCAGCACCTCGGAGAGGCCCTCGATGTCGGGACCGCCCATGAGCCCCTCGCGATCGATCTGGGTGACGATGACGGCCTCGGCACCGGCCCCGGACAGCTCGGCGAGCACGTCGGCCCAGTCGAGGCCCGAGCCCTCCGTCCAGCCACGCACCGCGACCTCGCGGCCCCGGACGTCGAGACCCAGAGCCACGCGCTGGCGGGCGGCCACCCGTTCGATGAGCGATGGGTCCTCGAGCGCCGCGGTGCCGATCACGACCCGGTTGACCCCGATGTCGAAGAGAGCGCGGGCAGCATCGTCGTCGCGCACTCCCCCACTGGCCTGCACCGGGATCGAGACCGCCTCGACGACCGCGGCGATGAGGTGGCGGTTGCGGGGCTCTCCCGTCTTGGCGGCGTCGAGGTCGACGCAGTGGATCCACGGGCAGCCGGCGGCCTCGAAGCCGAGCGACACGGCGACGGGATCGTTGCCGTGGACGGTGCCCGAGTCGAAGTCGCCCTGCACGAGCTGCACGACGCGACCGTCGAGCATGTCGATGGCGGGGAACAGGTCCATCAGGCCGCCACTCCGACGCGCACGCGCTCGACCCAGTTGGCCAGGAGGGCCAGGCCGACGTCGCCCGACTTCTCCGGGTGGAACTGGGTGGCGCTCACGGTGCCCCGCTCGATGGCGGCCACGACGGGCCCGCCGTAGTCGCAGTGCGCCACCGTGTCGTCGCCGTCCTCGGCGGCGTAGGAGTGCACGAAGTACACCCACGCCGGATCGGGCAGTCCGTCGAGGAGCGCCGACGGCCGGGTGGGACGCAGGATGTTCCACTGCATCTGCGGGTGCTTCACCCCGGCGGGGAGTCGCCGGATGGTGCCGGGCTGGATGTCGAGTCCCGGCACCCCAGGTGATTCGTCGGAGCCCTCGTACATGAGCTGCATGCCAACGCAGATGCCGAGGAACGGGCGGCCCGATGCCGCAGCGTCGACCGCGATGTCGGCGAGACCCGTGCGGTGCAGCGCTTCCATGCACCGTCCGAACGCGCCCACCCCGGGGAGCACCACGGCGGCGGCGGCGGCGATGAGGCCGGGGTCGGCGGTGAGGCGGGCGTCGGCGCCGGCGCGCTCGAGCCCCTTCTGGGCCGAGCGGAGGTTGCCGATCTCGTAGTCGAGGACGGCCACCAGCGGCCGATCGCCCGTGGAAGGTGCAGGGATCACAAGGTGCCCTTCGTCGATGGCACGACACCGCCCTCGACCTCGACGCGCACCGCGTCGCGCAGCGACCGGGCGACGCCCTTGAACGTGGCCTCGATGATGTGGTGGGTGTTCTTGCCGCGCACCAGCTCGAGGTGGAGCGTGATGGCAGCCGAGGTGATGAACGCCCGCCAGAACTCCTCGGTGAGCTGGGGATCAAACGGTGGATCGCCCAGGATCTTCTCGCCGGGCGGGTCGATGGCGTAGTGGAGGTACGGCCGGCCCGACAGGTCGAGTGCGATGTCGATGAGCGCCTCGTCGAGCGGCACCCGATTGGAGGCAAAACGTCGTACACCGGCCTTGTCGCCGAGCGCCTCGGCGAACGCCTCGCCGAGCAGGATCCCGGTGTCCTCGACGGTGTGGTGGGCGTCGATCTCGAGGTCGCCGGTGGCGATCACCTTGAGGTCGAACCCGCCGTGGTGCCCGAGCTGGGAGACCATGTGGTCGAAGAACGGCAGGCCGGTCGACACCTCGACCACTCCGCCGGCAGTGGCGTCGAGGTCGATCGAGATGTCGATCGAGGTCTCCTTGGTGACCCGCCGCCGAGTGGCAGAACGAGATGCGGGGCTGTCGGGGCCGAGGCTGGTCATGTGAGGATCTCCGTGAGGGCGGCGAGGAAGGCGTCATCCTCGTCGCGGGTGCCGATGGTGATGCGCAGACAGCCGTCGAGGCCGGGCCAGGAGGCGCAGTTGCGGATGAGGACCGACCGGTCGATGAGCTGGGACCACACGTGGTCGCCGTCGAGAGCATCGGGGCGGAAGAGGACGAAGTTGGCGCCCGACGGCCACACCGTGACCGGCAGGTCGTCGAGGGCGGCGACCACCCGACCACGCTCCTCGACGAGGGTAGCGACGCGCGCTTCCATCTCGGCCAGGTGGGCGACCGCAATGGTCCCGGCCAGCTGGGTGACGGCGTCGAGGTGGTAGGGCAGGACCACCTTGTCGAGCTGGTCGACCACCCATGTGGGGCCGGCCATGTAGCCGAGGCGGGCGCCGGCCATCGCCCAGGTCTTGGAGTAGGTGCGGGTGACCACGAGGGGCCGCTCCTCGTCGAGCAGCGCCAGGGCCGACCACGGCGCGAACTGACCGTAGGCCTCGTCGACGACCACCAGGCTGCCGACGGCGGTGGCCATGTCGACGACCGCCCGCACGACCTCCTCGGGCTCGACCATCCCCGTTGGATTGTTGGGAGAGCAGAGGAAGGTGATGGTGGGCTGGGCCGACTCGATGGTGCGGCGAGCTTCGTCGAGGTCGATGGCGAAGTCGTCGGTGCGGCGGCCCGTGACCACCTCGGTGCTGGTGACCCGTGCGATGTGGCTGTGCAGCGCGTAGGTCGGCTCGAACGTGACCACCCGGCGGCCCGGGCCGCCGTAGGCGAGACAGAGCGACTGCAGCACCTCGTTCGACCCGTTGGCAGCGAAGATCTGCTCGGGCCCGAGGCCGTGGAGCCCGCCGATAGCGGTGCGCAGCCCGGTGGCGGCCCGGTCGGGGTAGCGGTTCCACTCGATGCCGGCGATGGCAGCGCCCAGCTCGCGAACGAACGCCTCGGGCGGGCCGAGCGGCGACTCGTTGGTGTTGAGCCGCACCGCGACGTCGACCTGGGGAGAGTGGTACCCCTCCATGGCGACGAGATCGTCGCGCGGTGCGGGCCGCCGGCCGGCCGCGGCCTCGGTGCTCACCGCGACCGCTGACGGAGCCGGATCGACTCGGCGTGGGCGTCGAGGCCCTCGGCGCCGGCGATGGCCACGACGTGGTCGGCCACGGCGTCGAAACCGTCGGGGTCGACGGTGACGACGTGGATGTCCTTGGTGAAGTCGGACACCGTGAGGGCGCTCGAGAACCGCGCCGTGCCGTCGGTGGGCAGGACATGGCTGGGGCCGGCGATGTAGTCGCCGATGGAAGCCGGCGAGAGCGGCCCGCAGAACACGGCCCCGGCGTTGCGGACGAGCGGCAGCAGACCAGCAGGGTCCTCGCACAGCAGCTCGAGGTGCTCGGGGGCGATGAGGTTGGCGACGGCCATGGCCTGCTCGGGCCCGTCGACCAGCGCCAGGCGGCCACCGCTCTCGAGTGTCTCGGAGATGTCGGCGCGCCGGGGGGCGACGGCGACGAGGCGGTCGATGGCCGCGTCGATGGCGTCGGCGGCGGTGTCGGACCAGGTGATGAGCCAGGCGAGGCCGTCGGGACCGTGCTCGGCCTGGAGGATGACGTCGATGGCGGCGAAGTCGACCGGGGTGGTGTCGTCGGCGATGACAACCACCTCGGACGGTCCGGCGAACGCAGCGGCGATGCCGACGTGGTCGGCGACCTCGCGCTTGGCGATGGCGACGTAGACGCTGCCCGGCCCGGCGATGACGTCGACGGCGGGGATGCTGTCGGTGCCGTAGGCGAGGGCGGCGATGGCCTGGGCGCCTCCGACGGCGTAGACCTCGTCGATCCCCGCGATCGCGGCGGCAGCGAGGGTGACGTCGGCGATGCGGCCGGTGGTGCGATCGGGCGGCACGCACAGGGCGATCTCGGCCACCCCGGCGACCTGAGCGGGGATGGCTGTCATCACGACGGTGCTGGGGTAGGCGGCGCGCCCCCCCGGCACGTAGATGCCGGCTCGGCCGACCGGCCGGACGAGGGCCTCGACGGTGATGCCGTCGTGGGAGTGGGTGACATCGGCCCGCACCTGGGTCTGGTGGTGGAGACGCACCCGCTCGGCGGCCGCCTGGAGGGCTGCTCTCACCTCGGGGGCGACCGCGGCGAGGGCGTCGGTGAAGTGGTCGGCCGGCACCCGGAGGTGGTCGGAGCGCACCCCGTCGAACCGCTCGGTGAGCTCGACGAGCGCGGCATCGCCACGCTGGCGGACGTCGGCGAGGATGGCGCGCACGGCCGCGACCGGACCCTCGCCCGCCATCTCGGGCCGCGGCAGACGAACGGCGAGATCGGCATCGGCGACCCCACGCAGGTCGAGGCGGCTCAGCACGGCCCCACCTCGTTGGCCGAGGTGGCGGGCGCCAGGCGCGGTGCGGGGGACAGGCGCGGTTCGGGGGACAGATGGCGGTCGCTCATGCGGCCGCCACGGTACCGGGCGGGCCTCACCATGGCCCATCGGTATCGGCGGGCGCTGCGGTGGGGGAAGATCGGACGATGCACGAACACGAATCCCAGCTCTCGTCAGCGGCGACGACGCTCAGCGAGCTCACGCAGCGCCTGGCAGCCATCGCCAACGAGTATCGGGACAGCGATCGCGAGGACATCACCATCGACCTCGACGAGATCGAGCGGTCGCTGCGCAGCGCCGGCCGTCGCCTCAACCGTCTGCTGCGCCGCATGGCGTGAACGCGCCCGACCTGGGCCGGAACGCGAACCGGCGCCCCCGAAGGAGCGCCGGTCGGGTGACCTCAGGCGGCGGATCCCGGGTCACCTTGTGCCAGGTGGCGGGACCTGGCAAAGACGACTGTACAACGTCCGGTCAAGCCTTGCTGCACAGAGCGTCAAGAATTCCCGTTTCGTGACAGACGTCACCTTCGGTCTGGCCGCCTCATCCGTCGCGGGGCGTCGTCTCGGACCGCCGATAGGTTGCCGCCGATGGGTCACCAGAGCGAACCGACCGACCGTCCAGCTGCCACCACCGCCACCGTCACGCTCGACGGAGCGGTCGGCCGGGCCGAGCGGGGACGCCCGGGCTGGGAGATCGAACTGTCGGCCGGCACCGGACGACTCGGAGTCGACACGGCCACCGCGCTGTTGGTCGAGCTCGTCGCCAGCATCGCCCGAGCCGGCGGCGGAACGGTGCGGTGGCGAGTCCCCGAACCCACCCCCGAGCACTCCCGCATCGCCCGATCCGCTGGGCTCGGAGGCGACCGTGCCCTATGGGAGATGCGTCGATCGCTGCCCGCTCCGCCGCCCGAGCCGCCCCTCGACACCCGCCCGTTCGTGGTCGGCTTCGACGACGACGAGTGGCTCCGCGTGAACAACGCGGCGTTCGACTGGCACCCAGAGCAGGGCGGCTGGGGCCGATCGGAGCTCACCGCGCAGGTCGACGAGCCCTGGTTCGATCCTGAGGGCTTCCTGCTGCACCCGGCGAGCGAAGCCGGCGACCCGATCGACGGGTTCTGCTGGACGAAGGTCCACGCCGGCCTCGAGCCGCCCATCGGCGAGATCTTCGCGGTCGCCGTCGATCCCGCGGCCGCCGGCACCGGGCTCGGGCGCCGCCTCGTCCTCGCCGGGTTCGACCACCTCCATCGAAGCGGACTCGCCGAGGTGATGCTCTACACAGAGTCGGACAACCTCCCCGCGGTCGGCCTCTACCGGTCACTCGGGCTCACCGTGCACCACGAGGTGCGCGTGTTCGAGCGCGAGGTCGAGCCTCAGATGCCGGTACCCACCAGCGTGCCGATGCCGTAGGTGACCAACGCCGCGACGGTGGCGATGAGCGCCTGGCGCGCCGCGACGAAGGGAATCGAGCGTCCGGAGAAGTGGCCGACCAGGACGCCGATGCCCGCGGCGCCGAGGAGCCCGAACACGATCGACGCCATGAGCGCGCCATCTCCCCCACCGATGAACCAGGGGATGAGCGGCAGGATCGCACCCAGGGCGAAACTCCCGAACGACCACGCAGCGGCGGCCACCGGCGAGCCGAGCTCGCTCGGGTCGATGCCGAGCTCCTCGCGTGCGTGCACCTCGAGCGCCACCTTCGGGTCGCTCATCACCGCCTCGGCCAGCTCCTGGGCGGACGCGGCGGGCATGCCGCGCGACTCGTAGATCTTGACCAGCTCGAGCGTTTCGAGCCCGGGGTTGTCGCGCTGGGCCTGGCTCTCGACCCGCAACTCTCGCTCGAAGAGCTCGGCTTGCGCCTTCATCGATGTGTACTCGCCGGCTGCCATCGACACGGCACCCGCGACGAGGCCGGCGATGCCGGCCAGGCGCACCATGCCGGGTGCCGGATCAGCCGCGGCCACGCCCATGATGAGCGCCACGTTGGAGACGAGCCCGTCGCTCGCACCGAACACCGCCGCCCGAGCTGCGCCGGTCCCGAGGCTGCGGTGGTGGTGGTTGTAGTGCGCCGCCCGGCTGATCGCTTCGAGCGGCAGGTCCTCGAACGAAGGCGTCGGCATGACCCCAGGCTACCGCTGGGTGCCGGGGCCGCCCCGTTAGCCTGGCGGGATGATCGGGCTCTACGACGCAACGCGCGACGACATCGCAGCCGTCCTCGACGGTCAGCCGGCGTTCCGCGTCCGTCAGGTGTGGGACGGGCTCTACCGCCGCGGCGTCGCGCCGAGCGACCTCACCGATCTCCCACTCGCCATGCGGAGCCACCTCGGCGAGATGCTCCCCCCAGCCCTGCGCCCGGTCACCGAGTCGATCAGCGACGGTGGCGACACCGCCAAGTGGCTGTGGGAACTGCATGACGGGGCACGGGTCGAGACCGTGCTCATGCACTACGACGACCGCTCCACCGTGTGCGTCAGCACCCAGGCCGGGTGCGCCATGGCCTGCTCGTTCTGCGCCACCGGCCAAGCCGGGTTCGAGCGCCAGCTGTCGGTGGGCGAGATCGTGGAGCAGGTGATCCTGGCCCGTCGCGCCGCCGCCCCCCGACGCGTCTCCAACATCGTCTTCATGGGCATGGGCGAGCCGCTCGCGAACTACGACAACACCTGGGGGGCGATCGAGCGGCTGCACGGCGACATGGGCATCTCCGCCCGCCACCTCACCGTCTCCACCGTGGGCGTGGTCCCGGGGATCCGACGATTGGCCACCGAAGCCCTGCCGGTGAACCTCGCCGTGTCGCTCCACCTCGCCGACGACGCCCGCCGCGACGATCTGGTGCCCATCAACCGGCGCTACCCGCTGGCGGTGCTGGCCGACGCGTGCCACGAGTACCTCGAGGCCAAGGGACGACGCCTCTCGTTCGAGTGGGCGCTCATCGACGGGGTGAACGACACCGCTCTCGATGCCGAACAGCTCGCCGACTACGCCCGGCCCCTTCGCGCCCACGTGAACCTCATCCCCCTCAACCCCACGCCCGGCTATGCCGTCAGGGGCTCAGCCCCCGCCCAGGTGCGCTGGTTCCGAGACCGTCTGCGGGCCCTCGGCACCAACGCCACGGTGCGACAGAACCGGGGCACCGACATCGATGCCGCCTGTGGGCAACTACGCGCCGGTCACGAAGCCACCGCTGTCGCGTCGCCGCGTCGGCGACGGTCGATCGACCACACCAGCGCCTGACCCTCACCGCACCAACACGGTGACCTCAGGGCCGGTCCTGATCGCATCCACCAGGCGCTCACCAGCGGCCACCACCGCACCCGGCCACAGCACCGTGCGTTCGATGTGGCCGTCGACCACCGCACCGTCGCCCACCACCGAGATGCCGCCCGAGGCGGCCAGGTTGGCCGCCAGGTAGTCCCGAGGCGTGGCGCAGTCGACGAACGGGCCATCCCAACCGACCACATCGAGCGCTCCCGCCTGCGCCAACGGCGCCCAGCACACCTCGTAGAGTCCACTCGGCTCGACGCGCAACCGCCGTACGGCCTCGTTCGGCATGAGGGACGCGACGATCCGGCTGCGCGGGCCGAGCTCGGGTTCCCCAGCCACCACGACGCGCACCCGCTCGCGGTCCCACGCCTCGACCACCGGACCGAGATCGCCGGGACACCACATGTCGCCGTTGACCACGACCAGGTCGGCGTGGTCGGCCCAGCCAGCCACCCCAGCCACACCGCCAGCCGTGCCCAACCCCGGCCGGTCCTCGATCGACAGGTGCACCCGCCCGTCGAGGTGAGTGACCATCTGGTCACGGCCGTGGTGCACGTTGACGGCGACGCGTTCGACGACCTCGGCCACGCGCTCGATGCCGTGATCGACGAGCGCCACCCCGTCGACGGGACACAGGGGCTTCGGTCGGAGACCGGTGAGCGGAGCCATCCGCGCTCCCGCACCCGCGGCGAGCACCAGCGCTGCCAGACTGTCACCCATGGAGACCCGCCGTTGGACCAACCCGCATCAGCCGCAGACGCTGCAGATCGCGGTGTTCCTCCTGTACGCCAGCGCGGTGATGACGCTGCTCGGGTTGTCGAACCTCTACGAGGTGTTCGGCGCCCGCGTCGGGATGTCGGAGCTGATGTGGATCGTCGCGTCCGCGACGCTCGCGGCTGGAGGTTTCGGCATCGCCAACGACAAGAAGTGGGGCTATGCCGTGGCGGTCGCCATCACCGGCATCGGTGTGCTCGAGCTCCTGCTCCGGCTGGTCGACCTCGGCATCGGCTACATCGTCGACCCCGACTTCTTGCTGCTGGCGCTCTTCCCCGTCGCCCGCTTCGCCCTGCTCGTGCACCCGCAGAGCCGCGAGCACCAGCGCATCTGGTTCAGCTGACCGTCGATCTCTCCGCAACCGCCACCTCCTACGTGGGCTCGACACCACCTGTCACCGTTGCACAGAGCCGGACCGTCCGGGGCCCTTGTCCCTGACCACTACCGTCGCCACGATGAGCTTCAACCTCGCCGACCTCTTCGAGCGGGTCGCGGCGACGGTGCCCGACCGCGAGGCAGTCGTGTGCGGGCACCGCCGTCTGTCGTACGCCGAGCTCGACCAGCGGGCCGATCGAGTGGCATCCGCCCTCGCCGCTGCCGGTGTCGGCCGCGGTGATCACGTCGCCATCGCTCTCCGCAACGGCATCGAGTACCTCGAGCTCATGCTCGGCGCGTTCAAGCTCGCGGCCGTTCCCGTCAACGTCAACTACCGCTACCAACTGGCCGAGCTGCACCACGTGCTCGCCGACTGCGGTGCGCGGGTGGTCGTGCACGAGCCGGGGACGGCGGCGCTCATCGACGTCGTCCGCCGCCGCCTCCCCGAGATCGAGCACGCGATCGAACGAGGGACCGCCTATGAGACCTGGCTCGACGACGCCGCCGGGCCGGTCCCCGCGGTCGACCGGGGCGACGACGACCTCTACGTCTTGTACACGGGCGGCACCACGGGTGATCCGAAGGGCGTGGTGTGGCGCCACGTCGACATCTTCTTCGCCGCGATGGGCGGCGGGATCCGTGGGGGTGACGCCATCTCCCACCCCGACGAGATCGTCGACCAGGTGGCCGAGGTCCCGAGCCGCGTCCTCGCCGCCTCGCCACTCATGCACGGCACTGCGCACTGGTTCGCGTTCCTCACGCTCTTCGGGGGCGGCACGGTTGTGCTCTCCGCCGACACCACGCTCTCCCCCGACCGTGTCCTCGACCTGCTCCATGCCGAGAAGATCTCCACCCTCGTCCTGGTGGGTGACGCGATCGCCGCTCCGCTCGCCTCCGCCCTCGACACCGAACCCCGCCGCTGGGAGCTCGACGCCCTCACAGTGATCCTGTCGGGTGGCGCCACCCTGTCGGCACCGGTCCGCCGCTCGCTGCTCGGCCACCTGCCGTGGATCGTCGTGGTCGACAGCTACGGCACGTCGGAGACCGGTGGGCAGGCGTCGGCGGTCCACACGCCGGGGATGGACGTCCGCAGCGTCGCCCAGACGTTCGAACCCCGGACGCACACCCTGGTGGTCGACGCCGACATGCAGCCGGTCGCTCCAGGCACCGAGATCGTGGGCCGCATCGCCCGTCGCGGCCACGTCCCCCTCTGCTACCACGGCGACCCCGAGAGCACCGCGGCGACGTTCCCGGTGATCGACGGAGAGCGGTGGGCCATCACCGGCGATCACGCCATGGTCGCGGCCGACGGTCGCATCGTGCTGCTCGGCCGGGGCTCGACGACGATCAACTCGGGTGGGGAGAAGATCCATCCCGAGGAGGTCGAGGCGGTCCTGCGTGAGCACCCTGCGATCTACGACGCGGTGGTGGTGGGGGTGCCCGACGAGCGCTGGGGCGAGCGCGTCACCGCCGTCGTCGCGGCACGTCCGGGCCGGGTCGTCGTCGCCGAGGAGCTGACCGAGCACTGCCGCACGCGCCTCGCCGCGTTCAAGGCACCACGGTCGGTCGTCGTCGTCGACGAGGTGCAACGCCTCGAGTCGGGGAAGCCGGATCATCGCTGGGCCCACGCGGCAGCTGCCGGCGCGCCGCTGCATTCCGGCTGAGTCCGAGGAGCACCCGGGCGGCCGCCCCGAGGGGCGCCGCCCGGGGCCAGGCCCCTACTCCGTGGGCCGGCCGGCGACAGAGCCGCGGCAGCGGACGGACCCTAGTGGTCGCGCCGGGGCCGTACCATCGGCCCGTGCCCGATCGCCCCGTCTCCGCCCACCGCCGCACCGACACCCCTGATCTGCCGCGAGCTGACAGCGAGCTGCCGGAGGGCGAAGCGAAGGTACGAGCGGTGCGGTCGATGTTCGACTCGATCGCGCCGCGGTACGACCTGGTGAACCGCATCATGACCTTCGGCCTCGACGTGCGCTGGCGGCGGCGGGCGATGCGCGACCTGAACCTGTCTGCGGGGTCCACGGTCCTCGACCTGGCCTCCGGCACCGGTGACTTCTGCCGCGAGCTCGAGGCGGCAGGCGCACGCGTCGTCGGGGTCGACCTGTCCTACGGGATGCTCGCCAACGCCCGCACCGATGCGCCGCTGGTGCAGGCCGACATCCTCCGACTACCGGCTCCCGCCGGTTCGGTCGACGGGGTCACATGCGGCTTCGCCCTCCGGAACCTGGTCGAACTGCCCTCGTTCTTCGACGAGCTGGCCCGGGTGGTGCGGGCGGGCGGGCGCATCGCGCTGCTCGACGTCGGCCGACCCACCAACCCGGTGCTGCGGTTCGGTCACGGCATCTACTTCGGCAAGGTCGTCCCGCTCATCGGTGGCGCGCTCTCCGATCCGGCGGCCTACCGCTACCTACCGAAGTCGGTGGCGTACCTCCCCGAGCCCCCCGAGCTGCTCGCCATGCTCCAGGGTGCCGGGTTCGGCGATGCGACGCACACCCTTCTGTGGCCAGGAGCCGCCCAGCTCCTCATCGGCACTCGCGATGGTTGACCGGCGGTTGGTCGCCCGCACCCGTCGACTCGACGCCGACATCGACCTCCTGATGCTCGCGGGCGACGACGGGGTGCTCTTCGAGCACGAGGGCAGCGGTCTCGCCGGCCGCGGCGTCGCCATGCGGATCGACGTGCCGCCCGGCGATCCCGCGGCTGCGGCCGATGCCGTCGCCGCGGCGTTCGACGCAGTGGATGTCGATGACGAGGTCGGCCGTCCGGGCTGCGGACCGGTCGGGTTCGGGGCCTTCCCCTTCGACCCGGCCGAACCCCGAACGCTCGTGGTGCCAGAGCTGGTCGTCGGGCGGGCCGAGGACGGCACCCGGTGGATCACGCACATCTCGGCTGCCGGCGACGCTCCTCGGTTCGAGATCGACGCCGATCTCGTCCGGGGAGCGCCACGAACCGAGCGAATCATCGACCCCGGCGACATCCATGTCCGTTCGGTGCGCTCGCCGGCCTCGTGGTGCGACGCACTGGCCGCCGGACGCGAGCAGATCCGTGCCGACGGCCCGCTCCGCAAGTTCGTCTTCGCGCGCGAGGTGGTGGTGGAGACCACCAACCCGCTCCCCCGCGGCGCCATCCTCGAGCGGCTGCGCACCGGCTACCCCACGTGCTTCATCACCTCGGTCGCCGACATGGTGGGCGCCTCGCCCGAACTGCTGCTGTCACGACGAGGTGACATCGTCCGATCGCGGCCACTCGCCGGCACCGCTCCACGCAGCGCCGATCCGGCCACCGACGCTCGCCTGGCGGCCTCACTCTTGGCGTCCAGCAAAGACCGCGAAGAGCACCAGATCGTGATCGACATGGTGCACGACACGCTGCTGCCGTGGTGCTCCTACCTCGACGCCGAGCCCGAGCCGTCGGTGATGGGGATGGCCAACGTGCAGCACCTGGCCACCTACCTCGAGGGGCGACTCTCGAGCCCGGCCGCGTCGGCGATCGAACTCGTCACCGCGCTCCACCCGACGCCGGCCATCTGCGGCACACCCACCGACCTCGCCCTCGAGGTGATCCGCCAGCTCGAGGGGTTGGAGCGAGGGGCCTATGCCGGCCCCGTCGGCTGGGCCGACGCTGCGGGCAACGGCGATTGGGTGGTGGGCATCCGTTCGGCCGAGCTGTCGGGCACCCGGGCGCGGGTCTTCGCCGGCGTTGGCGTGGTGGCCGACAGCGACCCCGCGGCCGAGCTCGCCGAGACGCGGGCCAAGTTCCAGGCGATGCTGTCGGCTCTCCTGCGCCCCTGACGTCCTGGTCGGGTCACCCGGCGAGGCAGGCTGCGACGGCCGCGTGGATCTCGTCGTGGACGGCCACGTTGGCGGTCCGATCGGTGCGCACCACCACCATGTGAAGCCCACCGGCGGTGAACGCCTCGGTGAGTGCCCCCACCACGTCGACGCGGTCCTCGACGACGGTGGCCGCGATGCCGTGCACCGCGGCGAGGGCGGCCAGGTCGACGCCGTGCGGGGTCCCGAAGAGCTGCTCGAACCGCTCCCCGTCGAGCTGCGTCGCCTGCGGCAGGAACGAGAAGATCCCCCCACCGTCGTTGTCGACGACCACGATGACCAGATCCACCTCGCGCTGGCTCAGTCCGAGGAGCCCGTTCGTGTCGTGCAGCAGGGCGACATCGCCGATGAGGAGCGCCGTCGGCTCGCCGGCCAGCGCGACCCCCACCGCGGTGGAGACGACACCGTCGATGCCGTTGGCGCCACGGTTCGACAGCACACGGGCGTCGGCGCGGGCCGCTCCGTACCACTCGACGTCGCGCACCGGCATCGACGACGCCACCACCAGCGAACCTCCGTCGGGCAACGCCGCGAGCAGGTCGCGGGCCACGGCCGGCTCGGTGGCCTCCGTGTGGGCGGCCAGGACCACGTCGATGGCGCTGGAGGCCGCCGCGTCGGCGATCGACCAGCCGTCGAGCCAGGTGGCATCAGGGTCGGATGGATCGGTGGGGTGGCCGGCATGCCCGATCGAACGACAGAGCGCTGCGGCCACCGCCGACGGGTCGCCGGCCACGACGACGCTGGCCGTCCGGTCGGGGTCGAACCACCACCCGTCGGGGTCGACGACCACGTGGCGGGCGCCGGACGCCGCCAGCCACTGGCCCACCACCTTCGATGCCAGGGGTTGCCCGAGCTGGAGGACCACATCAGGGACGTGGCCGACGGCGAATCCCGCGTGGCGCAGCAGCGCGTCGGCGTGGGCGATGGCAGTGAGCACGTCGGTGCGACAACCCGAGCGGGGCTCGGCGAGCACCGGCCACCCCAGGACCTGGGCGAGGTGGTGGACCGCTCCTGGATCGAGGCCACGGCCACCGGAGGCCGCTCCGGCGACGATGACGCCTCGCGGCGCCGGGCCCTCCCCACCGACTCCGAGTCGGTCGATCAACGACGACACGAGGTGGTGGTCGATGCCACCGACAGCTGCGACCCGGTGGTGCCAGGCGCCATCGTCGGCGGCTGCCGGTGGCAGGTCATCGGTGCGCCCCACCAGCGGATCGCGGAACGGCAGGTTCAACTGAACTGGCCCAGCCGGTGGTCCGCAGGCCTCGGCCACGGCGCGAGCCGCGAGCGACCGCCACGACGATCGGGCCGCCTCGTCGGGTACGCCGGGATCGACGTACCACCGCGTGACGGGTCCGTAGAGTCGGGTCTGATCGACGGTCTGCGGGGCCCCGATGTGGTGCAGCTCGGGCGGTCGGTCGGCGGTGCAACAGATCATCGGCACCCGGGCGTGGTGCGCCTCGACCACGGCGGGGTGCAGCTCGACGGTGGCGGTGCCGCTGGTGGTGAGGATCGGCGCCGGCCGTCCGGTGGCGAGGCCGATGCCCAATGCCATGAACGCGGCCGACCGCTCGTCGTGGTGCACGTGGATGCGAAGCCGACCGTCGGCGGCGAGTGCCAGAGCCAGCGGCGTGGAGCGCGAGCCCGGAGCGACGACCGCATCGGTGACGCCACACCTGACCCACTCGTCGACGAGCGTGGCGCAGAAGGTCGCAGCTGCGGTCACGGGGAGGTCGGTCTCGGGCAGCTCGGTCATCGTCGGGCAGCCTATGGTCCGACGCCGTGACCACGTTGCACGCCGACCTCATCGGAACCGGCCCCCGGCTGGCGCTGGTGCACGGGTTCACCCAGACGCGACGTTGCTGGGGTCAGGTCGCCGACGACCTCGCCCGCGACCACGAGCTGGTGGTGGTCGACGCCCCGGGCCACGGCCGCTCTGCGGGCGTGGTGCTCGACCTCGCCGAAGGTGGCGCTGCGATGGCCGACACGGCCGGAGGAGCGACCTACCTCGGCTACTCGATGGGCGGCAGGTTCGTCCTGCACACCGCGCTCGAACGCCCGCACGCGGTGAGCGGGCTCGTGCTCGTCGGGGCGACCGCGGGACTGGAGTCGGCGCATGAACGGACGGCACGGGTGGACGACGACGAGGCGCGGGCCCGACACATCGAGGAGGTCGGCATCGATGCGTTCCTCGACGAGTGGCTCGCCCTCCCGCTGTTCGCGGGACTATCCCCTGCGGCCGCGTGCCGCGAGGAGCGGCGGGAGAACACCACCGCCGGACTGGCATCGTCGCTGCGGCTCGCCGGCACCGGCGCCCAGGTACCCACGTGGGATCGCCTCCCCGAGCTCGAGATGCCGGTGCTGGTGGTGGCGGGCGCCCTCGACACCAAGTTCTGCGCGCTCGGCGAGCGGATGGCAGCATCGGTCGGAGCGAACGCCACGTTCGCCACGATCGAGGGCGCCGGCCACACCGCCCAGCTGGAACAGCCCGACCGGTTTCTGGCGGTGCTGCGCCCGTGGCTCGCCGAGCGCGGGCTCTGAGCTGAATGCAGGGGGGAGGGGACCCCCACGAGCTCACGGTGTACGAAGTCTGGTCCCAGGCAGAGCACCTCAGGCGGACCGCGCCGCACAGTCACCTCACTGCCTACCCCATCCGCGCGGGGTCAGGAGTGCCCACTCCTTCGCAGCTGTCGCGACTCGAATCCCACGCCAAATAGCATGGCGATCTCAGCAACCTGTCGTGCGTGGGGAGCACAAAGGTGTCTCGTCTCGCTGGGCAGGTGACGGGGCCAAGTGACGGTTGTGGCGGGCCGACGACACTCCCATCGCTCTGGCCGGCCATTGTGCCACTCACGAAAACCATCATCCGTGCCAACAGGAGGCTCAAGCAGAAAGTATCCGGGGTTGGAACTCGCGACTCGGCGTCGTCGGGTGCGTCTCCACGGTGGAACACGGACTGCCCACAGGGGTAGACGATGGATCATCCGCATTTCCTAGCATTCCAACCGCAGCTATCCGGTGGCTTCAGGTGAGGACCGCTGACGCGAGCCGTCAGGAGGTGACCCACAGGCCGACCGTCAGGAGCGCACCGGCGATGAGCTGCACCCGTCCGGTGGCGCCGAGCACCGGGATGAGCGCAGCTCCCGTCGCACCTTCGAGCACGGCGGTGACGGGCTTGCGGGCGAACGGGATGGCCGCGAGGGCGACGACCGCCCCGATGCGGCCGAACGCCGCGAGCGGTGGCACGAGGAGGAACGGCACCGCCATGAGGGCGGTGTAGAGGACGCGGGTGCGCTGATCGCCGAGTCGGACCGCGAGGGTCCGCTTGCCGGCGGCGGTGTCGCCCGGGATGTCGCGCAGGTTGTTGATGACCAGGAGGGCGGTGACCAGGAGGCCCACCACGACCGACGCCCCGAGCGAGAGCCCCGTCACCTCACCGGTGTGCACGTAGGTGGAGCCCACCGTGGCCACCACGCCGAAGAAGACGAACACGAACACCTCGCCCATGCCCGCGTAGCCGTAGGGACGGGGGCCGCCGGTGTAGAACCACGCCGCGGCGATCGCCGCCACGCCAACGGCGAGGAGCTCCCAGCCCACCACGGCAGCCAGCGCCAACCCGAACACGGCGGCGACACCGAACGAGGCGAACGCGGCGCGCTTCACCGCCGACGGCTCCTTGAGGCCCGATCCGACGAGTCGAATGGGCCCGACCCGTGCGCCCTCCGCGTCGGTGCCGCGGATACCGTCGCTGTAGTCGTTGGCGTAGTTGACACCCACCTGGAGCGCCAGCGACACCATCAGAGCCGCAGCCGCCCGCCATGCCACCACGGGCGCCACGCCGATGGCAGCTGCGGTGCCGACCGCCACCGGCACCATCGCAGCGGGGAGCGTGCGCGGTCGAGCTCCGGCGAGCCATGCGTTCACGACGCGCGCCCGAGGCAGGCGAGCCCCTGGGTCGTCTCCCGGTCGGTCACGCCGAGAGTGTGCACCGATCTGGCCGGGCGCTTCCAACGCGGCCCGTACGCTCTGCTCCGTGCACCAGCTCATCGCGCTCATCGGACCGGCCGGCCCGACGTGGGTCGACGAGCTCCGCCGCGCATGGGATGACGGCGACGCTGTGCTCCCCGTCGATCCCCGACTCCCGCATCCAGCTCGCCGCCAGCTGCTGGAAGTGATGGCACCGGGCGCGGTGGTCGAGGTGGGCCCCGACGCCAGCGTCGAGCGCCAGGCAGTCGACGGCGGGCGCCGGGTGGAGCCCGGCGACGCGCTCGTGGTCGCCACCAGCGGCACCACGGGAGCCCCCAAGGGAGTTGTCCTCGCCCACGAGGCCGTGGCGGCCTCCGCCCGGGCAACGTCGGGCCGTCTGGGCATCGACCGGCACCGTCACCGCTGGCTGGCCTGTCTGCCCCTCAGCCACATCGGCGGGCTTTCCGTGGTCACCCGGGCCCTCACCACCGAGACGCCACTCGACGTGCACCCCGGCTTCGATCCGGCGGCCGTGATGTCCGCCGCCCGCGAGAGTGGCGCGACGCATGTGTCGCTCGTGGCCACCGCCATGTCCCGCATCGATCCCGCGATCTTCGAGTGCATCGTGCTCGGCGGTGCCGCTCCCCCGCCCGACCGGCCTGCCCACGTCATCGCCACCTACGGCATGACCGAGACCGGCAGCGGCGTCGTCTACGACGGGTATCCGCTCGACGGCGTCGACGTGCGAGCCGTCGATGGCGAGCTGCAGCTCCGTGGCCCGATGCTGCTGCGCGCCTACCGCGACGGCAACGACCCCCGCACCGGCGACGGATGGCTCCCCACCGGCGACCTCGGGGTCGTCGACGCCGCCACCGGCCGGGTCACCGTGCTCGGACGTGCAGGCGACCTCATCATCACCGGCGGCGAGAACGTGTGGCCCACGCCGGTGGAGCAGGTGCTGCTCGCCCATCCCGAAGTCGCCGAGGTGGCCGTCATCGGCCGCCCCGATCCGGAGTGGGGCCAGCGGGTGGTGGCCGTCGTGGTCCCCACCGATGCCGGTTCACCGCCGACGCTCGACGACCTGCGCCGTCACGTCAAGGAGCAGCTACCCGCCTTCGCCGCACCACGAGAGCTCGAGCTGGTGGCCTCGCTCCCCCGGACCGCACTCGGCAAGGTCGTGCGCGTCGAGCTGCACTGAACCGGCGGCTCGATCAGCTTCCGGGGGCGGTTGGCCGCATCGGCGCCGGCAGCGAATCGAGCGGCACGACGGCCACGATCTGCTGCGAGCCGCGCCCCGTGTCGATGACCTCCGGATCGATCGCCACGCTCCGCTGGAGGCCCCGGGCTCGGCCGGCGAGCGTCACCGATGCGGCGACTGGATCGGGCCGCGGCCACGCGGCGACCCACACGACCCCCTGGCCGTCGGCGGACCACGCCGTGGCTGGACGGCTCGAGACGTACGCCGGGTCGACCTCGATCCACTCGTCGGCGGCGAGCACGAGTGCGGAGTCCGGCTGCCCTTCGGGGTCCGCCGCGCCGGTGACCATGACCCCACCGCCGTCGGTGGTCTGGACGATCAGCCACTCGCCGACCGCCCCGACCGCCTCAGTGGCCGTCCCCGGAAGCGAGGCCCGAAGGTCGGCCCGCGGCCACAGCGGGAGCTCACCTCGCGCTCCGATCGAGGCGAGAGCGCCTCCACCGGCATCGCCGTCGTCCTGGAAGTCGAGGAGGCCGCCGGGCGTCAACGATGCGTTCATCAGCCCCGGCGCGTCGATGCGCTGCCACGTCCCGCTCTCGTCGAGCCACCACGCGTCGTCGATGGTGAGCGCCACCAGCACCTCGCCGGTCCAGACCAGCCCCTGCGGCGAACCGGGCGGACCCTGCACCGTTGCCTCGGCGCCCGTGGCGAGGTCCACGGTGGTGACGACACCCAGATCGAAGTGCACCAGGGCCATGCCGAACGACGGGTCGAGCACCGCACCCGATGAGAGGAACGGCGGCCGTGGCCCGTCGGCGATCTCGACGGCCGTGGTCGTCGACGCGTCGTTCGTGGTCGAGGTGGCGGCAGGCACCGTCGACGATGTCGTCGTACCGGTGGGCGCCACCTCATCGTCGTCAGGGTCGTCTCGATCGGACGACAGCCACAGCCCGCCCACGACGAGCACCACCACGCCCACGATGGACGCGATGACGAGAACGGGCCGAGCTCGCGGCTCGCCAGAGTCGGTGTGGTCGATCCCCATCTCCACCGACCCGGGTCCTCAACCCCTGGCGGGCAGGGCTGGGCGCCACGCCTCGGGCAGGCCCGACAGGGGCACCACCACGACCGGTGCGTCGCCGGTCGAGGGCATCCGCCGACGCACCTCGTTCGACACCTGGACCGACTGCATCGCTCCCGCTGGGTCTCCCAAGCCCATGGAGTGCACCCTGCCGTTGTTCCAGTCCCACCAGACGAGCCCCGACGAGTCCGGGGCCCACGCGACGCTCAGGCTGGTCCACATGGCGATCGGACCGATGTCGACCCACATGCCACCAGCGAGGACGAGGCCACGCTGCTCACCATCCGGACCTTGTCCGACGACCATCACACCCGTGCCGCCGGGTGACAGCGAACCGAGGGCCGCCTCGGAGTCGCTCAGGAGCGGGAGGTGCCGTTCGGCGCCGCTCGACAGGTCGATGACCGACGGCCGGCACTGCATGCTCTCGTCGCAGGCGAAGCGGAGCAGGTGCTGGCCGCTGACGGCCAGCGCACGGCCGTGGGCGACGCGACGTGCCGAACCCGACCGGCTCACCGCGAAGACGCCATCGAAGGTGTTGAGGACGAGCTCGTCGCCGACCTCGCCGATCCCTCCGCCAGTCCCGCCAGCACCGGCACCGGCACCGGCACCCAGGTCGACGTTCCACATCATCACCTCACCGCTGTCGGTCAGCCCACCGTACGACGTTTGCATTCCGGTCGAGTTGCGGAGGTAGATGATGCCGCCAGGGCCGACCCACCCCTCGCTGCCTCCGTCGGGACCGACCGGTTCCCACTCGGCAGCCCCATCGGCGGGCCGGAGGATCCCCGAGTTCGGAAGATTGGCGAGCAGGGTCTCGCCCGTCCACACGATCGGACCGAGCATCGTGGGGTTCGGGATCTGGAGCTCGGCTCCCGTGGCCAGGTCGACGACGGTGGTGATGTCGCCCATCGAGACGACGAGTGCAGCACCGTAGGCGGGGTCGAGCACCTCGCCATCGCGAAGGATCGGCGGTGGCACGGTCGCTACCGTCGTGGAGAGCGGGGTGCGGGTGGTGGTGGTGGGTCGTCGTCGCGTGGTCGAGGTGGGGACCGCCTCGTTGGGGTCGTCGGCGTTGCCGTCATCGCCACCCGCGAGTGCGGAGAGCAGGACGAGCACCGCCACCACCGCGATGACCACGACGGCGATGGTGCGGGTGGGGCGGGCGGTGGGTTCGACGGGATCGTCGTCAGCGCGCGATGTCCGCTCGGGCAACAGCGGGAGCACCGGCACGGAGCCGGCGGCGGCCCCACAGCGCGGGCAGAAGGCCGCGTCCGAGGGCAGCGCCATCCCACACGATCTGCACGCCCCCGATGCCACACGCCGACCGTACTCCGGGCAGGCGTCGCCGCCCGGTCAGGAGCCCGCGCTAGGCGAGGAACACCGCGAGGCCGCCACCGATCGTGCCGAGGACCAGGGCCGCCACCATCAGCATCGCCATCCACCACACGAGCGGGCTGCGCTCGCGCAGGGTGGGAAACCGATCCGGATCGGCCTGACCCTTGGGGGTGGTACGTCCTGCCAACGTGCTCAGCCCCGTCCTGCCACCATCGCTCCGCCGTCGACCACCATGGTCTGTCCGGTGATCCACGACCCCATGTCGCTGGCCAGGAAGAGGGCGGCGTTGGCGATGTCGTTCGGCTCGCCGATGCGTCCGAGGGGGGTGCCCTTGCCGAGTTGCGCCTCGTTCGGCTCCCACAGGGCACGGGCCATGTCGGTCTTCACCAGGCCGGGGGCGATCGCGTTCACCCGGGTGGACGGGGCCAGCTCGACCGCGAGCACCTTGGTGAGGTGGATGAGGGCGGCCTTGGTGTTGTTGTAGATGCCGATCGACGACCCCACGCTGAGGCCGCCGATGGAGGCGATGTTGATGACCGTGCTGCCGGGCCGCTCCTGCATCGACTTGTGCCACGCGTGGTGCGACCACACGAGCGGGCCACGCAGGTTGACCTCGAAGGTCTTCTGCCAACGGCTCATGTCGATGTCGATCGAGCGCCCCATGTAGGGGTTGGTGGCGGCGTTGTTGACGAGGATGTCGATGCCACCGAAGCGTTCGATGGTGGCGTCGACGCACGCCTCGGCCGCATCGGGGTCGCCCGCGTTGGCCGCGAACACCGCCGTCTCGCCGTCGATCGTCGATGCCGCCACCTCGAGCGCGTCGAGCTTTCGCGACGACAGCATCACCTTCGCCCCTTGCGCCGCGTAGATCGCGGCGATGGCCCGGCCGATGCCCTTCGACGCACCCGTGACGAGCGCGACCTTCCCCTCCAACATGTTCTCCATGGACCGCAACCCTAAGTCACCTCCTGGGTACGGTCGATCCATGGCTTCCGCCAATCGACTCGCATCCGAGACCAGTCCGTACCTCCGCCAGCACGCCGAGAACCCGGTGCACTGGTTCCCGTGGGGTGAGGACGCGTTCGCCGAGGCGCGCGAGCGCGATGTGCCGATCCTGGTGTCGGTTGGCTACTCGGCGTGCCACTGGTGCCACGTGATGGCCCACGAGTCGTTCGAGGACGAGGCCACCGCCGCGGTGATGAACGACGGCTTCGTCAACATCAAGGTCGACCGTGAGGAACGGCCCGATGTCGATGCGATCTACATGGAGGCGGTGCAGGCGATGACCGGCAGCGGCGGGTGGCCGATGACCGTGTTCGTCGACCACGACGGACGACCCTTCTTCGGCGGCACCTACTTCCCGCCGCAGCGGCGCGGCGGCATGCCAAGCTTCACCGAGCTGCTGCACGCCGTCACCGAAACCTGGACGAACCGACGCGCCGACATCGACCAGCAGGCCGCCGGGCTCACCGAGACGATCCGCACCACCGGCAGTCGCCTCGTCGCCGACGACACGCTGCCCGATCGCCGTGCCATCACCCGCACGGCCGCCGCCATCGGCGCGCAGTTCGACCCCGAGTGGGGCGGCTTCGGCTCGGCGCCCAAGTTCCCCCACACGATGGCGCTCGACCTGCTGCTGCGCATCCATGCGATCGACGGCGACGAGGCGAACCTCGCGATGGTCGACCGCTCCCTCGACGCCATGGCGGCCGGAGGCATCTACGACCACCTCGGCGGCGGCTTCGCCCGCTACTCCACCGACAGGGAGTGGCTGGTCCCCCACTTCGAGAAGATGCTCTACGACCAGGCGCTGCTGGCGCGGGTCTACCTCCACGCCTGGCAGGTGACGGGCCGACACGACCACCGCCAGGTCGTCGAGGAGACCATCGACTACGTCCTGCGCGAGCTTCGCCACGCCGACGGCGGGTTCTTCTCGGCCGAAGATGCCGACTCCGAAGGTGTCGAGGGCAAGTTCTACGTGTGGTCGGCCGACGAGCTCGACGAGGTCTGCGGGGACGCTGCTGCGGCCGCACGAGAGTGGTACGGCGTCACACCCCGCGGCAACTGGGAGGGCACCAACATCCTCCACCGGCCGGTGTTCGCTGCCCTGCAACGGCCGCCCGAGGTTGAGGAAGCCCGCCGGGCCTTGTTCGACCGGCGGAGCGAGCGCATCCGCCCCGGCCTCGACGACAAGGTCCTCACCGAGTGGAACGGACTCATGCTGGCCACCCTGGCCGACGCGGCGGCCGCCCTCGACCGCCCCGACTGGTTGGCCGCCGCCGTGGCCAACGGCGAGTTCCTCCTCGGCTCGTTGCGCCGCGACGACGGGCGATGGATGCGGTCGTGGCAGGGCGGCCACGACGGTCGACCGGCCGGCGCCCGCCACCTCGCCTACGCCGCCGACCACGGCGCGATCATCGACGCGTTCGTCCGACTCGGTGAGGCGTCCGGCGAGGGGCGTTGGCTGGTGGCGGCCCGCAACACCGCCGATGCGCTGCTCGACCTGTTTTGGGACGAGGGCAGGGGCGGCGTGTTCACCACCGGAACCGACGCCGAGCGCCTGGTCACTCGCCCGAAGGACCTGATGGACGGCGCCACCCCGTCGGCCCAGAGCCTTGCGGCCCACGGGTTCCTCCGGCTCGGAGCGCTCACCGGCGAGTCCCGCTACCTCGACGCCGCCGATGCCACCCTGCGACTCCTGGCAGGTGTGGCCGTCGAGCACCCCACATCGTTCGCCCACCTCCTCGGCGCGGTCGATCTTGCCGTCGGAGGTATCACGGAGGTGGTGATCACCGGCGACCGTCCCGACCTGGTCGCCGCGGCACGCACCGGCTACCGACCCAACGTGGTCATCGCATGGGGTGAGCGCGACGACACCTCGCCGCTGTGGGCGGGACGAGCCGACGACCTCGCCTACGTGTGTCGGTCGTTCGCCTGCCGCCAACCGGTGTCGGACCCCGACGATCTCATCGCCGAGCTCGACGCGATGGCAGCGAACACCTGAGCGGTCACCATCCGCCCCGGTGGACCACCTCGTCGAGGGGTCGGCGGCCCCGCCCCCCCGAGCGGCCCTCGTCCGACGGCGCCGGGTGGCCGATGGCGACGACGCCGATCGGCCGGATGCCCGCCGGCACGTCGAACTCTGCCAGCACCGCTTCCTCGTTGCGAAAGATGCCGAAGAAGAGAGCGCCCAGTCCGGCATCGACCACGGCGTGCAGCAGTGTCATCGTGGCGAAGGCGGTGTCGACCACCCAGTAGGGAACGGGCCATGCCTCGGTTCCGGCGCCCAGCCCGGTCGCGGCCTTGTCGGGCTCGGCGTAGCGCTCGACGTAGCGGTCGGCTTCAGCCATCGGGAGCACGAGGACCGGCGCACGCAGGAGCCCCGGCCACCGGAACGTGGAACGCCGCTCCTCGGGCAGGGTGATGTCCCAGTAGCGGGCCGTCTGTTCCGCTCCCTCGAGCACGACGAAGTGCCAGCCCTGGCTGTTGCCCGCCGACGGGGCGCGTCGAGCCAAGTCGAGCAGATGATCGACCGTAGCGATGTCGACCGGTTCGTCGGTGAAGGCCCGCACCATCCGCCGTCGGGCGACGACGTCGTCGAGCTCCACGTCGAGATCGGCTCAGGCCAGCTTGGCGAGATCCTCGGCCATGGCCCAACCGAAGGCGATGAGCGAGTCGCCGCGTGCGACATCGAGATCCACGAACATCGCCACGACGTCGGGATCGATGCCATCGGGCTTGAGGCTCGAGTGGTCGAGCACGCAGGCGACGGTGCCGTCGCCCTTGGCGTTGAAGGTGCGGTCGTCGTAGCTGCCGCTGTCGATGCCGAAGCGCTTGGCGAGGCGGCGGCCCCAGGCACGCTCCTCGCCCGATGCCTTGTGGCCCGGCCGCGGGACGATGTCGTCGAGCTGGCGGTAGGCCTCGAAGCCGGCCGGGTCGTTGAACCGGGCCCCGATGAGCACGTCCTCGTCGGGGAACGCCAGCACGGCGCGCCGCAGCTGGTCGTGCATGATCCCCCGGAGGATGCTGTCGCGCTTGCTGGTGCGCTTGATGGACGCCACTCCGACGAGCACGGACGGCGTGCCACCGATGCGCTCCAGGGTGCTGAACGAGAAGCCCTTCAGCTTGCCGTTGTCGCGGGCGAGGGTGACCAGCACCCACGCTTCGGCCTGCTTCGACAGGATCCCGACCCCGAGGTCGCCTGGTGACTCGGCGCAGATGTCGGCCATCTCCGCGAAGTCGGCATCGCTCAAGGCGGTGCAGTCCTTAGTATCGATCTCGATCGCCATGGCCCTGCGATGACCCCCAGAGAAGGTGGACGGCGGCCCGTACAGTCCAGTAGGTGGACGCCGTCAGCGCAACTCGCGCCTCGTCGGACCCGTCACCCGGGGTTCGCCCGCAGCCACACCTGACAGGGGCCGACGGTGCGAAAGCCGCACCGCAGGTACACGGGCAGGCCCGCCTCGGTCGCCTGCAACCACACCGATGCGGCACCCCGCGCCGCGGCGGTGGCGACCGCCGCGTCGGTGAGGGCCCGCCCCACGCCTCGCCTCTGGTGCGAGGGGAGCACCCCCGCACCGACGATGCCCGCGACCAGGCCATCGACGTGCACCGTCACCGCTCCCACGACCTCGCCGTGGTGGTCGGCGACGAGCACGACCGCCCCGGGATCGTCGAACGCGGCAGCCGGCATGAGCGCGTCGGCGATGCGATGGTGGACGCCGAACGCGTCGCACTGCACCCCCACCACGCTGGATCGATCGGTGTGGTGGGCGATGCGGATGACGGTGTCGGACGCAACCGCACCGGCCGCGGCGGTGCTGTCGGCGTCGACGCACTGGCGTACCATGCCCGGTCGTTCGACCACCATGCGGTACCCCCTCGCCAGCAGCACCTCCTCGAGGTGCGGGTGCGCCTTGGCCACCAGATCGAGCGCCGGAGTCCACCCGGCCGCCGTGAACAACACCTCGGCGGCGACGACGGCCGCCTCGGGATCGGGGACGGGACCGTCGACCACCGCCACCTGTTGTGTCTGGTCGGCGACGCCGCTGAGCGCCACCACGAGGCCACCGACGTGGTGGATCGTCCCCGACGGGGTCCACCGGACCTGGCGGGTCCAGCTCGACGCCAACCCGCGCTCGACGATCGTGTGCATCGACCGAGGACTCAGAGGACGACGGCGTCGGGGCCGAGCAGGACGCGCAGCTCTCCGACGAGGCCACGGGTGGTGTCGACAGCAAACTCGTCGGGCAGCTTCACCACGGTGCGCTCACCGAGGTGCAGGAAGACCTCGGACTCGCCGGGGTGGTCCGACAGCAGGTTCTTCAGCTGGCCGGAGAGCTCCTCGGAGAGGGCGGAGGGATGCAGTCGAAGCCGCAGCGGGGGCGCCGCCCCGGTGGTGACCCCGTCGAACGGCTCGATGTCGAGGGCCATCAGCTTCGGGAGGTCGTCGCGCTTGTCGACCCGACCCTTGACGCACACGATGCGGTCGTCCTCGAGGAGGTGGCCGTAGGTCTGCATCGTCTTCGGGAACACCATCACCTCGATCGACCCTTGGAGGTCTTCGAGGGTGAAGACACCCATGAGATCGCCCTTGCGGGTCCACTTGCGTTGCATGGCAGTGACCACACCGCCGCAGTTGCGCACCGACCCTTCCTCGGCATCGATGATCTCGGCGATCGTGCCGTCGGTCTTGCGGCGCAGCGCGGCCTCGGCCCCCATGAGCGGGTGGTCGCTGACGTAGAGACCGAGCATCTCCTTCTCGAACGAGAGGCGGACCATCTTGTCCAGCTCGACCGTGCCAATGGGCGTCCGGTCGCTAAAGACCGGGTCGTCGGCCGCTTCCCCGAAGAGGGTCATCACTCCCATGTCGCGCTCGCGTCGACGCGCGACCGTGGTGTCCACGATCTTCTCAAACACGGCGACCGATCGGTCGCCCTCCATGTGCCGGTCGAGCATGGCGCCCCGCGGGTGGCCCATCGAGTCGAACGCACCGGCCTTGATGAGCGACTCGATGGTGCGCTTGTTGAGCACCGTGAGGTCGACGCGCTCGCAGAAGTCGTAGAAGTCGGCGAACGGCCCGTTGGCCTCGCGCTCGGCCACGATCAGACCCACCAGGCCCTCGCCCACGTTGCGCACCGCCGACAAGCCGAACGGGATCGAGCCGAGGGCACCACCGTCGGGATCGGGCAGGGCAGTGAAGTTCGATGCCGACAGGTTGACATCGGGCACCAGCACGGTGACGCCCATCTGGCGGCACTCGTTGAGGTACACCGCGGCCTTGTCGAGGTTGCTCTTCACGCTGGTGAGCAGTGCCGCGAAGTACTCGACGGGGTGGTTCGCCTTGAGGTAGGCGGTCTGGTAGGCGATGAGGCCGTAGCCGTAGGAGTGGCTCTTGTTGAACGCGTAGTCGGCGAACGGCTCGATGATGTCGAACCACTTGGTGCCAAGCTCGCGCCCGTAGCCGTTGGCCTCGCAGCCGTCGACGAACTTCACCCGCTCCTTGGCGATGAGCTCGCGGACCTTCTTTCCGCAGTTGTGCACGAGCACGTCGTCGACCAGCGCATACGGCCGATCGGGGTTTGCCATCTGGAAGTCGAAGCACTCCTTGTCGCCGACGTCGTCGATCGCCACCACCGTGTCCCACACGAGGTCGCCCGTGCGGAGGTCGTCGAGCCGCTCGGAATAGAGAAGCCCATCGAGGTTGGCGCGGTGCACGACACGAGTCGAGACGTTGCCGCCGCTGTCGATGCCCAGAGATCGCTTCGATCGACCGGCGACGTCCGCCCGCCGCAGCAGCTCGGACTCGACGAACTCCGTGGGGATCCCGATGTTCGTGGCGCTGCATCGGTCGCCCCACTCGGCGAGCCAACGCTCGACCTTGGCCTGCTTCACCTGCGTCAGGTGCGGGCTCACCACTCGGGCGAACCTCTTCGCATGCGACTTGTCGGCGATCGAGAGCGTGTAGTGCCGACCGTGGCCCGGCACGTCACGGTGGCACAGGTTCGACGTGATGCCGCAGCGCAGGAGCATCCGCTTGAGCGCCCGGCACACGTCGATGCTCTTCGAACCGAAGTGCGCCCCACTTCGGTCAGCCCAACCGTCGGCACAGAAGTAGAGCCCGAGGAAGCGCTCGACCTTGATGAGCGGCGCGTTGACGATGGTCGCGGGGATCATCTTGTCGGCGGCGAGCCCGAACCGTCCGATGATCGGTTCGAGGGCGAGCAGGTACGCCTTGCGGAGCCGCAGATGGGTGACGCCACCGGCTGTCCATTCCCCCGCGTGCTCCTCGCCGAAGTGCTGGGCGAACGCCCGCCGAAAGGTGTCGAGGAGCTCGACGTCGGAGTTGCAGAAGTGACCGGTGCGAGGCCCACCCGAGCGGACATCGGGCGTGTAGCCCTCGGAGATGAGGAGAGCGGCAAGCTCGACCTCGGCCATCGAGAGGCGCGATCCGCCGTTGGTGCGAGTGTGGGCGGCGACGCCCACGAGGTCGCCCGGGCGAACCTCACCCAGCGGTGTCCAACGATCCCCCACGAGCAGCGGGTGGTCGGCCGTCGCCTCGACTGTGTAGCCGGTGGAAGTTGTCAGCCGGTACACGGGCTTGACGCCGACCGACCACACGTCGTCGACCGCCTCGAACCGGCTGGTGGCCGAGGTCGTGTCGATCGTCTGCACCCGGCGGTCGGACAGCGACATCACCTTCTCGATTGGGACGTAGCCCCGTGAGCGGGTGAGCATGAGGCTGCCGGCGGGCAGACATGCCTTACGGAGGTTGTCGGCGTCGGCGAGGGAGAACCCGGCGAACTTCTGCGCGATGCGCATCACCGACTCCTGGTAGATCATCAGGCCCTGGGTGGAGCCGAGGATCTCCTCGGCGTCGGGGTGCAGGTACTCGATGGGCTTGCGGCCGTTCTTGCGGTCGGCGTAGTCGTTGTGCATGTTGGCCGCCATGGGCCCCGGCCGGTAGAGCGCCACGAGGGCGGCCACGTCCTCGAACGTGGTGGGGGCCAACGACCGCATGAGCGCGCGCATCGGGCCGCCCTCGAGCTGGAAGACGCCGATGGAGTCGCCCCGGCGCAGCAGCTCGTAGGTGGGCTCATCGTCGAGCGCCACATCGTCGATGTCGAGCTCGATGCCGCGGGTGGTGCGGATGAGCTCGACCGCGTCCTCGATGACGTCGAGGTTGCGGAGCCCCAGGAAGTCCATCTTCAGCAGGCCGAGGTCTTCGACCCCGTTCATCTCGTACTGGGTGACCACGGGGGCGTCGGCCGGGTCCTGGCCCGACTCGGGCTTGCGCTGGATCGGCAGGTAGTCGGTGAGCTTCTCCTTGGTGATCACCACCGCTGCGGCATGGATGCCGTCCTGGCGGCGCAGGCCTTCGAGGCCCCGGGCCACGTCGATGACCTTCTGGGCGTCGGGATCGGTGGTGTACATCTCGCGCAGCTCGGTGGCCATCTTGTAGCCGTCCTCGAACTTGGGGTGGGGCTCGAGGCAGGCGTAGAGCGGGGTGTCGCGACCCATGACGAGCGGCGGCATGGCCTTGGCCACCTTGTCGCCGACGATGTAGGGGTAGCCGAGCACCCGAGCGGCATCGCGCACGGCGGCGCGAGCCTTGATGGTGGAGAAGGTGACGATCTGCGCGACGTGGTCGCGGCCGTACATCTGGGCGGCGTAGCGGATCATCTCGTCGCGGTAGCGAGAGTCGAAGTCCATGTCGATGTCGGGCATCGAGATGCGCGAGGGGTTGAGGAACCGCTCGAACAGGAGGTCGTACTTGATGGGGTCGAGGTCGGTGATGCGCAGGCAGTAGGCGACCGCGCAGCCGGCGGCGCTGCCACGACCGGGACCGACCCGGATGCCGGTGTCGCGGGCGTGGCGGATGAGGTCCCAGGTGATGAGGAAGTACGACGAGAAGCCCATGTCGCGGATGGTCTGGAGCTCGTAGACGAGGCGGTCGACGACGGTGTCGTCGAGTTGATCACCCCAGCGCTGCTTCGCGCCGTCCATGGTGAGGTGCCGCAGGTACTCGTCGTCGTTGGTGAACCCCTCGGGGATCGGGAAGTCGGGGAGTTGGGGGTTGCCGAACTCGATCTCGACGTTGCAGCGCTCGGCGATCCACAGCGAGTTGTCGCACGCCTCGGGGATCTCGGCGAAGAGGTGGCGCATCTCGGCGGCGCTCTTCAGGTAGTGCTGGTCGCCGTGGAACTTGAAGCGGTCGGGATCGCTCATGAGCGACCCGGTCTGCACGCAGAGCAGGGCGTCGTGGGCGACCGAGTCGTGCTGGTGGGTGTAGTGGCTGTCGTTGGTGGCGAGCAGCGGCGCCCCAAGCCGGCGGGCGATCTCGACGAGCTGCGGGTTGGTGCGGTGCTGCTCGGGGATGCCGTGGTCTTGGATCTCGACGAAGAGGTTGTCGCGGCCGAAGATGTCCTGGAGACGGCCGGCCTTCTTCATCGCCCCATCGAAGTCGCCCCGCATCAGGGTCTGCAGGACCTGGCCGCCGAGGCAGCCGGTGGTGGCGATGACCCCCTCGCTGTGCTCCTCGAGCAGCTCCCAGTCGACCCGGGGCTTGTAGTAGTAGCCCTCGAGGAACGCCCGGCTGGAGAGCTGGATGAGGTTCTTGTAGCCAGCGCCGTTCTCGGCGAGGAGGGTGAGGTGGTAGTAGAGCTTCTTTCCGCCATCGACCTCGCCGCCGGAGTCGTCGATCCGACCTCGCCGGGGCGGCCGTTCGTGACGGTCGTCGTGGGCCATGTAGGCCTCGGTGCCGATGATGGGCGTGATGCCGTGGTCGTGGCAGGCCCGGTAGAAGTCGAGCGTGCCGTACATGTTGCCGTGGTCGGTCATCCCGAGCGCGGGCTGGCCGTCGGCTGCGGCGGCGGCGACCAGGTCGCCCACCCGCGCCGCTCCGTCGAGCATCGAGAACTCGGTGTGGACGTGGAGGTGCGTGAACGAGTCGGTCATCGTCCTCGCATGCCCCCCTTCGAACTACATCGATGTGATCCTGGAGGACGACTGTAGTCCACGCCTAGAGGTACGTACCGGGCCGATCGGGGGGCATCATCGGGTCGATCGATCCGGGCGGCAGCTCGTTCTGGCGCATCTGCTCGAGTTGCTGGCGCGCCGCCATCTGCTGGGCGAACAGAGTGGCCTGGATGCCGTGGAACAGCCCCTCGAGCCACCCGACGAGCTGCGCCTTGGCCACCCGCAGCTCGGGCCCCGATGGCACCTCGGCCTCACCGAAGGGGGTGGCGATGCGGCTCAGCTCGTCGCGCAGGTCCGAGGACAGGGCGCTACCGAGCTCGTTGACCGACAGGTCGTAGATGTCACGGAGGCGATCGCGGCTGGCCTCGTCGAGGTCGGCGTTGCGCACCTCCTCGAGCAGCTGCTTCATCATCGAACCGATGCGCATCACCTTGGCCGGCTCGTCGATCGATTCGCGCGGTTCGTCGTGATCGGCGACGGCCTCGCCGTCGACGGTCGGTGGAACGATCAGCTCGCCGCGCTCGACCTGGGGGGTCGGGGGAGCGTTGTCGGGCGGGGTGGGGTCAGACACCCTGGCACCATACGCGCAGCACGTCGGTCAGGCACCCGTGCCGAGGAGCGGCACCAGCATCTCGGCCGAGGTGACCGAGCCGTGCCGGCCGACGAGGTTGTAGGGGCCGGTGTCGGCAGGGTCGAGGAACGCGAGCGTGCCCCAGGGTGCCGCCAGGACGTCGCCCATGCGGGCGCGGGCCATGTCGGTGACGATCGGGCCGTACCACCCCTCGTCGATGGCCTCGTCGCGGGTGCGGATCCACGCCTGGTGGCCGTGTTCGGCCTGCAGGGCCTCGAACAGCGCCGGCGTGCGCCCGGGACGAGCGTGGAACCAGCGGAAGCGCCCCTCGCCCGATTGCATCGAGGTCTCGGCGAGCACCGACCGATGCGGCGTGGCGACGTCGCCGGCCGTCTCCACGTGGCCGTGGTCGGCGGTGATGACGATGGATGCCCGGTGCGGCAGCAGATCGATGATGTCGGCCACGAGCCGGTCGACGGCCACGAGCTCGGCATCGTAGTAGTCGCCCAACCCGTACTCGTGGGCCACCTTGTCGATGCCGTCGTAGTAGGCGTAGATGAACGACTCGCCAGCCCGGAGCAGCTTGTCGAGATCGGTGAGCATGGTCGACGGCAGGCGGTAGCCGTGGAAGCGCACCTGGTGGAGGTGGGCACCGCTGAAGCCCGACGTGGCGAACTCGGCCTTGGTGACGATGGGTGGGCGCTGCCCGGCGAAGGGGTGCACGTCCTGGAGGCGCTCGGGTGGGAACTGGGCACGAGCGTCGCCCCGTGCGGTCGACCATCGCAGCACGTTGAGCACCTCGCCTTCGACCGCCATGCGGTAGCCCACCACGCCATGCTCCCCCGGGGGGAGACCCGTGGTGATCGAGGTGAGCGCGGTGGCGGTGGTGGACGGCACCACGCTGCTGACCGGACCGCCGACCAGGCCCGAGAGGGTCGGCGCCAGGTGGCGACGGCCCTCGAGCTGCTCCCAGCCCAGGCCGTCGAGGACCAGAAGGACCACCTGCTCGGCGTGGGCCACGGGCGCGGGCAGCCAGCTGGGCGGCTCGTCCCACTCGAGCAGGGCCGGCACCACGTTGGAGATGCAGGCCCCCGCGTAGTCCGGCAGGTTGGGACGGGGATGCGCGCCGGAGGAGACCGGATCGCGCTCCACCTGTGACGACTCGGTTGGGACCATTGCCATCACTCCATCATCTTCGCGGCCGGGGTGCCAGCCCTCTCTACCCTGATCGGCCGTACAGTGGTCACCGTGAAGGTCTCGACCCGTGGCGACTACGCGTGCCGTGCCCTGTTGTCGCTCACGTTGCACACCGACCACGAAGGTCCGACCTCCGTGCGCGACATCGCCGAGCGGACGGGTCTCCCCCAGCCGTACCTGGAGCAGATCCTCCTCGCGCTGAAGGGTGCGGGCCTGGTGCGCTCGAAGCGCGGGGTCGGCGGGGGCTACGTGCTCGCCCGCGACCCGGCGCAGATCAGCCTGGCCGA
Source organism: Acidimicrobiia bacterium (assembly GCA_016649895.1). Lineage (GTDB taxonomy): Bacteria > Actinomycetota > Acidimicrobiia > Acidimicrobiales > SKKL01 > Actinomarinicola. The sequence goes on along the minus strand of JAENWR010000010.1, from coordinate 261 downwards.
TGTCGTGAGCGCGGTCGACGGCCCCATCGTGGCCGGCGACTTCGGCGAGCCCCACCAGGACGGGGCGTGCGACCACGAGGGCCAGTGCGTTCTGCTCGCCGTGTGGGCCGACGCAGGCGAGCACATGCGGCGCCACCTCGAGGCGTCGAGCCTGGCCGATGTCGCCTCGATGTCACGCGGCGAGCAGGCCTGGCCCGACACTCCGAGCTGATCAGGCCGGTGGGGTCGTCGGTGTCCCGTCGGGCCGGAGCAGTTTCCAGC
>JAENWR010000096.1 GCA_016649895.1 Acidimicrobiia bacterium | reverse complement strand
TCAATACAATGGGTGCATGGTTCCGGTGTCCACCTCCGCCCCGCTTCGGGCCCTTGTGGTGCGTGATCTGCGGGAGTCGTTGGCGGTGTGCATCGATTCGGCTCGGGCTTCGTCGATGACGGCGGCTGATGCTGTGGTGGTGGTGGCCGAAGCGGCCCGCATCGAGAACGCGGCGGTGGTCCTCAAGGCGTTGGCGGCACGCCGGTTGGCGGAGACGGGGGCGTGGCGAAACAGTGGCGACCGGTCCCCGGCGCACTATCTGGCGCGGGTGTCGGGCACGTCGGTGGGTGCGGCCCGCACGGTGCTCGACACGTGTTCGCGGCTCGATCACCTGCCGGCCACCGCAGCGGCGGCGCGGTGCGGTGAGCTCTCGATGCGCCAAGCCGCCGCCATCTCCGACGCCGCCCTGGTGGATCGGGCCGCGGAGGGCCGGTTGTTGCGGATGGCCAAGTCGGGTTCGCTGAGCGAGCTCGAAGAGGAATGTGCCCGGGTGAAAGCGGCGGCGTGTCCCGACGACGAAGCCGAACGCCACCGCCGGGCCCGCGCCGAACGGGGGTGTCACACGTCGCGGCGGGCCGACAGGTCAGCCCAGATCCTGTACCGGTCGTCGGCCGACGAGGTCGCCGAGATCTGGTCGGTCATCCGCTCGTTCACCGAACGCCGCTTCGCCGCCGCCCGGGGCGCCGGTGTGCGCGACACCCACGACAACTACTGCGCCGACGGCATGCTCGACATGGCCCGCACCGCCGCCGCCCGCACCAACAACGGAACCAGCGCCAGCCCCGGCCCCGATCCCGCACCGGCAACGCCGGGCCGCCAACCGCGGCTCCCCCTCGACGACACGGCAGAGCCGGCCCGGTCCAACGACCCCGGCCCCGCACCCACGCCCACACCCACACCCGCGGGACCGACACCGCTGCCCGCCAAGGTCATCGTGCGCATCGACTGGGATGCTCTCATGCGCGGCTACCCCACCACCGGAGAGACCTGCGAGATCGCCGGACTCGGCCCCGTCCCCGTCAGCGCCATCCGCCACCTCCTCGACACCAACGACCCCTTCATCGCCGTCGTCCTCACGAAGGGCACCGACGTCGTCACCGTCGCCCACCACGGACGCAAACCCACCGCCCACCAACGCACCGCCCTCGAATGGATGACCCCCCGCTGCCGAGCCCAAGGCTGCAACCGCACCATCGGCCTCCAGGTCGACCACGAGATCCCCTGGGCCCAATCCAAGATCACCCTCCTCGCCCACCTCGACTGGCTCTGCACCCACCACCACGACCTCAAAAGCCACAAAGGATGGTCACTCACCCCAGGCAACGGCACCCGACCCCTCGTCCCACCCGACGACCCCCGCCACCCCCACCACGGCCAAGCCAACCCCAGCGCCCCACCGGTGCCGACCCACCGGAAGAACCGGATGAACCGGGCGAACCGCCCGACCCGCCGGACGAACCACCGGGACCGACCGGCCAGAACGGCTGACCGGCAGCGCCGGGCGCTTCGGCGCGCCCGACGAGCGCCCTCAGGCGAGTTGGTCCCGCACATGGGGGAGCACGAGGGCCACCGAGTCGGGGCAGACAAGTTCCGAGGCGAGCAGCGCATCGAGACCGGCGAGGTCGACGAAGCGACCCTGCAGGATCTCGCCGTCGGTGAACGATAACGGTCCATCACTTCGGGGGACGCGCATGCGGCCCTCGATGGTGGTGTCTCAGCGTCCCTGACCCGCGACGCCAGACCTGATCTCGACCCCCCTCGCCGCACTGGTGCCGGCAACGGGCCTAGTCCGTAGAATGGCGAGGATACTCGTCATAGACTGCCCCTTTGGCGACTACACTCGTCATAGCAAGGAGGAGGGTCTGATGCCGGCAGCTCACTCACGGGCAACCCAGGACGCACTGGTCGCACTCGGTTTGGAGATCGCCCGTGCCCGGAGCGAGCGTCGCTGGACCATCGGCGAGTTGGCCGAACGTGCGGGGATCACCCGTGACACCGTCCGCAACGTCGAGAAAGGTGCGCCGACGGTCGCCATCGGCACCGTGTTCGAGCTCGCCATGCTGGTCGGAGTTCCGTTGCTGGGAGTAGATGATGGCGACTACTCCGCACTCGTCTCCCGCAACCGCGACAGGCTCGCGGTTCTGCCATCCCGGGTCCGCCCACCGTCCACCGAACCGTTCGATGACTTCTAGCACCCGAGTCGACGATGGCGTGGAGCGTGCGTTCGTGTGGGTGTGGCTGCCCGGTTCAACCGAGCCCGTCGTCGCGGGGGTCGTCGAGTACGACCGCGGTGTCGGCTGGTTCACCTACGGCCGGTCCTACCTCGCCCGCGACGACGCCATTGCGCTCTACGGACTGGGTCTGGTCCCCGGACGACAGCGCGACAAAGCGGGCGGCCCGATCCCCGCATGTCTCACCGACTCGATGCCCGACTCTTGGGGACAGCGCATCATCCTGCGCCGGCGTCTCGGGACCGTCGACACCACCATCGACCACGACGTGTTGAGCCCGGTCACCTACATGCTCGAGTCCGGCTCCGACCGAGTGGGGGCGATCGACTTCCAGGCCACACCCGAGGAGTGGGTTCCGCGCACCACCACGGCAACACTCGAGGAGCTCGTCACCGCAGCGGCGCGCATCGACGCCGGCCTCGCTCTACCTGAAGCGCTCGACGCCGCGATCCGCCACGGCACCTCGATCGGTGGTGCCCGTCCGAAGGTGACCATCGACGACGACGGCCGGGGACACATCGCGAAGCTGTCGTCATCCACCGACATCTACCCGGTGGTGCAGGCCGAAGCCCTCGCCATGGACCTCGCCGCGACCGTCGGCCTTGACGTCGCCCCGAGCCAGCTGATCGAGTGCGCCGGCCGCGACGTGCTGCTGGTGGAGCGGTTCGACCGCACCGACCTCCCGGGTGAGCGTCGCATGGTGACCTCGGCGATGACGGTCCTCGATCTGTGGGAGATGACCGCCCGGCACGGCACCTACTACGACCTCGCCGATCGCGTCCGAGCGCGGTTCGGTTCCCCGAAGTCCACGTTGCGAGAGCTGTTCGCCCGGATCGTGTTCAACGTCCTCGTCGGCAACCATGACGACCACGCCCGCAACCATGCCGCGTTCTGGGACGGCACCGAACTCTCCCTCACTCCTGCCTACGACCTCTGCCCCCAGGTGCGGTCGGTCGGTGAAGTTCACCAGGCGCTCGCCTTCGCGCCTGGGGTGTCGCGCTCCCAGCTCGTCGCGCTGGTCGACGCTGCGGCGATCTACCAGCTGAACGGCCGCGACGCTCGACAGCTCATCGATGACCAGGTCGAAGCGATCGCCACCAACTGGGACGCTGCGGCCACCCAAGCCCGACTGAGCGACAGCGACCGCAACCAGATGTGGGGGCGCCAGTTCCTTCACCCCTACGCGTTCCAGGATTACGGGCCAAATCCGGCGGCGTAGCCACACGGCAAATCGACCCGCTCGGGCCGCCTCGGCAACGAAGGGACGACGGGCTCGAGCACCTCTCGGCGGTCGTGCCGGTCAACCCATCGAGGTGATGGCGCTGACCACGGTCGTGAGCGTGCCCAGCACGCCGATGGTGACCAGCGTGTTCATGCGCATCGACTGGTGCATCGCAGCAAGCAGGTTGCCCTCAAGAGCGGCGAGCTGACCCGTCACATGCACATCGAGCTCCCTGAGCTGACCCGTCACGTGCGCACCAAAGAGCTCGATCCGAGCGTCGATGCCGTCCATAGAGGCGATGTTGGACCAGGCGACAGGCGGTAGGTGCTCCATGGGAGTGATCGCTTCCTCCGGACCGAGGGCCGATTCAAGGGACTGGTGCGCGTGCAGGCGATGGTACTGGCCGAGGATGTGGCGCACACGCGACGAAGTGGCCCGGATGGGGCCGCTTCGGCGGGTGCCGCGAGAGGTGGTGCGGTCAGTCCGTGAGGACGTCGACCGGCTTGCGACCCTTGCGGGCCCGGAACTTCTTGCCGAGGACGAGGGCGAGGGTGTCGTCGCTGAAGGCTTCACCTCACCACCCGGCGCGACCACGGCATGGGTGCCCTTGCAATCGAGCCTGACGCGCCTGCCGTCGTCGGATGCACGGAAGCTCCGCTGCTCACCGCAGACCGACGGCTGGCCGCTGCCCCTGGAGTGCGCTGCACGGTCGAGGTGCTGTCATAGCGCGACGGCAGATGTAGGCGGTGCTCAGCCCATCGAGGTGATGGCGCTGACCACGGTGGTGAGCGTGCCGAGGACGCCAATCGTCACGAGCGTGTTCACCCGCATGGCCTGGTGCATCGTCGCCCGCAGATTGCCGTCGAGAGCATCGATGCGACCGTTCAAGCGGGCATCCAACGACTCGATCCTGCCGGACAACCGGGCATCCAACGACTCGATCCGGGCGTCGACTCCGTCGAATCGGGCCGACAACGTGGCCTCGAGCAGGTCGATCCGACCGTCGACACGAGCGATTCGGCCGTCGACACGATCGCCGAGGCGCGTCAGATCGTCTTTGGTGGCGACGTTTGCCCAGCCGACGGGCGGTAGATGCTCCATCAGAGTGTTCGCCTCCTCCGGACCGAGGACCGATTCGAGGGACTGGTACAGGTCGGCGATGATACCGGCCGGAGATGAGGCGTACACGCGACGAAGCGGCCCCGATGGGACCGCTTCGGCAGGTGTTGCAGATGTGGCGCGGTCAGTCCGTAAGGACGTCGACCAGCTTGCGACCCTTGCGGGCCCCGAACTTCACCTTGCCGGGGGCGAGGGCGAAGAGCGTGTCGTCGCCACCACGGCCCACGTTCTCACCCGGGTGGATGCGGGTGCCGCGCTGGCGCATGATGATCGTGCCGGCGTTGACGACGCCGCCGTCGAACACCTTGACGCCGAGGCGCTTGCTCTGGGAATCGCGGCCGTTCCGGGTGGAACCGCCGCCCTTGGTCTTTGACATCGGTCAGCCCTTCTCGATCTTGGTGATCTCGATGGTGGCGTAGTGCTGGCGGTGGCCCCAGCGACGACGCTGGTTCGTCTTGTTCTTGTAGGTGAAGCCAGTGATCTTGGGACCCTTGGCCTCCCCGACGATCTTGGCCGACACACTGGCGCCGGAGAGCTGGTCTGGCGTGGAAAGGACCGTGTCGCCGTCGACGAGGAGCACCGGGGTGAGAGCGACCTCGGCATCGGACGCGCCGAGCCGCTCGACCTGGAGCTGCTGGCCTTGTTCGACCCGGTACTGCTTTCCACCGGTCTTGATGACTGCGTACATAGGGATGCGACTCTACCTGTTCGGGGAGGAAACCCGCTAGTCGGGATCGATCAGTCGTCGATGAGCGAGCGGTCGATGACCAGACCCCGCCCGTCGCACTCGGGACACTTGTGGGCGAGCGACTCGAGGAGCCCCTCGCCGATGCGCTTGCGGGTCATCTCGACGAGGCCCAGCTCGGAGATCTCGAACACCTGGGTGCGGGTCTTGTCGCGGGCGAGGGCGTCGCGGAACACCCGGGTGACGTCGTCGCGGTTCGAGCGGATCTCCATGTCGACGAAGTCGATGACGATGATGCCGCCGATGTCGCGCAGCCGCAGCTGCCGGGCGATCTCCTCGGCCGCCTCGAGGTTGTTGCGGTAGACGGTCTCCTCGAGGCTCGACGTGCCGACGTTCTTGCCGGTGTTGACGTCGATGACGGTGAGCGCCTCGGTGTGCTCGATGATGAGCGAGCCGCCCGACGGCAGCCACACCTTGCGGTCGAGCGCCTTGTGGAGCTGCTCGTGCACGTGGTGGCGCTCGAACAGCAGCAGCCCCTCGGCGTCGGTGTCGTAGTACTCGACTCGGTCGGCCAGGGCGGGGCTGATGGCCCCCACGTAGTCGCTGACCTCGTCGTAGAGCTGCGGGTCGTCGATGACGACCTGGCGGTACTCCTTGTTGAACTCCTCGCGGATGACCCGCACGGCCATGTCGGGCTCGGTGTAGAGCACCGCCGGCGCCTGCGAGCGAGCGGCGAGCGCCTCGATCTGGTCCCATTGCGAGGACAAGCGGGCGACATCGCGCTCGATCTCCTCGGTGGTGACGTTCTCGGCCGCGGTGCGCACGATGATGCCGTGGCGCTCGGGCTTCACGCGGTCGAGGATGGAGCGGAGCCGCTTGCGCTCGTTGTCGGGCAGGCGCTTCGAGATGCCGTAGGTGGTGCTGTTGGGGATGAGCACGACGAACCGCCCGGGGAGCGACACCTCCTGGGTGAGGCGCGCGCCCTTGTGGGCGATGGGGTTCTTGGTGACCTGGCAGATGATGCTCTGGCGCGCCTTCAGCATCTGCTCGATGCGGGGCTGCTGGCCCTTCTGCTCGACCTCGTCGGGGTCGAACTGCACGTCGCTGCGGTAGAGCACGGCGTTCTTCGGGGTGCCGATGTCGATGAACGCGGCCTCCATGCCGGGCAGCACGTTCTGGACCTTGCCGAGGTAGATGTTGCCGTGGATCTGGGTGTCGTTGTCGGACGGCCGTGACACGAAGTGCTCGATGAGCGTGCGGCCCTCGAGCACCGAGATCTGGGTGGCGGTGCCCCGCTTGCTGACCGCCATCGTGTAGCGGCCGACCGGGCGCCCCTTGCGCTCGCGACCCCGCCGACGCTTGAGCGTGGCGGCGTCGAGCTCGACGGGATCGTCGTCGGAGAGCACGGCCTCGACCGGCGCCGACCCCCCACGACGACGGCCACCGCCGCCGCCCTGCCGAGACGGGCCCGACGACGCGTTCGCCCGGTCGTCGTTCTGGTTGGCTCCCTGACCGATGCCACTCCCCCGCCCGCGTCCGCCACGGCGACGTCGACGTCGGTTGGGCGAGGAGCCGTCGGCGTCGCTGGCCGCGTCGGTGCGACGCCCGGCCGCCGGGGCCTCGGCGTTCGGGGCGGGACGGGTGTCGCCGATCCTCGGCTTGCGCTGAGCGTCGGTGCCGTTGGCCGGGCGTGCGACCCCGCGCGTTGTGGGCCCGCCGGTGGTGGCGCGCGGTGTCAGAGCATCGGAGCCGCCGCTGGCTTCGTCGGAGCGGCCACCCTCTGAGCGGCCACCTTCGGCTCGGCTGCTGTCATCTCGGCCGCTGTCGGCTCGGCGGCTGTCATCTCGGCCGCTGCTGGTCTGCTGATCGCCGTCGGGGCGAGTGCTGCGGTTGCGGCTGCGGCCACCGCGAGAGCCGCGGCGTCGCTTGCCGGCGCTGGGCGAGCCGTCGGCCGACGGCGACGCGGTGGAGGCGTTGCCGTCGGCGTCAGCTCCTGGCCGGCTCGTATCGGTCGGTTCGGGTGCTCCGCTGAGAGCGGGGTCGGACATCGAGGTGTTCCCTTCTCATGACGCACGCTCGCCGACGTGCATGGGGTGCGTCGCGTCGAGCGGGAGGATCTCGCGTCGCGCGCCGTCACTGGTCGTCCACTGGTGGGTCCTGCTGACCAGCGCCTCCTCGAGGGGAGGCTCGAGCGCGGCGAGCAGCTCGGAGGGTCGCAGGGTTCGGGGTTGGGTGCCGAGCTCGGCGTGCAGCCGGGCTCCGGTGGGGGTCGGGCCGACGACGTCGAGGGCCACGACCTGGGGGCGCAGGTCGTCGGTGACGGTGTTGCCCTTGCGCTCGCGCTCGAGCATCAGGGTGGGGGCGGCGAGCGCCCGGTCGACCACGGCGCCGAGATCGGCGGCGCTGATGTCGACGATGTCGATGAGCCACGTGCAACTGGTGACGGCCTGCTGGAGCGACGGTTCGCTACGGCTCACCGCGCAGGCCGCGGTGACGTCGATGCCCTCGGGAAGGCATGCGCTGAGACGCCCGGGAACGGCGGCGAGGTCGGGCCACATCTCCCAGGTGTCGATATCGAGGTACTCGCCGAGCGACTCGTAGGCGGTGGACAGGGCGAGCCCGAAGCTGAGGCGAGGGCGGGGCGAGAAGCCCTCGGAGTAGGCGACGGGAAGTGCCGCCTTGCGGAGCGCGCGCTCCCAGACGCGAGCGAGATCGCGGTGGCCGAGGAAGCGGACCTTGCCGAGCTTGGAGAACCGGACGCGGATCCGGAACGGGACGGGGGCGGTCATGGCGCGCCGACCGCGATGGGCTTGACGCCGAGCCGCACCGGCACGTCGCCCCCGCTGGAGCGGTCCTGGCCCGTTCCCTGGCTGCCCCCGGCCGGCGGCACAGCGGATGCCACGACGTGCTCGATGCCGTAGCCGGTGCAGGCACCGCAGTCGTAGCAGGGGGTCCAGCGGCAGTCCTCGAGCCCGAGGTGGTCGAGGGCGTCGCGCCAGTCCTGCCAGAGGAAGTCGCGATGCAGCCCGGCGGAGAGGTGGTCCCAGCCGAAGACCTCGTCCTCGGTGCGGTGGCGGTGGACGTACCAGTCGACCGACAGGCCGTGGGCGGCCATCGTGTCGACCCAGAGCCGGTGGTCGAAGTGCTCGGACCACTCCTGGAAGGTGCCGCCATGGCGCCACACGTCTTCGATGACGGGGCAGAGCCGGCGGTCGCCGCGGCTCATGATGCCCTCGATGAGGGTGGCCTTGGGATCGTGCCACTTGAGCTGGACGCCCTTGGAGTGCTTGGTGGCGTCGCGCACCAGGCCGATCTTGCGCTGCAGCTCGACCGGAGTGTTCTGCCCGAACCACTGGAACGGCGTGAACGGCTTGGGCACGAACCCGCCGAGCGACACGGTGACCGACGGGTTCTTGTGGTGGGCCCGCCCCAGCTCGACGCAGTTCTTGGCCAGCTCGGCGATGCCGAGGGTGTCCTCGTCGGTCTCGGTGGGGAGCCCGGTGAGGAAGTAGAGCTTCATGCGCCGCCAGCCCTGGGAGTAGGCCGACTCGACCGCGCCGTAGAGGTCTTCTTCGCGGATGAGCTTGTTGATGACCTGGCGCATCCGCCAGGTGCCGGCCTCGGGGGCGAAGGTGAGCCCGGTGCGGCGGGCCTTCTGGATCTGGGCGGCGACGCCGACGGTGAAGGCATCGACGCGCAGGCTGGGCAACGAGACCGATACCTGACCGCAGTTCAGGGGGTCGTTGACCGTGTCGGCGACCACCGCCTCGATGCCGGAGAAGTCGGCGGTGGAGAGCGAGGTGAGAGCCACCTCGTCGTAGCCGGTGCGGCGGAGGCCGCTCTGGACCATCGAGCGGACCTGCTCGGCCGGGCGTTCGCGCACCGGTCGGGTGATCATGCCGGCCTGGCAGAAGCGACAGCCCCGGGTGCAGCCCCGGAAGACCTCGACGTTGAGCCGGTCGTGCACCACCTCGGTGAGCGGCACCAACTGGTTGCGCGGGTAGGGCCACTGACCGAGGTCGGCGATGGTGCGCTTCTCGACGATCTCGGGCACGTCGGGAAAGCGGGGGAAGATACCCACGAGGCGCTCGCCGTCGAACTCGGCGTCGTAGAGCGACGGCACGTAGACGCCCGGCACCTGGGCGAGAGCGCGGAGCACGTTCTCGCGGGAGCCGTCGGTGCGTCCGCCGGTCTTCCACTCGCGCACCACCTCGGTGATCTCGGAGACCACCTCTTCGCCGTCGCCGAGCACGACGATGTCGACGAAGTCGGCGATGGGCTCGGGGTTGTAGGTGCAGTGCCCACCGACGGCCACGAGCGGGTGCTCGGCCCGCCGATCGGCGGATCGCACCGGCACCCCGGCGAGGTCGACGCAGTTGAGCACGTTCGTGTAGGTGAGCTCGGCCGACAGGTTGAAGGCGATGAGGTCGAAGTCGGCGGCGGCGCGGTGGGTGTCGACCGAGAACAGCGGCACGTTGCGCTGGCGCATCAGCGCCTCGAGGTCGACCCAGGGGGCGTAGGAGCGCTCGGCGTAGGCATCGGGCCGCTCGTTGACGATCTCGTAGAGGATCTGCAGACCCTGGTTGGGGAGGCCGATCTCGTAGGTGTCGGGGTACATCATGAGCCAGCCGACCTGGCCGGGCTGGGGGTCGGGACGTTGAGATCCGTCCTCCAACCCGATGTAGCGGGCAGGCTTCTGCACCTTCGGGAGGAGCGGCTCGAGCGCTGTCCACAGGGAACCCATCCCGCGTGATGCTACCCGATGGCCCCTCGCTGACCGGTCCGCCCGCGGCGGTGTGTCACCCGTTGGACCCGCGAACGTCGGCGCTGACCTGGCATTTCGGGTGCAGCGAGCCCGGCGAGAGCTAGGAGAAGCGCCGCATGTGCACGTTGAGCACGAGTCCGGCCAGGACGAAGACCACGATGATCGAGGAGCCGCCGTAGGACATGAAGGGCAGTGGGATGCCGGTGACCGGCATGATGCCGAGCGACATGCCGATGTTCTCGAACAACTGGAAGAGGATGAGGCAGAACACCCCCACGCACAGCAGCGTCCCAAACGCGTCGCGCGACAGCTGGGCGGCCCGCAGGATGCGCCAGAGCAGCACGCCGTAGAGCAGGAGGACCCCGGCCGACCCGACGAAGCCGAGCTCCTCGCCGATGGCGGTGAAGATGAAGTCGGTCTGCTGCTCGGGCACGTAACCGTTGGACGTCTGGCCGCCCTTGAGGAGCCCCTGGCCCGTGATGCCACCGCTGGCGATGGCGATCTGGCTCTGCTCGGTGTTGTACCGCTGGTCACGGTCGAGGGCGTCGGGGTTGACGAAGTTGGTGAGGCGGGCCTTCTGGTACTCGTCGAGCACATCGGAGGTGACCACCACGCCGGCGGCGAGCCCGGCGGCGAGCAGCAGCCCCAGCATGGTGCGTGCCGGTACGCCGGCGACCAGCAGCATGCCGAGGGTGATGGCGCCGAACACGAGGGCAGTGCCGAGGTCGGGTTGCATGAGGATGAGCACCACCGGCGCGCCGATGACGCCGATGCCGGCGACGGTGCGCACCAGATCGAGCTCGCGACCCACCAGGAACCCGGCGAGGCCGATGATGGCCGCGATCTTCATGAACTCCGACGGCTGCATCTGGAAGCCGGCGAGCGCGAAGCCGCGCTGGGTTCCCTTGGCCGAGATGCCGAACAGCATCACGAACACGAGCGACAGCATCCCGAGCCCGTAGATCGCGACCCACCACTCGCGCCAATGTCGGTAGTCGATAGCGGCCGCCACGAACATGACCACGAAGCCGAGCACCACGAACACCGCTTGGCGCTGCATGAAGAAGGTGTCGTTGGTGGTGGTGCGGGGGCCGTGGGTGGCGGCCAGCACCATGACGACGCTGACGACCGACAGCAGGCCGAGCACCGCGACGAGACTGACATCGAGGTGTCGCCACGGGGTGGCCGACACGCGCGCGGCGACGCCGGTGCTGCGGTCGCCGAGGCGCGGGCGGGCGAGGGTGGGACCGGTGGTGGCCATCAGTCGAACGCCCCTCCTGCCTCGATGTCGATGTCGAGGTCGGCTTCACCGAGCGGGGTGCCGTGGATCGACCGGTTGGCGAGCGGCTCGAGGATGCGACGGGTGATCGGCGCGGCCACACCCGAGCCGTAGCCGCCCTGTTCGATCATCACGCTGACCGCGTACTCGGGGTTCTGCGCTGGCGCCCATGCCGCGAACACCGACGACGAGGCCTTCCCCGTCACCTGAGCGGTGCCCGTCTTGCCGGCCACCGGGTACTGGGCGTGGGGGAACCCGTCGAACACGACGGCGCCGGTGCCCCGATGCTGGCCGGTGCGGGTGGTGACCCCCACCAGTCCGTCGGTGATGACCTGCCGCACGCCCTGATCGAGCTCGAGGTCGCGCACATCGCGGGGCCCGAAGCTCTGGATCACCTCGCCGCTGGTGGGGTCGGTGACCTTCAGAGCGATGTTGAGGTGGCGCAGCGTGCCCCCGTTGCCCATGGTGGCGTAGGCGTTGGCCAGCTGGGCGGGCGTGACGCTGATGTCGCCCTGGCCGATGGCGAGGTTGACGGTGTCGCCCACGTTCCAGCGGCCCTCGAGGAACACATCGGGGTTGTCCTCGTGGCGCTGGGCCTTGAGAGCGGGGTCGATGAGCACCCCGGGTGCCTCGTTCGGCAGGGGGATGCCGGTGCGCGACCCGATGCCGAACCGCTCGGCCACCTCCTGGATGGGCCGGTCGCCGTAGATCTCGTCGCGTAGCGCGAACTCCTCGCCGACCCCGAAGAAGTACACGTTGCTCGACACGGTGAGGGCCAACGGCAGGTCGACGGAGCCGTGGGCCGAGTTGTTCGAGTTGTAGAACGTGCAGCGACCGCCGGTGCAGGGGTCGAGCGTGTAGCTGCCGGGATCTTGGATGGTGGCGCCCGGGCTGCGCAGCCCGCTGGTGGCGGCGGCGTAGCCCGTGAAGATCTTGAAGGTGGAGCCCGGCGGATAGTTGCCCCGGATCGCCTTGTTCTCGAGGGGGCAGTAGAAGTCCCGGCGGCAGACCTCCTCGACTCCGAGCTGTGAGTAGCGCAGCGAGGTGACGCCATCGACGAGCTCGTTCGGATCGAAGGTGGGGTACGACGCCATGGCGTGCACCTCGCCGGTCCGTGGCGACACCACCACCGCCGCACCGGCGGGTGCGGTGATCGGGAAGTCGTTGGAGAAGTCGCCTTCGGAGCGGGCCCGCAGCATCTCCTCCTCCATCGAGTCCTCGGTGATCCGCTGGAGGTCGGCGTCGATCGTGAGCCACAGGTCGTTGCCGGGCTTGGGCTCGACGCGGCTGCGGATCGACACGATGCGGTTCATCGAGTCGACCTCGAAGGTGATCTGGCCAGGGGTGCCCCGCAGGTGGTGCTCGTACTGCTGCTCGACGCCCATCTTCCCGATGCGGTCACCCAGTTGGTAGGCCTTCTCGGCGTCAGCCTCCGCTGCGAGCTCACGATCGTTGATCTCGCCCACGTAACCGAGCACGTGGGCGGCGAGGTCGGCGTTGGGATAGTGGCGAACGAGCGTCTTCTCGACCCCCACCCCCGGCAGGATCGAGGCCCGCTCGCTCAAGGTGAAGTACAGCTCGGGGTTCACGTCGTCGGCGACGACGATGGGTCGGAACGGGTCGCCGTTCCAGTTCTTGATGGCCTCTTCGATGGCGTCGACCGACGTGTCGACCTCGGCGGCGGTGAGCTCGTCGACCAGCCGCGCCAGCACCTCGTCACGATCGTCGGCGGCGTCGAGGGTGGCCCGGTCGACGGTGACGACGACCGATTCGCGGTTGTGGGCGAGCACCTGTCCGTTGCGGTCGAGGATGCGACCGCGAGGCCCCTCGACCACGATCGAGCGCGTGCGGTTCGACTGCGCCTCGGCCTCGTACTCGGGGGCGGACATCACCTGGAGGAACCACAGGCGCGAGAAGAGCGCGGTGAACAGGGCGACGGCCACGATGCCGAGGATGCTGAGTCGAAGCGGTTGCGAATCGTGCATGGGTTCAGATCAGTTCAGCAGATGCGCCCGGCGCATCAGCGTCGGGCGGCGACAGGATCATGGGGATCGGTGAGGGCCCATCGCATGGGTTGCAGTACGGCGAGCACGGAGATCGCAGCGACCAGCGCCCCCATGATGGCGATGGGCAGGAGGCGCGCTCGCAGCAGGTGGTCTTGGCCCAGGATGGCACCTACGAGCACGAACGCGCCGATGGAGGCCACCGCCGACAGTGCAGCCAGGCCCACGATGGTGGCCTTCGACGAACGGAGCAGGTTGATCCCGACGACGCCCACCACATAGCCGGTGACGGTCCACACCAGGGCGGTGAGGCCGAACGGCGTGGTGACGAACACGTCGATCGAGAGGCCGGCGGCGAAGCCGACCAGCGCGCCGGGGATCGAGCCACCCAGCAGACC
>JAENWR010000141.1 GCA_016649895.1 Acidimicrobiia bacterium | reverse complement strand
GGCGGTCCTGCCCGACGCGTCGGCGGTCTCGCTGCGGGCCTTCCTCGTCGACCACGTCGAGGAGGGCGCCACCGTCGTCACCGACGGGTGGGCCTCGTACCCGCCGGCGACCGCGGGCCTGTACACCCACCAGCCCCACGTTGTCCCCGGCCCGCAAGCCGCCAAGCTGCTCCCCGGTGTGCACCGGGTGGCGTCGCTCGCCAAGCGGTGGCTACCCGGCACCCACCAAGGCTCGGTCGACGAGGCCCACCTGCCGGGCTACCTCGACGAGTTCGTGTTCCGCTTCAACCGCCGCCCCTCGCGCAGCCGCGGGCTCCTCTTCTACCGGCTCCTCGAGCTCGCCGTGGCCCACGAGCCGGTGCGCTACCGGGACCTCATCGTGAACCCCGCGCCCAAGAAGAACCCGCCGCTCCCCCCGGGAGGCCGGGGCCATCCCCCCAGCCTCGAGCGTCCCCCGGCGAACCGGCCCTGGAGAGCGGCCTGACCTGCGTTGGGCCGGTTAAGTGGATACCCCCAATCATGCTTATGCCGACCTCGGCATAAGCACGACCTCCGCCACACCGGCAACACCCTCGCGGCGATGACTGGCGCCAGCACCAAGGAGCTGATGGCCAGGTTCGGCCAGTCGACCTCACGAGCGGCGCTGATCTACCAGCACGCGACTCAGGATCGCGACCAGGAGATCGCCGACGCCCTCAACGGCATGATCGAAGCGAAGCTCCGGCAGCGCCCGGCAACTTCGGATCGAGCGACACCGATCACGTGATGAGGGGGGTGCGTGCCCGCCTGTCGAAGTGAGGCCCGAGACAGCGAGACCTGTTCTCCCGCCCGATCCGAGTGCGCGCCGACCTGGTTGCGACGTCAGCGCCATATGACATACTTGTTTTGCTAGAGAGCGAGAGGCACAAGATTGTCATATCCCTTGTTCCACCCTGACAACGCCGGGCCCTGGCCGATGGTGATGGAGCTAGGCACGTTTCGAGAAGTCTTTCCCGGCGAGGGTGAGCACGTCGAGCTCAAGCAGGGGATCTCGGTCACCCGGGTGCAGGAGGTCGCAGTCGCCTTCTCCAACACCGACGGTGGTGTGCTCATCGCCGGGGTCTCACCGCAGGGGGAACTGGTCGGCATCACCCAGCCGGGCGAGAAGGCGAAGGACCTCCACCAGGCCTTCCGGGACGCTCAGAACCCAGGCCGGTATGAGGTCCACGAGCTACACGTCGACGGGAAGGTGCTGTTGGCCGTTGGCGTCGCTCGGCGTCACGAGGGCTTCGCCCAGACATCAGGCGGAGTCGTTCTCGTCCGCCGCGGCGCGAGCAACGTGCCGCTGCTGGGTCCGGATCTTTCGCGCTTCCTGGCCCGCAGGACCTTCACGAGCTTCGAGCTCACGGCGACCGACGTACCCCTTGACGAGAGCGATCCCAGTCTCCGGAAGCGGTTGTGCGCCTCCTTCGATTGGCACGAGGACGAGCACCTCGCACGACGCCTCCACGAGGCAGGGTTCGCCGAAACCGACCGGACGGGCACCGTCCTCACTGTGGCCGGAGCACTCCTGCTCCTGACGGACCCCCGGCGAATCGGCGGTCGGCCACACATCGAGATTCGACGGTACGCCGAAGGCGAACCAGATCCCGACAAGGTGTGGCAAATTCGCGGACCCGTCGATCGTCAGATCGAGCAGACGACGTCAGACCTCGTCGCCGAACTCGGGTCGATCAGCGCGATCGTCGGCACCCACCGCATCGAGATGCCCAGGCTTCCCACCCGGGCGCTCAGAGAAGCCGTCGCCAACGCAGTGGCACATCGGTCCTACGAACACGCAGGAACTGCGATCCACATCGACGTCCATCCCACCCATGTGACCATCACGTCGCCCGGCAGCCTCCCCGAGCCAGTGACGATCGAGAACATCCGCTTCCAACAGGCCGCCCGCAACGATCGCCTGCTCGGCGCACTTCGCCGGCTCGGTCTGGCTGAGGATCTCGGCAAGGGCATCGACCGCATCGAAGATGACATGGCTGCGGAGCTACTCCAACCGCCCGACTTCTCCACCGACGGATCGTTCTTCTCGGTCACGCTCGGCCTAGGGGGCGCTGTCACACCCAGGGAACGAGCATGGGTGAGAGGACTGATCGCAGAGGCGCACCTCGACCCTCGAGCCGCCCTCGTGGTGGTCACCGTCGCCCGGGAGGGGAGCACCACGAACAGCAGCGTCCGCTCCCTCCTCGACGTTGACAGCGTCCGCGCTCGGGCGATCCTGCAGGACCTGGTGCGCGAGGGCGTCCTCGTCCAACTCGGACAACGTGGAGGCGCCGAGTACCAGATCGCGCCATCTGTCGGCATTCCAGCACGAATCCGCCACACCGATGCCGAGCTTGAGGCGCTCGCTCTCGACCTGGCGCGACACCAGCCCCTCACCAACGCGCTTCTCCGACAAGAGAGCGGGCTCGATCGCCTCCAGGCGCTGAACGTCCTTCGTCGGCTCGTCGACCGGGGCGCCCTGGTGCAGCGCGGACAGCGCCGCGGAACGCGCTACGAATTGCCCAACTAGAACACGACATGAGGCTGGGCTCGCGTTTCAGCTCGCAGCCTCTCCCCTGCGGCCCTCGATGATCCCGACCCAGGCCACGACCACGATTCGCGAGGTGCGCACGATGAGCCGGAACTTGGGGGACTGGGGTGATGCGACCCGGTGACAGACGACCTGACCCTCGAAGAGGCCGCTGCGCTCCTCAACGTTTCGCCTGCGTTCGTCGCCGAGTTGATCGGACGCGGCGAGCTTCATCAGCAGGGTGAGGAAGCTCATCCCCGTCTCGATGCGTCAGATGTCCTGGCGTACCGCGACCAGTCCGACGTTGTGGCGGAGGATGCGCTGCGCGAGATGACGGCGGACGCGGAGGCGGCCGGTCTGTACGACGAGTAGCGCCGGTCCCGATTCAACGCATCGCTTGCTCGACTAGTGCCTGCAGCTCCTGGTCGGGACTCACGTGACGCTTGTAGAGCGGGCTCATCGGGGTCCTCGCCA
The DNA here is from genome assembly GCA_016649895.1 of Acidimicrobiia bacterium. GTDB lineage: Bacteria > Actinomycetota > Acidimicrobiia > Acidimicrobiales > SKKL01 > Actinomarinicola. Next base: position 3,532 of record JAENWR010000141.1, on the reverse strand, counting down.
GACGCACCGAGAGAGCGACGAGGTCCGCGTCGGCACCGCGCTTCTCGCGGTGGACGTTGGCGAGGAAGGTGAGCTCGTTCATGACGCCCACCAGGCTGCGACTGGCCGTCTTGGCGTAGTGGCCATCGCCCATGGGAGCGGATCTCATCGTCGACGAACCTCGGATCGACGCCGTGGGCGTCGAGCACCTCTCGCAGCTCCTCGGGAAACCGTCGAGCCAGCGTGGTGGCTGGTGCCAAGGGCATGAACACCGGAAGCAGCGTGCGCCCGTTCACGAGCAGCGCCACCTGGGGCTTCCAGAACAGGGCGGTGGCGTACCAGTTGCCCAGGACCGTCGTCGGCTCGACGGGCTCCGTGACCGGTTGCTTCACCCGGTCGAGGAGCTTCTTCGTCGCGTGAAGAGTGAAGCCGGATTGCGCGCTCACGGATGAAGCCTCCCACGGAGTCATCCGAACCAGGTCGAGGCCGAGGACCTCTGTCCACGCCACACGACTCGTGGCCTTGGAATGGTCACGGCTTCTACCAACCCACAGCGACGAGTCATTACAGCCCAAGCTCGCGTCCTGGGGAGTCAGGCTGTAGCCGGTTGAGGCGCCGCTGCATGGCCTTGACCTTCGCATCGAGATCCGTCTCGGCACTTGAGCTGTCGACACCGGGTGCCGGGCGGTCGATTCGGGATGGAGCTGGAGGGCTCGGCGGCGGTGGTGCCCTGCGAGCGTCGGGATGCTCTGTACTCACGGCCTTGCCCGGTGCGACCAGCCCCGCCGCGTCGCGCAACTGCCGTTGGGTGGCGAGGGCGGAGTGGGCGTTGGGGGTGCGGTCGATCATGTTGGCGAGGGCATCGGCGGGGTCGAGGGTGCCAGTGGGGTCGGGGATCCATCCGTGGTTGGTGTGGCGGCCGCGGGTGAGGGCGACGTAGGCGTGGTTGCGGGTGGTGCCGGGCTCGAGGACGGCGAGGCCGATGTCGACGGTGTCTCCTTGGTTGCCGTAGCCGGTGACGGCCCAGCCCAGCTCGACGTGCTGGTCCACGTAGTTGGCAGAGAGGGTGACGATCCCGCGGTCGGGATGGGCAACGGTGAGAGCACCGCCTTGGTGAAGGTGGGTGACGGTCCAGGTGTGGCGGTTCCGGACTGCCTCGCCCTGGTCGGTGACGAGGCGCTGGTGGTTGCGGCGGGTGGCGATCTGGTCGCCGACGCTGACGTGGGTGCCATCGGCGAGTTGTCGTGATGGTCGGCGCTCGGCGGGGTCGATCCTCCGGCGGATCTCGCGGTTGATGGTTCGTGCGGTCTCGGCGGTGTTGGTGGTGATCGCGACGGTGTTCCCGCGGTCGGTCATCCGGCGGTGGGTGTCGGCGACGTCACGGGCGACGAGGGCGGGGTGGATGGTGTCGAGTCGGTGGTGGTCGGCGTAGCTGTCGGCCGCGGTGGGGTCACCGGCTCGGAGGGCGAGGCTGGCGGCGGCTTCCCATGGCTCGGTGAACCGGCGTGGGGTGTCGAGGCGGTGGTGAGGGAGCGTGTTGCACCAGTGGGCGAACACTCCGCCGCGTCCGACGGCGGGGAGCTGGGCGGGGTCGCCAACCGCGACGATGCGCCAATGGTGTTGTTCGGCGAGGGCGGCGAGTCGGACGAGGTCGGTGGTGCGGGCCATGCCCGCTTCGTCGACGATCACCGTCGTTCCAGCGGGCCACCTCGTAGAGTGGTGTTGGTGGCGGGTGAGGAACCCGGCGACGGTGTCGGTCTCACATCCCGCCTCGGCACGGAGGACATCGGCGGCCTTGCCCGAAGGGGCCAGGCCGATGACCGGACGACCGTCGGCTGTGAGGTGTTGGACGGCTTGGGCGGTGGTGGTGGTCTTGCCGGTCCCGGCCGGGCCGACCACCAGGACCACCCGGTCGGTGCCGGCGATGGCGTCAGCCGCTGTCGCTTGCGGGTCGTCGGTGCCGGTCAGTGTCGGTTGGGTGTGGTGCTCGGCCCACCGCTGCAACGCATCCTCTTGGCGGAGCACTGTCTCGGTGGTGAGACGCCGGTCAGTGACGTGCTCGAGCACCGGCCGCCCATCGCGCCGGCAGGTCACGCTGTCAGCTCGGCCGGGGGCGAGGCCGACGCAGCGAGCGTCGGCGTCAGCGGCGAGCCGGTCGATCCGCGCCACTAGCTCGGAAGCACCTCTGGTCTGGCTGGGGGAGATGAGGGTGGTGAGGTGGCGGGCGATGTCGGCCCGCAACCACGTCGATTGCTCCTCGCTCACCCGTCGAAGAGCCTCGGCGATCAATGCGTCGTCCGACAGGCCAGGCCGATGGGTGGCGTGCGAGATCCGATCGACGATCAGCTGGTCGGGATCGAAACCAACCCGGGTCACTTGGTGTCGCCACGTGTCGTGTAGTCCGGCCGGGTCCGTCCCGTGCGACTTACCGGGCCGCGACGACGTCACGGCTGACCGCTCGAGGCTCGCGATGGTGCGTGGGTCGGGGTCGGCGCCGTCGTTCTCCGCGGACCACCGGCCGATGAGGTCGTCGAGCTTGGCGGCGACCTGGATGGAGCGTTGCGACAACACGTCGCGCACCTCGGCCGGGACACAGACCAAGTCGGCCGGCCCATCGAGTGTCGGTTCCCATTCGACGCCGAGCCGGGCGGTGAGCTCGGCACGCAAGGCGGCGTCGTAGACCCATCCAATGGTGCGCTGCTGGTACTTCAAGAAGCGGGCATCGAGCGACAGCCACCGCCCGGTCGGGTCCTGGACCTTGGCGGCGATCAATGCATGTGAGTGCAGCTGCGGATCGACCGTGCGTGACGTGTGCTGGCGAAACACTGCGACCGCGACCCCGCGGGTGTCGACCTGCAGCACCCCGTCGCGGCCGCGGCGGGTCACCGCACCATGTGCCGCGAACCAGCCGAGCGCGGCGTCGACCGCGGCGTCGTGAGCGGCGAGGACCTCGACACGCACCCACCGGTCCGGCGACAGCGCCCACAACGCCGATACCGACTTCGGGGCCGAGAACGTCGCGTCGAACCCCCGGGCCGATGAGTTCCCGAACGCTCGACCCAACTGTGCGCCGGTGACCGGATGGCGGCCCTCGAGGACCGCGCGCAACTGCTCACCGGTCACCTCGCCCGAGAGGCCGAGCCCGGCCAGTCCTTCACCGCGCCAGCACCCGGGAGGCTCGTCGGGGTCGAGGTAGTAGTCGACCGGGCCCCGACCACGACCACCACGTCTCCGGTCCTCGGCGAGGCCGGCGTAGTAGGCGAGCAGTCCGTCCAGTCCGCCCACCGGCGGCACCTTCAGCATCGTCACCCGCATCACACGACCGACCACCCACATCGTGTTCCGGGTCGTGTACGAGCCAATGCACTCGTCTGTCGCGTGTCGCGTGTCGCGTCAGCCTCTTCACATAGCTACTAGCGGGACCTTCCTGGCTGTCCCGCGGTGTGGCAACGTTCTTGCAGGTCAGCTGGGGTGTTCGGGCTGCTGGGGTGTAGTACCTAGGTCAGCGTGTTGGGGCGTAGGTGTCGAGGTGGAATAGTTCGTAGAGACGCTG
>JAENWR010000170.1 GCA_016649895.1 Acidimicrobiia bacterium | reverse complement strand
CCGCCACGAGGATCGCGGCCGTAGGAGCGAAGCGGCGGAGCGCCGCGATCGTGAGCAGGCCGAGGGTGCCGGCGCCGAGGACCCCGACCGTGCCGCCGTCGGGCACCTGGGCGCGCAGCGCAGCGTGCACTGCGCACGCGGTGGGCTCGACCATGACGGCAGCCTCGTCGTCCATGTCGTCGGGCACCGAGTGGAGCTGCGAGCGGTGCGCCACCATCGAGGTGGACCAGCCGCCGCCGGTGTCGCAGCAGAACCCCGTCTGGAGGCCAGGTTCGAGGTGGCCGAGAGTGATGCGCTCGCAGCCGCCGAGGTCGCCACGACCGCACGGCCCGCATGGCGGCTCGATACCGCGGGTGGCACAACCCAGCACGGGCTCGATGACGACCCGTGTGCCGTCGTCGAGGTCACCGACCACCTCGTGGCCGGGGACGAACGGGAACGAGACGATCGGCTCGAAGTAGCGGCTGCTGCGACCGTCGACGGTGGCCAGGTCGGAGCCGCAGATGCCGGCGAGTCGTGGCCGCACCCGCACCCAATCCGGGGCGGGAAGATCAGGGAGATCGATGTCGACCAGCTCGAGCGGGCCCGGCCCGGCGCCGCGGCCGGCCACCAGCGACCCGGCGATGCGGGCAGCGGCGTAGCGCGGGAGGTTGCGGGAGAAGCGGAGGGCCTTCACGCGGTGCCCGCCTTCGTCGGGGCGATGGGGAGCATCGGGTGCACACCCTTGGCCGCCTTCGGGAAGTTCTCGACGAGCCAGCCGCGCTTGCGAGCGAGCGACGCCAGGCGGGTCTCGGGATTGACGGCCACCGGGAAGCCGACCGCTTCGAGCATCGGGAGGTCGCTGGCGGAGTCGGCGTAGGCCACCGATTCGGCGAGGTCGAGGCCCTCGCTCGCCGCATAGTCGGCCATCGCCTGGGCGCGGGCTTCGCCGGTGGGCGGAACCCGGAGGAGCTCGCCCGTGTAGCGGCCGTTGCGCACCGACATCTCGGCAGCGACGATGTCGTCGAACAGCGGGCGCAACGGCTCGACCACGAAGTCGAGGGCACCAGTGATGAGCACGGTGCGGTGGCCGAGCGCCCGGTGCTCGCGCACCCGACGAATGGCCGCGGGGAACGACTTCGACAAGATCAGCGCGCTGAGGAGCTCGGTCGAGTCCTCGGCCATCTGGTCGACGGGAGCGCCCTCGTAGCGCCGGTAGAAGTGACGGAGGAAGTCGGTGCGGTCGCGCCGATCGAGGCTGAGCAGCTGGGGGGCCTCCTTCACCAGCCCCGCCGCCAGGCGGATCTGGTCCCCGCGAGGTAGCCGCCGCGTGGCGAGCCAGGCGTAGGACGTGACCACGTTCGACGCGATGAGCGTGTTCTCGAGGTCGAAGGCGGCGAGATGACGGGCAGGGGAGAGCACCTGGCGGCGCAGGCGATCGGTGCGGGTGGGGCCGGTCTTCGTCACCGCCGTGGTCTTCACCCGGGCGTGCTCGACCACCGAGGGCAGGTGGATGCCCGTTGCATAGATGTCCCAATCGACGACGCGGGGATCGAAGCAGAAGTGCTCGCGGTCATCGGCATCGAGCGAATCCCACAGCGCCAGGAGGTGGTCGACGGTGTAGATGGCTTCGCACTCGGCGTAGGCGCCGTAGAGCTCGACGTAGGTGAGGGCCCGTTCGATGTCGGCGCGCTGGTCCTCGAGCCGGGCCGACACCTCGGTGCGCCGGCCGCGGAGGGGCAGCACCTCGATGGCGCGCTCGGCCGCGGTCAGCGCCCTCTTGGCTCTCGACAGCTGGCTCTCGACCTTGCCGCGCATGGGGAAGGTCCACTCCGGTACAGAGATGGCCTGGCCTGTCGTGTCGTAGATCGGGTGGGCCGTGAAGTAGGCCTGGATCATGTCGATGAGCTTGCGGTAGCCGAGCGGGTTCGCCGAGCCCGACGCCACCTGGACGATGGGGGCCGACCGCTCGGGCGGGAGGGCAGCGACGGTGACGATGGCGGCGACCACGAGGTCGACCGGGATCACGTCGACCACGCCCTCGGGCACGCCGGGGAACTGGCTGAGGAGGCCGCGGGCGTAGGAGATGATGACCGGCTCGGCCATGCGGAAGCCACGGATCCAACCGGGCTTGGGTTCGGCGAGGGCCGACTCGATGATCGACGGGCGCACCGTGGTGACCGAGATGTCGCCCTTCGACTCCGACAGGGCCCGCTCGCCGAGGGCCTTGGTGTAGGAGTACACGTCGGGGAACCCGAGCGACTGGGCACGCGACCTGCCGGCATCGACCATGCGGTCGGTGACCCAACGGGTGCGGTGCTGCTCGGCCTTCGCCGACAGCAGCGGCACCCCGGCCGCGCCGAGCTCGGCGCGGGCGTCGGCGGCGAAGCGTTCGAGCATCTCGGGGCGGCGGCTCTGGGCCTCGAGATCGCCGCGGGT
>JAENWR010000031.1 GCA_016649895.1 Acidimicrobiia bacterium | reverse complement strand
GGCGTCAACGATGCGCCCGCCCTCGCCACCGCCGATGTCGGCATGTCGCTCGGCGGCGGGGCCACCGCGGTCGCGGTCGAGACTGCCGACGTGGCCGTGATGTCGGGCAGCATCGTCCGGGTGGCCGACGCCATCGAGCTGTCACGCCGCACCACCAGGGTGGTGCGCCAGAACGTCGCCGTGGCGCTCTTCACCGTGAGCGCGCTGCTGGCCGGCGTGCTCGCTGGGTCGGTGATGATGGCCGCTGGCATGCTCGTGCACCAGGTGTCGGTCGTGGTCGTGGTGCTCAACGCCGTGCGGCTGCTCCGCCATCGCACGCCATCGGTGCGGAGCCGCTCGATACGGTGGCGCACATGGCAACCCGCCGACGCACACCGCTGACGATCGAGTCGAACGACCCCCATGTGTGTACCCCCGACGTGCGCCAACACGTGTTGGCGCACGTCGCGTTCTTCAGGGATCTCACCGCCGACGAGATCGTCGACATCGACCGTCACTGCCGGGTGGAGGACTTCGACGCGGGCAACGCCGTGCATCTCGCCGGCCAGCCAGCCCGTCGGCTCTTCGTGGTCGCCACGGGCAGCGCCAAGCTCACCCGGTCGACCCTCGATGGGGTCGAGGTCCTGCTCGACGTCCTGCTCCCGGGCGACCACTTCGGGGCCCTGCCGGTCCTCGGCTCCGACGCCTACACCGACTCGGTGTGGGCCCTCACCCCGCTGTGCGTGCTGAGCCTCGACATCGACGCCTTCGACGACATCCTCGACCACCACCCGAGCGTGGCCCGGGCCGGCCTGGGGGTGATGGCCCGACGCCTCGAAGGATCGCGCTCGCAGGCCTATGCCCTTGCCGCAGCCACCGCCGAGCAGCGGGTGGCGGCCGCCCTCGTCATGCTCGCCGCCCGCACCGGTGTGCGGCGCGCCGGTGGCACGATCCTTCTCGACCTGCCGTTGTCGCGCGACGACCTCGCGGCGCTCACCGGCACCGCGAGCGAGAGCGTGAGCCGCACCCTCGCCCGCCTGAAGCGCGACGGACTGATCGACACCGGACGCCGCTGGGTCACGGTGCGCGATCTCGCCGCTCTCGAGCAGGTCGCGACCATCTGACGACGCGACGGTCCTCGCACCACTAATGTGACCACCGGTCACATGACCACCGGTCATGCGCCGGACGCACCAGGGGGAACTGGCACCATGGCTTTCGACCGCGATCTCGCCAACACCGACGACGAGGGCGTGCGGGCGGCGCTCGAACATGCCGACGTGCCGGCACTGCTACCAGCGCTCGCCGCGGCGCTGGGCGACCTGACGCTCATACCCGACCACCTGCGTCCGCGCACCACGGCGATGCTCGACCCCACGTGGGGGTTGTCTGACGACGAGCGCGCCGAGGCTCGGGCGCTGGCGTTCGGCGCACTCGTCCGCCTGCGCGACACCGACGCACCGCAGGCTGCGGCGCCCGACGTCGACACGTTGCGCACCCTGCTCGAGTGGGCCGCTGGCGGCGCGCCGATCGACGACTACCTCGAACTCCTGCGCGAGGAGCTCGGCATCGGCGACGACCTGCGCCAGCCCCAGTGGAGCAAGGACGCGCTTGCGCCCGAGCGTCCCTTCACCGTCGCCATCGTGGGCGCCGGCATGTCGGGGCTCGCCGCCGCCCACCGCTGCCGCCAGGCCGGGCTCGACGTCGTGGTGCTCGAGAAGAACAGCGACGTGGGCGGCACCTGGTTCGAGAACACCTACCCGGGCTGCCGGGTCGACGTGTCCAACCTCTTCTACAGCTACTCGTTCGCCCAGCGCGACGACTGGCCCGAGCACTACTCCAGCCAGCAGGTGCTCCTCGACTACTTCCGGGGCGTGGCCGACAGCAACGAGATCCGCTCGCTCGTGCAGTTCGACACCGAGGTCACGTCGATGGCGTTCGACGACCATGCCGCCACCTGGGCCGTGCAGGTGCGTCGCGCCGACGGCACCGAGGAGGCGATCGAGGCGCAGGCGGTCATCAGCGCCGTCGGTCAGCTGAACCGACCAAATCTGCCCGCCATCGCCGGCGTCGAGCGCTTCGAGGGCCCGGCGTTCCACTCGGCGAGATGGGATCCGTCGATCGACCTCACGGGGAAGCGCGTGGCGGTCATCGGCACCGGCGCCAGCGCCGTCCAGTTCATCCCGCGCGTCGCCGACGACGCCGCCCACCTCACGATCTTCCAGCGGACGCCCGCGTGGTTCATCCCTTCGCCCCAGTACACCCAGCGCATCGGCGACGAGGTGGGGTGGCTCCGCCGCAACGTGCCGGGCTACACCCACTGGAGTCGCTTCTGGACCTTCTGGCGCAACGTCGAGGGCATGATGCCGATGGCCAGGGTCGACGAGGGTTGGGACGGCGACGAGCGGTCGGTGGGCGCCGGCAACGAGATGATCCGCGAGTACCTCACCGGCTACCTCAACCAGCAGTTCGGCGATGATCCCGAGCTGCTCGCCAAGGTGGTGCCGCAGTACCCGCCGTTCGCCAAGCGGTTCATCCTCGACGACGGCACCTGGGCCGCCACGCTGCGGCGCGACGACGTCGAGCTCGTCACCGAACACATCTCCGAGGTGACCCCCGACGGGGTGCACACCGCGGATGGCGAGCAACACGACGCCGACGTGATCATCTACGGCACCGGCTTCGCCGCATCCGACTTCCTCACCCCCATGAAGGTGACCGGCCGCCAGGGCCGCGACCTGCACGAGACCTGGGGCGGCGACGCCCGCGCCTACCTCGGCATCACCCTGCCCGACTTCCCCAACTTCTTCATGCTCTACGGCCCCAACACCAACATCGTGGCCAACGGCAGCATCATCTACTTCTCCGAGTGCGGCGTGCACTACATCCTCGGCTGCATCAAGGCGCTGCTCGAGCGCGACATCGCCGCCATCGAGCCCAAGGTCGAGGTGCACGACGCCTACAACGAGCGGGTCGATGCCGAGAACCTGCGGATGGCGTGGGGGGTCTCGTCGGTGAGCTCCTGGTACAAGAACGCCAGCGGACGCACGGCACAGAACTGGCCCTTCAGCCTGCTCGAGTACTGGCAGCAGACCCGCGAGCCCAACCTCGACGACTTCGAGCTGCTCTGATGCCCACCGCCACGTGGGAGCGGCTCCCGGCCGCTCGGCGCGACGCCATCGTCGCCGCCGCCGAGGCGGAGTTCGCCGCCAAGGGCTTCTCGCGCGGCAGCCTCAACGTGATCGCCCGCGAGGCCGGCGTGGCCAAGGGCAGCCTCTTCCAGTACTTCGACGACAAGCTCGGCCTGTTCGCCTACCTCAGCGAGCTGGCCAGCCTGCGAATCGGCGCCGCCATGGCGAAGCACAGCGCACCGCTGCCGTGGGCCGACGACTTCTTCGGGGCGTTCACCGCCATGCTCACCGCATGGGTCGGCCACTTCCGCAACCACCCCGCCGACCTCGCCCTCACCGCGGCGGTGAACCTCGAGCTCGATCCCGACACGCGGGTTGCCGTGCGCGAGGTCGTCAACCGGCACTACCTCCGCAGCCTCCGCCGCACCATCGACCACGGCGTGCAGGTCGGAGCACTGCGGGCCGATGCCGACCTCGACGCCTGCCTCGCCCTCCTGCTGCTCGTGCTCTCGCACCTGGCGCTCGCCGCCAACATGCCCGGACTCGACCCCGTACTGGGCCTCGACACCGACCCCGACCAGGCGGTCGAACGCGTCGTCGCCGTGTTCCGCGCCGCCTTCGGTACGCCTGAGGTCACCTGAACGAGCGACCCCCGCAGGCGACAGCGCTTCCCCTCGCGGAATGCACCGAATCGGTGCACTCCGCGCGAGCCCGACTCAGTCCTCGGTGATGCCGGCGAGCGTCGCGCCGCGGTGGGCGGCGAGGCGCTCGGCCTGCTGTTCGATCGAGCCGATCCTCGGCCTCGGCAGCGAGGTGGGCGTAGTTCGGCGCTCTCATGCGTGGGATGCGACGGAGGACGGGCGGCGAGGTGCCGGGCTCGAGCTCGAGCCCGGCCTGGAGCGCCGCCAGCCGGAACGGCTGCTCGTAGAGGTGGATGGCGGAGCACGGCCTGCTGTAGCGGAGGTAGGGCTCGTCGAGCCGCTCCGACAGCTCTCCCGACACGTCGCCCTTCACCGTGGGGGTGCTCACCATGTCGCGCATGTGCCCGGCCACCACCTTGAGCGCATCGAGCACAGCTATGCCGGCCGTACTCAGCGGCTTCGATGCGTCGAACACCCGCTTGGCCGCATCAGCATCGGAGAACGGAGCCGTGGCGGCTGCCACCGCTCGCAGATCGGCGCGTCGATACGCGTGCGGCGCTCCCCGCAACGTCCACGCCAGGACCAGGTCGTCGAGCGTGGAGGGCCCGCCCCGAACGGCGAGCGCCCAGGCGGCTCCATCGGGCCCGGTGTCCTGCACCCCGTAGTCGAGGAGGTCGACGTCGGCCGGCGCACCGCCCGCGCCATCCGAGCATCACGTGATCAGACTCCTCGTCGGCGCCGAGGTCATCCAGCGGATCTCCATCCGCACAGGTTGCCGCGATCGCGGGCCGCGTGTCACGAGGCCGAGCGCGCCTCGCCCGCACACGCTCCCCTCGATGGCACTGGACACCCGAGCGCCGATCGGCAGCACGATCTACCGTTCGGCCATGGGCATCCTCGACAAGATCAAGAAGGCGTTCGACAAGGGCGGGGTCGAGATCGACATCGACTGCCCCGAGATCTTCCGGTGGGGCGACGGCGTGCTCCCCGTCGCGGTCCGCCTCGAGAACGAGAGCGACGAGGAGCGCCTGGTCACCTCGCTCGAGTTGAGCCTCGCTGAGGACCTCCTCCTCGCCGACCACAGCGACGAGACACCGAGCGAGCGGGCTCGCCGCAACCGGCAGAACGAGAAGTCGGCGGTGACGTTCAACCACGAATCGCCCATCACCCTGGCGCCAGGACAGGTCCTGACCCTCGAGATCGAGTTCCCCCTGTCGCCGCAGGGCGCGCTCGACTCCGTCGGCGCCGGCGAGGAGGCTCCGGCATGGCTCTCGCGGCGAGCGGCATCCTCAACACGGTGAAGGAGGTGACCCGCGACGAGGAGTGGTACCGGCTGAAGGTGCGGCCCCACGTCGACGGCTTCACCGCCGCCGAGGTGGCATCGCAGCGCCTGCGCAACCTCCGCACCGGCGAGCTGGGCGGCAAGTACTGGACCCACCGCTTCGGCTGAGCCCAGCCGTCACCACGGATCCGTGGTCAGGCGCAACGACCGCTGTCATCGTGACGTCGACCGAAGGCCCAGTTCGATCACAAGGGACATGGGGAACACCGGTGAGGTGTCGAGCGTTGGGACCAGGACGAACCCGGCGACGCCGTCGAGAGGAACATCACATGGCCACCATCGAGCTCACCGAGTCCTCCTTCGAGGAGACCCTCACCGACAACGACATCGTCATCGTCGACTGGTGGGCATCGTGGTGCGGTCCGTGCAAGATGTTCGCCCCCGTCTTCGAGGAGGCGGCCGAGCGCCACGACGACATCGTGTTCGCCAAGGTCGACACTGAGGCCGAACAAGCGCTGGCCGGGTCGGCGGGCATCATGTCGATCCCCACGCTGATGGTCTTCCGCGAGAACGTGCTGCTGTTCAACCAAGCCGGAGCGCTACCCCCCGCCGCCCTCGAGGACCTGATCTCGCAGGTGAAGGCCATCGACATGGCCGAGGTCCACCGCGACATCGCCGCCCAGGACGCGGAGGCACCCGGTTCCTGACCGGGCGCCGGACGGTCCGGCCACGGGCACCTGCGGTCAGGTCTGAGTCGGCCACCATGTTTGCGGTGCCCGACGTCGTCGTCCCTCTCGCCCTGGCCGCGGCCGGTGTCGCCGCCATCGTCTGGGGCGCGGAGCGCTTCGCCGAGAACCTCTCGCGGGCGTCGACTCGGCTCGGGGTCAGTCGCTTCGCGCTGGCCCTGCTGCTCGCCGGGGCCGAACCGGAGGAGCTGGCCACCGCCGTCGCCGCCACCGTGCGGGACGCTCCGGCCATCGCCTTCGGCGACGTCATCGGGGCCAACGTCGCCATCTGCCTGGTGGCGCTCGGCGTCGGAGCGCTCGTGGCCCCGCTCCCGTTCGGCACCCGGGTCATGCGCTACGGGATGCTCGGGCTGCCGGTCGGTGTCATCGCGGTGGCGTTCGCGTGGGACGGCCGGGTCGGGCGGATCGAAGGCGCGGTGCTCGTGGGGCTCTACGTCGCCTTCGTCGCCACCATCTGGTTCGTGGAGCGCGAGGTCCCGACCATTGGCGAGGTCGGCGAGGTCGGCGAGCTGGACGAGGCCGGCGAGGAGATCGGCTCGGAGGCGAGCCACGGCCGGACCGGGCGCGTCGGCCGCGTCGGCCGCGAGCTCATCCTGGTGCTGGTCGGCCTCACGGCGATGGTGGTCGGCGCCACCCTGCTGGTGGACGGCGTCCGCGAGCTGGTGGAAGCCGAAGCCGACCAGACCCGCCTCTCGCTGACCGTGGTCGGCTTCGCCACCGCGTTCGAGCTGGTGGTGCTGGCGTGGTCGGGTGCTCGGCGGGGGATCACCGACGCAGTGGTCGCCGGGGTCGTGGGCAGCTACGGCTACAACGTCACGATGACGCTGGGGGCCGCGGCCGTGGTGCGACCACTCGCCCTGGCCGATGCCGGGCAGCTCCACCTCCCGATGGCGATGATGCTGCTGGCACTTGCCGCCTGCCTCGCGCTGGCCAGCCGGCACCGCGCCCTCCATCGGCGGCACGGCACGGTGCTCCTCGCGGGCTACCCGGTGTTCGTCATCGCGGTGCTCATCTGAATGGTGTCGATCAGCCGGACCCGGCCCATGGCGCCGCGACTTCTCCCGGGAAGGTGATCGTGCCGAGGCGCAGCACGGGTTCGAGGTCCTCGGCGAGGGCAGGACGGGCGAGGAGGTAGCCCTGACCCCGGTGGCAGCCCCGCTGCATGATGGCCTGGAGCTGCTCCATCGTCTCGATGCCCTCGGCCACCGGACCCTCGAGCAGGAGGATGTCGGCCAACCCGATCACTCCCAGCATGAGCCGCTCGCCCTCGCCGGTGGAGAGTCCCAGCACGAAGGAGCGGTCGATCTTGAACATGTCGATGGGGAACCGCGCCAAGCTCGCCAACGAGGATTGCCCCACCCCGAAGTCATCGAGCGCCAGCCCCACCCCCAGCTCCTTGAGCTCGGCGAGCCGTGCCACGGCGCGCTCGGGATCGAGGATCAGGGCGGTCTCGGTGACCTCCAACACCAACGACTCGGGCGGGATGCCCGACCGCTCCAGGGTGGCGCAGACGACCGCGGGGAGGTCGCCGCAGCTGAGGTGGTGGGCCGACAGGTTGACCGAGACGTGGAAGTCGGCCGTGACCACCCCCCTGCGCCGCCAGTCGGCGACCTGCGCGCAGGCCTGGTCGAGCACCGCGCGGTCGAGGGCGACGATGGCCCCCGAGCGCTCGGCGTCGGGGATGAAGGCCGCAGGTGCGAGCATGCGGCCGTCGGGGGCGCGCCAGCGCGCCAACGCCTCCACCCCTTCGATTCGCCCCGACCGCAGGTCGACGATGGGCTGGTAGACGGGAACGATCCTCGCGTCGGCGATTGCCGCATCGATGTCCGCACGGTTCCGGCCATCGGCGATGCGCTCTCTCGTCGCCGCAATCGACCGGGTGTGCAGTGCAGCGGTGATCTGGCCGACGGCCACGAAGACGAGGAGTCGACTCACCCAGTTCGCGGTGCTCTGCGCCTGAGACGCATCGACGTCGAGGGGTAGGAGCGGACCGGCCACGACACCCGCCACGAGGGCGATGACCAGTGCACCCCTTCCACCGAAGCGCGCCGCGGCGACGACGATCGGCACGTGGAACAGCTGGGGCACGACGGTCTTCGAGCCTCCCGCCCCGTAGGAGGTGAGCCAGACCAAGAGGACCATCGCACCGATGATCCCGCTGCTCACTGCGGCGCCCCACCCGGCAGGGGTCGTGAGCAGCTGGTCTCCACTGCGTTGACGCCACTGCGGTTCGGCCACCACGCCTCTTTTCGCTGGTTGCCCGTCGCCGGGTGCGGTGCTGACACTACCCACCGACCACGTCGGCCGGGGCCGGAGCCTCATGAGGCTCGCCTCGTCGCCGACCCTCCCTGAATGAACGGCATCGCTGCGGTCCAGGGGCGCATTGCGGCCATCGAGGCCCGCTTTGGCGCGACGACTCCCGCCGCGCCCACCGCGACGGCGGTCACATCGACGTTCGACAGCGCCCCTACCGCATCACCTGCCGGCTCGTTCGGCACCGTGTTTCGGAGCGCGCTCGGAGCGAGAGACGCCCTCACGCCCGCCCACCGGCTGGCGCCTGGAGCCTATGGGCGGCTCCAGCCACCGGCCGAACTGATCGGCTACGGGAACGGACGCATCCCCGCCGGGGCGCTCACCTCCATCGGCGACGGCAACCACCGGTTGCACGCACCGGCGGCCCGTGCCTACGAACAGATGATCGCTGCCGCCCGAGCCGACGGCGTCGACATCGGCATCACCGACTCGTACCGCGACATCGCCGGCCAGCAGCGCCTGGCCGCCCAGAAGGGCCTCTACTCACGGGGCGGGCTGGCGGCGACACCCGGCACCAGCAACCACGGCTGGGGCCTGTCGGTCGACCTCGACCTCGACGCGCCCGCGCAGAGCTGGATGCGCGCCAACGGTCCACGCTTCGGCTTCGTGGAGGACGTGCCCCGCGAGCCGTGGCACTGGACGTACCGCCCCTCCTGATCGGGCGAGGCGGCCGTCCGAGGGCGCGACCGCTACGGCAGTTCAGGCACCTTGACGGCGAACTCGTGGGTGGTGGCACCGTCGGCACCGGCCACGAGCACGACCTCGGAGGCGTCGACGGGCACGTCGTAGATGAACGTGAGGTCGGCTCCGGCACCGTCGGCGAGGGTGAGGCTGTAGCTGTTCACCGGCGGCCCGACGAGCCCGTCGATCGACAGCCGGAACTGCTCGTGGTTGGGGTAGGTCCCGCCGCACTCGCCAGGACCGGCGACGACAGCGAACTGAGCGCGCAGCCAACGCTCGTCGGCCAGCGTGCGCGACGACCGACCCGCCGCCAGCTTCTTGCCGTCGGCGCCGACGCCGCCGTCGACATCCCATTCGAGCGCGACGAGCGTGAGCTCGGCCGGAGACGGGTTGCAACCGGTCGTGAAGTCGACGGTGACGACCTCGCCGACCTCGGTGCGCAGGGGGTACTCGTCGTCGGGGACGGACCCGGTGAGGGGCAGCACCGCCGCGAGGCGCGAGCCGTCGTCGTAGACGAAGTCGGCTCCGTCGAGATCGGCGGCGGCGGCGTCGACGACCAACACCGCCGAGGTGACCTTGCCGGCCTTCACAGGGAGCTCGGAGGCGAGGTCGATGCCACTGGCGACGAGGTCGGTGTCGTCGGCGGTGGTGATCGAGAGTTGCCGATGGGGAAGAACCCGTCGTCGCCGGCGAACCCATCCTCGAACTCGGTGCTGACCTCGAGGTACAGCAGCTCGTCGTCGCCGGCCACAGGCTCATCGGAGCCGATCGAGAGCGGGGTGGCGTTGGAGAACGTAGCTCCGGTGATCGTGATCTCGACACCGGCGTAGGTGACCGAGCACGGCAGGTCGAGATCGGCGTCGATGGTGACCACCTCGTCGGCGTCGTCGCCCGATGCCTCGTCGCCCTCGCCGGCGGGGACGGTGTCGCCGGATGAGGCGTCGGTGCTGGTGTCGGGATCGGCGCCGGAGTCGTCGCCGCCGCCACAGGCAGCGAGGAGCACGGCGAAGACGAGGGCCAGGGCTGCAGCCAACGGGCGACGTGAGCGGTTCATGGTTCTACGGATGCGTGCATGGATCGGAGACGCCGGAGGGGCCGGTTCGGTTGACACGTCGGGCCCAGGGTTCGACCGGTAGCGTCGACCGGGTCAGACGTCGCGATCCGCGAGGTGCCATGTCCGCCGAACCTGCCAACGGCACCGCCGACGATGCGAACCTCGACGAGTGGCACGACGAGGTCGACGCCGCCCTTCGGGCCGACATCCGGCGCCTCGGCGATGAGCTCGGTCGGAGCCTTGTGCGTCAGAGCGGTGACGACCTCCTCGCCGGGGTGGAGCAGGTCCGGCGTCTCGCCCGAGCCGCCGACGAGGGCAGTGAGGAGGCCGCCACCCAGCTGCAGTCGATGCTCGGCACCGTCGATGCCGTCACCGCTATCGAGCTCGCACGGGCGTTCACCACCTACTTCCACCTCGCCACCGTGGCCGAGCAGGCCCATCGCGTCTCGCTCCTGAAGCGCCCCGAGGACTCCGAGCGCGGGTGGCTGGCGATGACCCTCGACCGCCTCACCGCGGCCGGTATCGAGCCGGAGGCCATCGCCGAGGCCGTCAGCCGGCTCGAGGTCCGACCGGTGGTCACCGCTCACCCCACCGAGGCCTCACGCCGGTCGGTCCTCACGAAGCTCGCCGACCTCGGCCAGCTCGTCGACCGGCGCCGCAACCCGCTCCTCAACGATGCCGATCGGCAGCGGATCGACCGGCGCGCCGCCGAGCTCATCGACCTGCTCTGGGTCACCGACGAGCTGCGGGTCGAAGCGCCCCGCCCGGCCGACGAGGCACAGGTCGCCCTCTACTACGTGGAGTCGACCCTCTGGGAGGTGCTGCCCGAGCTGCTCGGCGATCTGCGGGCCGAGCTGGGCCGGGTTGGAGCAGAACTACCCGACGACGCGCTGCCGGTGCGCTTCGGGACGTGGGTGGGCGGCGACCGTGACGGCAACCCCAACGTCACCCCCGAGGTCACCGCCGAGGTGCTGGCGTGGATGCACGACCGGGGCCTGCTGCTCATCGAACGTGCTCTGGCCGGCCTGATCACCGAGCTGTCGCCATCGTCGCTCATCGTGGGAACCGATCCCGAGCTGGCCGCGAGCCTGGCCCGCGACCGCGAGATCCTGCCCGAGGTGTGGGAGCGGCTTGCGCACCTCAACCGCCAGGAGCCCTACCGGCTCAAGCTGTCGTACTGCCGTCAGCGGGTGCTCAACACCCGCGAACGCCACCGCGACGGCGCGGCCAATCGGCCGGGCATCGACTACCGCGACGCCACCGAGCTGCTCGACGAGCTCACCCTCGTCCACGACGCGCTCGCCGACCGCACCGGCGACCTCATCGCCGCTGGCCGAGTCGACGCCGTCCGGCGGATCGTCGCCACGTCGGGCTTCCACCTCGCGGTGATGGACGTGCGCGACCACGCCCGCTCGTTCCAGACGCTGGTCTCCGACCTGTGCGAACTGAACGGCATCGACTACCCCGACGACGAGGCGGGCCGGCGCGCCGTCCTCGACCGCGAGCTGGCGGGCGCTCGCCCCCTCAGCGGGTTGACCACGCAGGTCGGTCCGGACGGCACCCGCGTCGCTCAGATGTTCACGGTGTTGCGCGAGGCGATGGACCGCTACGGCGACGGTGTGGTGGAGACGTGCATCATCTCGATGACCCGCGGCGCGTCCGACGTGCTGGCCGCCGCGGTGTGCGCCCGCGAGTCGGGGCTGGTCGACGTGGGGCGCGGCATCGCTCGGCTGTCGTTCGTGCCGCTCCTCGAGACCATCGACGAGCTGCACGCGGCCGACCAGATCATCGACGACCTCCTCTCGACGAAGAGCTACCGGGCGATCGTGGCCGCCAACGGCGACGTGCAGGAGGTGATGCTCGGCTACTCCGACTCCAACAAGGACGGCGGCATCGTCACCTCGCAGTGGTCGATCCAGCTCGCCATCCGGATGCTCCGCGACGTGACTGCGCGCCACGGGGTGCGGCTCCGGCTCTTCCACGGGCGGGGCGGCTCGGTCGGTCGAGGTGGTGGGCCGGCGCACCAGGCGATCCTGTCCCAGCCGTTCGGCGCCGTCGACGGGCTGGTGAAGCTCACCGAGCAGGGCGAGGTGATCTCCGACAAGTACCTCCTTCCCGACCTCGCCCGGCAGAACATCGAGCTGCTGCTCGCGGCCACCCTCGAAGCCACGCTGCTGCACACCACCTCGCGCCAGGCTCCGCGCACGCTCGGCCGGTACGACGAGGTGATGGAGGTGGCATCCGCCGCTTCCCGCACCCGCTACCGACATCTCATCGACGACCCGTCGCTCGTCGACTACTTCCTCACCTCCACCCCGGTCCAGGAGCTCGGTCGGCTCAACATCGGGTCACGCCCGTCGTCGCGGCCCGAGGCAGATGCCGGGCTCGATGCCCTGCGCGCCATCCCGTGGGTGTTCGGTTGGACCCAGAGCCGTCAGATCGTCCCCGGATGGTATGGGTTCGGCAGCGGCATCGAGGACGCGCGAGCAGCCGGCCACGGCGACACGCTCCGCGAGATGGCCGTCGAGTGGTGGTTCATGCGGGCGCTGCTCAGCAACGTCGACATGACGCTCGCCAAGACCGACCTCGGCATCACCCGTCGTTACGTCGAGGCCCTCGTTCCCGCCGAGCACCGCCACGTCCTCGACACCATCGACGTCGAGCTGAAGCGCACCCATGAGCAGCTCGCCTGGATCACAGGTGGTCGACGTCCGCTCGAGGACCACCCGGTGCTGCAGCGCACCCTGACCGTGCGCGACCGCTACCTCCACCCCATGCACGCCCTCCAGGTCGAGCTGTTGGATCGCACCCGCAGCGCCGCCGAGCCCGACCCGAGCACCGACCGGGCACTGCTGCTCACCCTCAACGGCATCGCTGCCGGTCTCCGCAACACTGGATGAGCGGGTAGCCACGCGTCAGGAAAGGGCCAGCCGATGACCAACAGCACCGAAGCGAGTCGACCACCGACCCGGGTCCACCCCACCGTCGACCGCCTGGCCGCGTACAGCTGGCGCGCCATCGTCATCACGATCGTGGCGCTCGGCATCCTGTGGCTGCTCGGCCAGTTGTGGGTCGTGGTGCTGGCTCTGGTCATCGCTCTCTACCTCGCCCGGGCCCTCGACGCGCCGGCGCGGTGGCTGCGCCAGCGTGGCGTTCGTCCGGCCATCACCGCCACGATCTCGCTGTTGGCCCTGTTCGCGGGCCTCGGTGTGGTGGGCTGGCTCATCGTCCCCCGTGTGGCCGACGAGTTCTCGACCCTCGGCCCCACGCTCACCGAGGCCGTCGACGACGTGGAGAGGTGGATCGTCGAGGACTCGCCGTTCGACGTGAGCCGGGCCGACCTCGACGACCTCCGCGCCGAGGCGGGCACGGCCGTCTCGGGAGCGCTGCGCTCGTCGAGCGACTCGATCGTGAGCGGCACGGTGGCGGCCCTCGAGGGCTTCCTCGGGATCATCCTCGCCATCTTCGCGACGTTCTTCTTCTTGAAGGACGGCCCGCGCTTCCAGCGCTGGTTCGTCGGGCGCGTGCCCGCCCACCGGCGCGACGTCACCCAGCGGATGGGCCGGCGGGCGTGGGCCACGCTCGGCGGCTACCTCCGTGGCGCAGCGATCCTCGGTCTGGTCGAGGGCGTGATCATCGCCATCACCCTGACCCTGGTCGGCGCCAAGCTTGCCATCCCCGTCGCGGTGCTCACGTTCGCTGCCGCGTTCATCCCCATCGTCGGTGCGATTGCAGCGGGTCTCATCGCCGTGCTCGTGGCGCTGGCAACCGCAGGGTTCGGGGCGGCGCTGGTGGTGGCGGTGGTGGCCCTCGTGGTCCAGCAGCTCGACAACGACCTGCTCGCACCAGTGATCTACGGGCGGGCCTTGGCCCTGCACCCGATCATCATCTTGTTCGCCGTGGTCATCGGCGGGGCCCTGTTCGGCATCGGCGGCACGATCCTCGCCGTGCCGGTCACCGCCGTGGCGGTCAACGTGGCGGTCGAGGCCGGCATCGGACGCGGCTCGGCCGATGAAGCGGGAGCGGACGCGACGCGTCCGGCCGACCCGCCGGAGTGACGGGTACGGCCGGACATGCGCTCGCTCAGACGCGGGCGCCTCGACCGCGGTAGCCGGTGAAGGCCCCGACGACGAGCAGCACCAGCCCGATGATGAGGAGCCACTTGAGCCCCTCGACGAACAGCCCGATGCCGCCGAACACCAGAGCCAAGATGAGCAGCAACACGACGATTCCCATGGGGAGCGCTCCATTTCACTAGGCGAGCTTCGCTAGGTCGGTGGACCCCTTACCCAGGCCCCGGCAAACGTGCACCACGACGGGCGTACCGCTCACCCAGCGTGGCGCGAGCGGTAGGCGCGCACGGCGGAGTTGATCGTCGGGAACACCTGCAGAGCCCCCTTGGGCTCGATGACGTCGGCACGGCGCAGCGAGGCGAGCACCGCGTCGTTGGCGCGTGCCACACCGACGACCGCGACGTCGCGACGCGCCACGCGCGCCACCAGATCGACCAGCCCATCGAGGGCCGACGCGTCGAGAGCGCCGACACCCTCGAAGTCGAGCACCAGCCACTCCTCCTCTCCAGGGTTCTCACCCAGCACCTGCTCGACCCGCTCGGCGAAGCGATCGATGTTGAGGAAGTAGAGGGGTGCGTCGAAGCGGTAGACGAGGAGGCCCGGTTCGGCCACCGCACCGTGATCGGCGTCGAGGTCGACCCATCCGTCGAGACCAGGAGCGTCTCCGAGCACGGCGTCATGCGGACGGGCCACGTGGTAGAGCGCGATCACGATCGAGAGCGACACTGCGATGAGCACGCCGACGAGGACATCGAACACGAGCACCCCGAGGGCGGCCACCACCGCCAGACACGCCTCCTCCCGGCTCACCTTCCAGAGCGAGCGGTAGCCCGGCAGGTCGATGATGGTGATCCCCGCGGCGACGATGACCGCAGCGAGCGCAGCCCGCGGGATCTCGGCAAGGAGCGGCCGGAACGCGAGCACGGTGCCCACCACGCAGGCGGCGGCCACGATCGAGACGAGCTGCGTCTTGCTCCCGAGCGCGGCGGGCACGGCGGTGCGGCTCGCGCTCGACGACACCGGGAAGCCCTGCGAGAGCCCGGAAGCAGCGTTGGTGAGAGCGAGTGCCACGAGCTCCTGGTTGGGGTCGATGCGATAGCCGTGGCGGGCAGCGACCGACCGGGCGGTGAGCACGTTGTCGGTGTAGCCGACGAGGGCGATGCCGGCCGCCACCGGCAGCAGCCGGGTGATGTCGGCCAACGCCAGCGGTGGCAGCGCGGGCGCCGGCAGCCCACCGGGGATGGCGCCGACGAGGGCGATCCCCTCGTCGGCCAATCCGAGCGCCGCGACCGCCACGGTGCTGGCCACGACGCCGATGAGGGCGCCGGGCACCCGGGGCGAGATGCGACGCAGGCCCTCCATCAGCGCGAGCGTGGCGAGCCCGAGCGCGAGCGTCGGACCATGTACCTCGCCCAGCTCGCGCCCCAGCTCGGCGATGCGGGGGAAGAAGCTGCCGGCGGCGATCTGCGCCCCGGTGAACCCCGCGATCTGGCTGCTGAGCAGCGTGAGACCGACGCCGGTGATGTAGCCGACGAGGACGGGCTTGGAGAGCAGAGACGCCAAGAAGCCGAGCCGGGCCGCCGCAGCCACCATGCAGATGCCGGCGACCACGAGGGCGAGGAGCGCCATGAGCGCCACGTAGCGTTCGGGATCCCCCGCCGCGATGGCGCCGACCCCGGTGGCTGCGAGGATGGCGGTTCCGGGCTCGGGGCCAACGCCGAGATGGCGGCTGGTGCCGACGAGGGCGTAGACGACGAGCGCACCGATCACCGCGTGGAAGCCCGACACGGGCGGGAGCCCCGCCAACTCGGCGTATGCCATCGACTGAGGGATGAGCATGGCGCCCACCGTGAGCCCGGCGACGACGTCGATCGGCAACCAGCCGCGCTCGTAGCGGCGCAGGACAACCAGGCCGGGAGCGATGGCCGCGGCGCGTGGCGGGCGATCGGCGGCGGGCGGCACCGTCACACGGTACGCGGGCGGCTTGTGCTGTGTGACCTTCCAAGTGGGGACCTTCGGCCCCTGATCCGGCGGCGTGGGATCCGTACCGTCACAGGTGCCAGGTCAGTCGGCCTTGAACACCAAGGAGCCAACCATGAGTGCAGTCACCAACACCCCGTCCGCCGCATTCGCCCCCGCCGACACCGGCTCGGTCTTGCAGTTCAAGCGCCGCACGATCGACAGCTTCCTCATCTCCCTCGGCGGCGTCGCCACTGTGGTCCTCGTCGTCGCCGGCGGCCTGCTCAGCTGGGGGGCCGGCTTCTCCGCCGACTACGTCGACGGCGAGCTCTCGAGCCAGAACATCACGTTCCCCGACGCCGCCGCCCTCGAGGCCGAAGGCCGCACCGACCTGGTGGAGTTCGCCGGCCAGGACCTCAACACCGGCGCCGAGGCCGAGGCATACGCCAGCTACATCGACGGCCACCTGGCGGGGATCGGTGCCGGCCTGACCTACGCCGAGATGGGCGTACCCGAGAGCGCCGCCAAGGACGCAGTCGCTGCTGCCGTCGAGGCTGACTCCTCCGACGCCCAGGTCGCTGAGCTGCAGGCAGAGGTCGACACGATCTCCGGGCACCGCAACAGCCTCTTCAAGGGTGAGACCCTGCGAGGCCTGCTCCTCACCGCCTTCGCGTGGTCGACGGTCGGCCAGATCGCCGGCTACGCCGCCATCGGTGCCTTCGTCGCCGCCGCCATCATGATGGTCCTGGTGGCCCTCGGCCTGCGCCACCACCGCAAGGTCGTCGTCATGGAGAGCTAGCCCGCTCGGCCAGTGGTCACCTCCTTCTCGCTGACCCGAAACGACGAGGCAGCCGCCATCGCGGCTGCCTCGCTCGCGTGGCGACCTCAGACGATCGCGACGATCCGGTGGTCGACGATCGCCCCGTCGGCGAGATCGAGCAGTCCGAAGGTGCGGTGCGCGGCCCGGCGACGCTCGGTGCTGCTGCCGGGGTTGAAGAGCCGCTGTCCGCCCACCCCCAACTCGTCGGCCGGCATGTGGGAGTGGCCGTAGACGACGATCACCGCGTCGGGGAAGCGGCGGTGCACGCGGCCGGCCCGACCTGCGGTGGGCCCTGAGTCGTGCACCATCGCCACCGCCACCCCGCCGAGCTCGAGGGTCAGCGTCTCAGGCAGCGTGCCCACGAGGCTCACGTCGTTGTTGCCCAGGACCGCGTGGACCGGCGCACGCGTCGCCAGATCGTCGAGGAGGTGAGCGGTGAGGACGTCACCAGCGTGGAGGATGACGTCGGCCGACTCGGCCGCTGCCCACACCTCGTCGGGCAGCGTCCGCGAGCCGTCGGGCCGCATGTGGGTGTCGGCCAGGACGAGGACCCGCATCGATCAGCCGAACGTGAGCCCGGCGAACTCGCCAGAGCTCCGCCAGTCGTCGAGGTACCGGAAGAAGGCCGTGGCGCCATGGGGGTAGCCCACGTTGAAGCGGGCCCCGGGGCCGGGGGTCTCGCCCTCGTTGTTGTAGTAGCCGGGGGTGCAGTCGGGCGCCCCGAGCATCCGGCCGCCACCCCCGAGCAGGATGTCGATCCAGGCGTCCTCGGCCTCCTGGGTGACCTCGACCTGGTCGGCTCCCCTCGCCCGCGCCTCGGCGACCACCGTGGCGATGGTGCGGCCCGACTCGGTGAGGTTGTGGGGCACGTTCGAGATGAGGTTGGCGCCCTGGGTGGGCTGCACGACGAACAGGTTGGGGAAGCCGTGCACGTGGATGCCGTGCAGGGTGCGCATGCCGTCGGCCCACCGCTCCGAGAGCCGCAGGCCGTCGCGGCCCACGGGGTCGTAGCCGGCGCGGCTCGTGTACTCGGTGCCGACCTCGAAGCCCGACGCGTAGATGATGCAGTCGAGCTCGTGCTCCACGCCGGTGGCGACCACGCCGCGCTCGGTGATGCGCTCGACGCCCTTGCCGTCGGTGTCGACCAGGTGGATGCCCGGCTCGTTGTAGGCCTGCAGGTACTCGTCGTGGAAACAGGGGCGCTTGCAGAGCTGGCGGTACCACGCCTTCAGGTTCTCCGCGGTCCCGGGGTCGGCGACGATGCCGTCGATCCGCGCCCGGATCTCCTCCATCTTCTCGAAGTCGGAGTCCTCGAACGCCGCCATCATCTTGGCGGGGGTCATGTCCTCGGGAGCGAGCGCGCCGACCCGGGCACGGATGCGCCGCGACAGATCGGTCCAGCCGTCCATCACCAGGTCGACGTCGGCGGTGCCGGTCTGGTTGGCGGTGAAGTTCTCGAGCCAGCGCTGCTGCCAGCCGGAGGTGGCGATCTCGGCGAACCACTCTGGATCGGTGGGCCGGTTGTCGCGCACGTCGACCGACGAGGGCGTGCGCTGGAACACGTAGAGCTCCCTGCACGCCCGGGCGAGGTGCGGGACGCACTGCACTGCGGTGGCGCCGGTGCCGATGATGCCCACTCGCTTGTCGGCCAGGTTCGCCATCGGTGCGCCGAGGGGATCGCCGCCGGTGTGGTCGTAGTCCCACCGGCTGGTGTGGAACGAGTGGCCGGCGAACGACTCGATGCCGGGGATGCCCGGCAGCTTCGGCACGTGCAGCGGTCCGGTGCCCATGGCCAGGAACTGGGCGGTGAACTCGTCACCCCGGCTGGTGCAGATGGTCCAGCGAGACCGATCGTCGTCCCATTCGAGGCCGGTGACCTCGGTGTGGAAGAGGGCGTTGTCGTAGAGGCCGTACTGGGTGGCGATGCGCTGGCAGTGCTCGAGGATCTCGGGCGCGTGCGCGTACTTCTCGGTGGGCATGTGCCCGGTCTCTTCGAGGAGCGGCATGTAGACGAACGATGCCGTGTCGCACTGGGCGCCTGGGTAGCGGTTCCAGTACCAGGTGCCGCCAACGTCGCCGGCCTTGTCGATGAGGCGCACGTCGGTGACGCCCGCCTCCACCAGCCGCGCACCGGTGACGAGTCCGGCGAACCCGGCGCCGATGAACGCCACGGCGACGTGATCGGTGACCGGCTCGCGCTCCACCCGGGGCGTGTACGGGTCGTCGAGGTAGTGGTCGAGCTGCCCCTTCAGCCGGATGTACTGGGCGTTGCCGTCGGCCCGCAGCCGCTTGTCGCGCTCCTCGATGTACTTGCGCCTGATCGCGTCCTTGTCGATCGATGTGCCATCGGGCCGCTTGGGTCCGGCGTCGATCGTCATCGCTCGTTGCCTCCCCCTGCCGACGGGGCCCATCGCGGCCACGGCTGGGACTGCTCGAAGATGCGGGCGAGGCGCAGCACCACCTCGTCGGCGTGCCGGCGCCCCATGATCTGGAGACCCACGGGGAGCCCCTCGCTGGTGAACCCAGCCGGAACCGAGCAGGCCGGTCCACCCGTGAGGTTCGACAGCATGGTGAACGGCGTGGCCATGGCCGGGCCCACCTCGACCCCGGCGATCTCCTTCGGCGGCGGCCCCTCGGCGGCGAACGCCGCCACCGCGGTGGTGGGCGTGAGCCACACGTCGACATCGGCGTACATGGCCGCCATGTCGCGCTGGAGCTGCTGGCGTCGCTCGAGGACGCGGGCGTAGCGCGGGAGGGTGAACGACTCGGTCTGCTCGAACGATCGCCGCACGTGCAGGGTGACGTCGTCGGCGACAGACGGCCACATGTCGGGCTCGAGGTCGAGCCACAGGTCGGGAGCGCCGCTCGAGGTCCACACCCGAACCGGGTCGGTGAGCGCCGGTGTGCGCTCGACGCGCTCGAGGTCGGCGGCCGAGATGAGCACCTCGGCGGCGGCTCGGGTGATGTCGGCCACCTCGGGATCGACCACCGCGAACCCGAGGTCGAGCGACCAGGCGACGCGGAGGCCGCCGACGTCGAACGTCTCGATGGCGTCCTCGTAGCGGGTCGATGGCGGCGGTAACGACAGCCGGTCGGTGTCGTCGGGGCCGGCGGCCACGTCGAGGTGACGGGCCGCGTCGCGCACGGTCGTGGTGACGACCCCGAGCACCGCGGTCTGCGACGCATGCGGCGCGGGATGCGGCACCCGGCCGTGGCTCGCCTTGAACCCGAACAGCCCGCTGAACGAGGCAGGGATGCGTATCGAGCCGCCGCCGTCGCTGGCGGTGGCGAGCGGCAACGTGCCGGCCGCCACCGCGGCGGCCGAGCCACCGGACGAACCGCCCGGGGTGCGCTCGGGGTTCCACGGGTTGCGGGTGACGCCGGTGGACTTGTTTCGGGTGAGGCTGAGCGTGCCGAACTCCGGCGCCGTGGTCTTGCCGACCGGGACAGCACCGGCGGCGCGCATCCGGGCCACGTGCACCGAGTCGGAGGTGGCCGGGGGGTGGTCGCGGTAGAGGAGCGAGCCGTGGCCGGTGGTGAGCCCCGCGCAGTCCTCGAGGTCCTTCACGCCGAACGGAACGCCAGCGAGCGGCCCGGGATCGTGGCCGCTGGCGACGGCCGCGTCGACGGCGCGGGCGGCCTCACGGGCGAGACCTTCATCGATGACCGCCCACGCGTTGAGCGCGGGCTCCACCTCGGCGATGGCCGCGAGCGCACGGTCGAGGAGCTCCTCGGCCGACCGCTCCCCTGCCCGGACCGACTCGGCCAACTCGACCGCGCTCTCCTCGACCGCGCTCTCCTCCGACATGGCAAACCCCCCAGGTGCTTGTGCACCAGAACCCTACTGGCGGCGCGGGGCTCAGGCCGTAGCAGCGGCTCGGGGCTTGCGGACCCATTGCTCGTTGCCGAGCTCGGTCCGCAGCCGATCGACACCGATGCGGTGGCACCACTCGCCGAACGGCTCACCGTCGACCCGGCCGTCGCGGTAGGCGGCGAAC
Organism: Acidimicrobiia bacterium; assembly: GCA_016649895.1. GTDB lineage: Bacteria > Actinomycetota > Acidimicrobiia > Acidimicrobiales > SKKL01 > Actinomarinicola. Next base: position 13,540 of record JAENWR010000031.1, on the reverse strand, counting down.
ACGGGGTGCAGCACGTTGGCCAGCTCGTCGCGCGGCACGTTCTCGGCGAAGACGGCGTTGAGTCGCAACCCGATGGCGTCGCCCCCGAGGTGGACGTCGTAGCTCTTCTTGCCTCGACCGACGAGGCCGACCTCGGTCGTGTAGGGACGGGCGCAACCGTTGGGGCAGCCGGTCATGCGCACGTGGATGTCGAGCTCGGCGAGCCCCAGCGATTGAAGGTCGGCGTGGAGCGTGTCGAGCACCTGGGGCATGACCCGCTCCGACTCGGTCAGCGCCAGCCCGCAGGTGGGGAGCGCCGGGCAGGCGAAGGAGTTGCGCTGGATGGCGACCCACTGCTCGGCGGGGAGCACCCCGTGGTCTCGCAGCATCGCGTCGACCGCGGGACGATCGGCGTCGTCGATGTCGGTGAGGAGCGCGTCCTCTCGGCTGGTGAAGCGCACCCCGGCGGAGAACCGCTCGACCACCGCACGGATGCCCGAGCGCACCCGCGCCGCACCGCGGTCGGCGATGCGTCCGTTCTCGACCTTGACGCCCAAGAACCACTGGCCGTCGGCCTGCTCGTGCCAACCGAGGTGGTCGTCGGCCCGGGTGAAGCTGAACGGCTCGGCCGGCTCGAGCGTGCGGTCCAGGTTGGCACCGACCAGCTGGCGGATGCGGTCGATCCCGATGTCGTCCACCAGATACTTGATGCGGGCGTGATCGCGGTCGTCGCGGTTGCCGTGGTCGCGGAACACCTTGACGATCGACTCGAGCGTGGCGATGAGGTCGTCGGGCGCCACGGTGGTGAGCGGATCGGCCAGGCGCGGGAAGGTGTCGGGGTTGGTGTGGCTCTTGCCCATGCCCCCGCCGACCAGCAGCGTGAAGGCGCGGAGCTCGCCGTGGTCGTCGAGCAGCGGAACGATGCCGCAGTCGTTCGCGAACACGTCGATGCAGTTCTCGTCGGGAGCGGCGAAGCCGAACTTGAACTTGCGGGGCAGGTAGACCTGTCCGTAGAGCGGTTCCTCCGCCGGCGCTGAGGCAGTGACGGCCTGCTCTCCGTCGAGCCAGATCTGGTAGTAGGCCTGCGTCTTCGGACGGAAGTGGGCGGCCACCCGACCGGCCCAGGCCGAGATCTCGGCCCGCTGCTGCCCAGCCAGGGGCGCCGGGCAGCAAGTGGTGTTGCGAACCACGTCGCCGCATGCCCCGAAGGTGGTGACCAGGTGGTCGTTCAGGGTGGAGATGAGTGCGGGGAGGTCGGGCTTGCGCACGAAGTGGAACTGGATGCCCTGGCGGGTGGTGATGCGCAGCGTGCCGTTGCCGACCGCGTCGCTCAGCTTGTCCATCGCCAGGTACTGGTCGGCGGTGAGGACGCCGCCAGGGATGCTGACTCGCACCATGTTGATCGAGTCGACGTCGAGTCCCTGGCGGGTCCGCTCCGCCCGCACATCACGGTCGTCTTGTTGGTAGATCCCGTGGAACTTCAGCGTGAGGTAGTCCTCGTTGGAGAACGCTGTCAGCTCGGGATCGGCCAGGGCGTCGGCGATGGTGCCCCTGAGGTACTGGCTGCCTGCCTTGGCGTGCTCCACCTTGGAGCCGACGACCTCGACCATGTGATGCGTCCCCCTCGGCTCAGCGGTTGGGCTGCGGCGTGAGGCGCAGGTAGGGCTTCAGGGTGGTGAAGCCCTTGGGGAACTTCTCGTTGGCGTCCTCGTCGTTGATGGCCGGCGAGATGATGACGTCGCTGCCATCGGTCCAGTCGACCGGGGTCGACACCGGGAACTCGGCCCCGAGCTGCAGGGCGTCGAGCACGCGGAGGATCTCGTCGATGTTGCGGCCCACCGAAGCCGGGTACGTGAGCGTGAGCCGAACCGTCTTGTCGGGAGCGATGACGAACACGGTGCGCACGGTGGCGGTGGCGATGGCGTTCGGGTGGATCATCCCGTAGAGGTTGGCGACGGTGCGCTCGGGGTCGCCGATGAGCGGGTAGTTGAGGGCGGTGCCCTGGGTCTCGGCGATGTCGGCCGACCAGCCGTTGTGCGACTCGACCGTGTCGACGCTGACGCCGATGATCTTGGCGTTGCGCTTGGTGAACTCGTCCTTGCGGGTGGCGAACGCGCCGAGCTCGGTGGTGCACACCGGCGTGAAGTCGGCGGGGTGCGAGAACAGGATCCCCCAGCCGTCGCCGAGGTACTCGTGGAGCGAGACGCTGCCCTCGGTGGTGTCAGCGGTGAAATCTGGGGCGACGTCGCCCAGCTGGATGGCCATGGTGTTCTCCTGTCAGTGATTTCTCTAAAGGACCTCTAGAGATATCACACGGGGTGGGATACCCGACCATTATGGTCGGGAATCTCAGAACACCAACCTCTGGTCACCCCACGCGGGCGATGTTCTCCGCCGACTGCGAGAACCCCACCAGCACCCATCCACGCGAGCGGCCGTTCCCCAACATGGTGATCCAGTACTCGAGACCACCGGCGTCGGCGGCACGTCCGAGGACGTTGCGGTAGAGGCGATCGACGTAGCCGGCGGCGTCGAGGTGGCCGTAACGGGCCTGCAGCTCGGCCGACGCCGCGAAGTTCGCCGCGATGGCGGTGAGGGGACGCCCGCCGGCGAGCTGCGCCGTCCAGTACGCCAAACCACCGTCGTCGGGCACTCGGGTGAACGACGCCAGGTAGAGCCGTCGCACCTGGGCCCGGCGGGCCGCGGCTCCGTCGTGGTGCCGCACCTGACCGGAATCGGGGTGGACCATGAGTGGCGAAACGTCGATCGCCTGGAACCACCCGGCCGGTATCGACTTGAGCTCCCGGATGACCCGCGGATCCCACCCGGCGTCGGCCGACCCGGTGACGAACCAGTTCGAACCGTTGTCGGCGACGATGGCGCCATGTCGCTGGAAGGCCCGCAGCACCACTTGGGTGTGAGGGTGGAAGCCGCTGATGTCGACGTCGGCCCGCATGCGGAACCACGCGCCCATCGGCGGCAGACTCGGGTCGGCCGCCGCACCCGCGTGGTGGCGGGCGGGCCAGAGGAAGTTGCGGTCGGTGCGCGACGCGGTGATGCGAAGCGGGTGGTCGATGTGGCCGGCCCGCACCTCGTCGAGGCGGAGCAGGCCGGGCAGGATGGGAAGGCCCGCCGCGTCGGCCGAGGTCCAGCCCCGGGGCCGGAGAGCGTTCGACCGAAGGTCCCAGATGGCCCCCGAACCGGCCCTGGGCGAGCCACCGTTCCAGCTCGCGGCGAACAGCTCGTAGAGCCGGCACGAGTCGCGGTCGATCACCAGCGCGTGGGCATCGGAGCCGCGTTCGATCGGGGTCGATGCCGAGAACGGGTACGGCCCAGGGTCGCTCTCGCCGGCGTAGGAGAACCGAGGTGTCGATCGTGGGGCACCGGCGCCGACCACGTGGTACGGGATGCCGTAGGGGACCCCGTCTCCGTCGGGGCCGAGGTCGGGGTGCAGATGTCGGGTCGGTCCACCCATCGACGCGATCCACTGCTCGCTGCGCGGGTGGACGGCCAGGCTGGTCACGTCGGCGTGCCACACGTTGTCGGCGGGGAACAATGGGCACGACTCGGCCCCCGGTGGCGGCGCGGCCGCCGACGGTGCGGCCGGCAGAACCAGGGTGGCGAACACCGCGACGGTGCTCAGGAGGGCGGTGAGGGGACCATGGGTGCGCACACCAGAGCATCGGCCCTGCGACCCCGTGCGCTTGAGCACCGCACTGCCGCGGTTCGAGTGTTCGACGCCGGCTGACGCTACCTGTCGCTACTTGAGCTCGAGGGTGCCGTCGTCGAGGGCAGCGGCGGCCAGGAGGTCGCGCTCGACCGTGTAGTCGTGCAGCATCTGCCACGGCTCGCAGTCGCCCTGCTGGGGCATGAGGTGCATCGATCGGGTGAGGTAGCCGGGGTTGAAGTTCTCCGGGTCGACCCAGGGGCCGAGGGCCATGTCGGCATCCTCCGGACGCAGCATCGGCGTCACCATCGTGGCGCCGCACTCGTCCATGTGGCCGAGCAGCCGGCACACGAAGTCGGCGATGAGGTCGGCCCGCAGGGTCCAGCTGGCCCGGAAGTAGCCGAAGACGTAGGCCAGGTTGGGCACGCCGGTGAACATGATCCCCCGGTAGGTGACCGTGTCGGACAGCGTGAGGGGCTCGCCGTCGATGGTGAAGGCGATGTCGCCGAGCACGGCGAGGTCGAACCCGGTGGCGGTGATGATGACATCGGCGTCGAGGTGGTCGCCCGACTCGAGCTGGATGCCCGTGGGGGTGAACCGCTCGATCTGGTCGGTGACGACCGACGCCTGCCCCTCGCGGATCGCCTCGAACAGATCTCCGTCGGGCAGCACGGCGAGGCGCTGCTGCCACGGCCGGTACGTCGGGTTGAAGTGCCGGTCGACGTCGAAGCCCTCGGGAAGGAGGCCGCGGATCGTGTCGACGAGGAACGCCCGCAGCAGCTCGGGCGACTCGAACGACATCTTGGTGATGGCTTCTTGGTCCTTCAGGATCTTGCGGCGAACGATCTCGTGGGTCCACTCGTCGGGGATGTCGAGGTCGCGGAGGGTGTCGGCCAGCTCGTTGGAGTTGGGGCGCACCACGAAGAACGTGGGCGACCGCTGCAGCATCGTGATGTGGCCGCACTCGCGGGCGATCGCCGGGATGAGCGTGGCGGCGGTGGCACCCGATCCGATCACCACCACCTTCTGCTCGGCGAGCTCGAGGTCGTCGGGCCACTGCTGGGGGTGCACGATGCGGCCACCGAAGTCGACCATGGCTGGCCACTCGGGTGTGTAGCCCTCGCCGTGGCGGTAGTAGCCCTGGCACATCCACACGAACCCGGCGGTGAAGCGCACCTCCTCGCCGGTGTCGGTGCGGATGGCGACGATGGACCACAGGCGGTCGTCGGTCGACCAGTGCGCTTCGAGGATGCGGTGCTGGTAGCGGATGTGGCGGTCGATGTCGTTCTCGTCGATGACCTCGCCGAGGTAGCTGAGGATCTCCTGCGCGGTGGCGATTGGCGTGCCCCGCCACGGCTTGAACCGGTAGCCGAAGGTGAACAGGTCGCTGTCGGAGCGCACCCCCGGGTAGCGGTGCGTCCACCAGGTGCCGCCGAACGTCTCGAGGGCGTCGAGCACGACGAAGCTCTTGTCGGGCTGCTGCTCGAGCAGGTGGTAGGCGGCGCCGATGCCCGAGATGCCGGCCCCCACGACCAGCACGTCGACGTGCCCGATGTCGGCCGTCACCTCGGTTGCTGTCTCCGTCACCTGCGACATCGTCGCCCCCCTGTTCGATTGACCCGGAGTCAATCGCGGAGATCATACGGCGTAGGGGCCACCGGCGGCATCCCGAACCAATAAGTGCTGACCTATATAAGCCAAGAATGATATTCTACCTCCGTGCACGCGTTCGACGTCCTCGGAGATCCGGTCCGCCGGCGGATCCTCGAACTGCTCCTCGACGGCGAGCACAGCGCCGGCGACATCACCACGGTCGTGACCGACGAGTTCTCGATCTCGCAGCCCGCGGTCTCCCAGCACCTCCGCGTGCTGCGCGAGAACGGGTTCGCACGGGTCGAGGCCCAGGGGAACCGCCGCCTCTACTCGCTCGACCCCCGGCCCATCAGCGAGCTCGACGCCTGGTTCGAGCCGTACCGCCGCGCCTGGGCCCACCGCCTCGACGCGCTCGACACAGAGATCCGGCGGGGACGCCGGAACAGGAGAGAACCATGACCATCACCAGCCCACTCGGACACGTCCTGCGCGACGACGAGGGCATGCGCCTCGAGGTCGTGCTGGCATCGGCCGACGGTCCCTGGGAGCTGACGGTCGACCTCAGCCGCGATGACAACACCACCACGATGGTGTTCGTCCACCGGATGGCCGAGCCGTACGACGCCACGGGCATCGGCGCCGGCTGGCACTTCCACATCGACCGGTTCGACGCCGAGGTGGCGGGTGCCCAGAGCTCGAACGTGTGGGACGACTACTTCCCGTCGCTGTCCGCGTCGTACGGGCTGCCCGACTGACCGAGTCGGCTAGGGCGTGTGCTCAGCCAGGAAGGCGCTGATCGTCGCGTCGGTGGCATCGAGCACGTCGTCGTCCTTCCACCGCTCGACGAAGGTGACGTTCGGCAGCCGCTCGGCAAGCGAACGCGACGTCGACGTCGGGTGGTAGACGTCGTCCCCCTGCATCAGCAGGGTCGGCGTGTCGATGGACGTCACCTGCTCGAGAGTGGCGGTGAGGACGAACTCGCCGTCCCACATGTTGGACCGGAACGACCGCCATCCGTCGGCGTCGACCTCGGGGTGCAGGGCCGCGATGTCGGTGGCCCAGCCGTCGAACATCTCCTCGAGCACGTGGCGGTTGTCATCGATGCCGACCGGCTGGAGCACCACCGCAGAGGTGAACCGCTGGGGAGCGGCCCGCAGGAGGCCCACGATGTACGGGCCGCCGATGCACATGCCCACCAGGTGGCAGCGGTCGATGCCGAGGTGGTCGAGCAGAGCCAGCTGGTCGGCGGCATAGGTGGCCCATCCGTCGTCGGCCGCCACCGGGGCGGTGGAGCGGCCCGCGTTGCGCTGGTCCATGCCGATCAGGCGGAACTGGTCGGCCAGAGCTGCCCGCGGGTTCCACGGGGTCCGGTTCCACACCTCGTTGGCCGAGCGCATGCCGCCCGGAGCGATGAGGAGCACCGGGAAGCCGTCGCCCTCGTCGTCGTAGTGGATCTGGGCGCCGTCGCGCTCGAAGCTGGCCATCCGCATCTCTAGCACCCGCCGCGGCCCCAGATGTTCGCTCTCCCGCCGCTTCGGGTATTGGAGGCGCCATGAGCGACATCAACGACAACGACATCACCAGCGACCGCCCCACCGACGACGAGGAGAACCTCGACGCCGGCGGAGACGGGCCCAAGGACACCGGCGACGAGCCGACCGAGGCCGACGAGAACCTCGATGCCGGAGGTGAGGGCCCCAAGGACACCGGCGACGAAGCCTGAGCGTCGACATCTGATGGCACCCATGCCCGGCGCACTCGAACGCTGCGTCGGTGACGTTCGGACGTTCGCCGCCGATCACTGGGGGCGGACACCGCTGCACCGCCGGACCGACGAGCCCTTCGACGATGTCCTGAGCGTCGACGACATCGACGCCCTGCTCACATCGGCGGCCCGACGTCCGGAGGTGCGGCTCGTCCGCGATGGGACCACCCTCGATCCCCGCGCCTACACCTCGATGACGCGGCTCGGCGGACGCTCCGTCGATGATCTCGTCGACCCCACCAAGGTCGCCGATCGCATGGCCGAGGGAGCCACGGTGGTGCTCCAGTCGGTGCACCGCACCTGGCCCGCGGTGAGCCGATTCGCTGCCGAGCTCGAGCAGCAGGTCTCCCACCCCGTGCAGGTCAACGTGTACGTCACCCCGCCGGGCGCGGCAGGTCTCGCACCGCACTCCGATGAGCACGACGTGATCGTCTGCCAGCTCCACGGCCACAAGGCGTGGACCGTCGACGGCCTCGGAGAGCTCACCCTCTCCCCCGGCAACACGATGTACCTGCCGACCGGGACGCGCCACAGCGCCACTGCGCAGGACCAGGCATCGGTGCACCTGACGATCGGGCTGCTGCGCATCACCTATCGCGACGTGGTGCAACGGCTCCTCGCGCGGTCGAGCGGTGTGCTCGACCAGCCCCTGCCGCTGGGCTGGGCCGCCGACTCCCCCACCACCGGGTTCGAGGATGCTCTCGCGACCGCACTCGAACACGCCGGCAAGGCCCTCGACGTCGCCGATGTGAGCGAGGTGGCCGATCGCGAGCGGCGACGACGCCGTCCACGGCCGGAGCACGGCGGACGCATCGCCTCGACGATTCGAGCGGCCGACATCGACGGCTCGACCATCGTCCGGCTGCGGCCGGGCACCGCTCCAACCGTCGAGGACGGCGCCGATGGCGCGCTGCGCCTGCAGCTGTCGGATCGGCGCCTGCGCCTTCCCGCCGTGGCACGTGCGGCCTTGGAGGTGCTCTGCGCAGGATCGCTCGTCCGGGTCGACGAGCTTCCCAGCATCGATGCCGAGAGCCGCCTGGTCCTGGCCCGCCGGCTCGTGCGCGAGGGGATGCTCCTGGTCGCTCCCGCCTGAGACCTCGGTCAGTCGGATGCGAACAAGGGGAGGTCGAGCGGGGCGCGGTGGGTGCGCTTCAGCTCGGAGAAGGGCATGAAGTCGGCGAAGGTGCGCAGCGCATCGTAGAAGCGAACCGAGGTGTCGTCGTCGGGGATCGAGCTGATGACCGGACCGAACAGCGAGTTGCCGTGCGGGGGGTCGAACGTGATGATCGGCGTGCCCACGTCGGGGCCGGTGCGACGGAAGGCCTCGTCGCTCTCGGCCCGGATGAGGGTGTCCCACGAGTCGTCGTCGGCGGCCTCGATGAGGTCGGCCGGCAGGTCGAGCTCGGCCAGGATGGCGACCGGATCGACGCTGGCAGCCGCTGCCGCCAGACGGTCGACGAGATCACCCTCGCCCGCGGTGTACCAGTAGCGCTCGCCGTAGGCGCGGTAGAGGGCTCCGACCGCGTCGTTTCCGAGGCGCCCGCGAGCCGCAGCACAGATGCGGTGGTAGCGAAGGCCGCGCGTCTGTGCGTCGACCGTGCGGTCGGGCAGGTCCTTGTCCTCGTTGATGAACCGCAGCGAGACGAACCGCCACCCGATGGCCACGTCGCGCAGCTCGGTGACCCGGCGGGCCCAGACCGAGGTCTGCCATGCGAACGGGCATCCCGGGTCGAAGAAGAACTCGATGTCATACGGGCCGCCAGCAAGTGCAGGCAGCTCGGGCGCGTTCGTAGAGGTGTCGGTCACACCGGGTGCAACCCCCTTGGCTGGGTGGTTCTTCCCGCCGACGAAATCGGCGTGCCGATGTAAGAAGCGGCCGACTCGATGGTCAGGAGCCCGATCGACTGGACCGGAAGGTCGCCTTCCGGGTCGGCGAGCTCACCACCACCACGCCGTCGCCGTCCTGGGCATCGCCGGATTGGTCGTGCTCGGCGCCTGCTCCGACGAGGCGTGGATCGCGCAAGGCCCCGACGGCGACATCACGGTGGGGATCGCCACGTCGACCGGCGGCGGTTCAACCGCCCCGTTCGAGTCGGGCAGCCCCGTGAAGCGCTCGATCCTCGTGGTCGACGCCGACGAGACCCCGCCGGCCGAGATCTTCTTCGACGACGGCCGCCTGGTGCAGCTCCACGCCATCGTCGACTGCGAGATCGTGCGGGTCACCGACCCCGCGGACGACGCCGCCATCGAGCCGTTGACCCGGGTCACGTGCGGCGACCTCAGGATGGAGGACGACGGACTCACCCTGCCCGGCTGAGGCGGTATCAACATCCGAGTTCGAGAAACCCGCGAGAGGACCTGGTACCCGTGTTCCCATCGATGACGACCGCTCCGACCCAGCGGCCCGCACGATCGACCTCGCCTCACGATCGAGCGGGTTGGTACCCGCGCCCGCGGGCGCGTTCTGCCACGTTCCGTGGTCCCGCCGCATCGTAGATGCACTCTCTGTGACTGTCACACCCCCTCAGTAAGGTCGAACGTAGTTCGACCCCACCGGAGGCGAGACCGTGCAGACGAGAGAACCGCCCAGGCTGACCAGCACCGACCGAGTCGACGTCGTCGCGACGATGCCAGCCGAGCGGCTCGAAGCCGAGATCGTCTCGCTCGCGCAGCGGCTGTCCGCCGGGCACCTACGAGCTGTTGGTGCTGGTCGGCGAGCTCGACACCCGCGGCACCTGGGCTGCGTGGGGCGCTCTGTCGTGCGCGGCGTGGCTCGCCGACGTCTGCGACATCGACATCGCCACCGCCCGCACCCAGGTCCGCGTCGCCCAAGCCATGCGCCAACACCCCGGGCTCCACGCCGCCATGCAATCGGGCGTCCTACGCGAAGGCCCGCGTCCTCGTCCCCCACCTGACCGACGCCAACGAGACAGCACTGGGTCGAGCTGGCGATGTGCACCCCCGCGGGACGGCTGGGGGCGGCGATCGCCGCGTGGTCACGCCGCAACGAAGACCCCGACGACATCGACCGCCGCCGCCACCACGAACGGGCCGTGTCGTGGCGCACCGACCCCGACGGCATGGTCACCATCACCGCCCGACTCCCGCCACAACACAGCCGCGGAGATCATCGCCGTGGTCGACCAACGGGTCATGGCCCACCGCGCGCCCGCGGGCGCGTCGCTGCGCCAACAACGAGCCGACGCCCTCACCACCACCGTCACCCACGGCAACGGGTCAATGACCGCCGAGATCGTCATCCACATCCGAGGCGACCAACCCGCCACCCTCGCCGACGGCACACCCCTATCCGACCACGCCGTGACCTCACTACTCGACGACGGGTTCGTGTCCCTGCTCCTGTGCGACACGGACCGCCAACCCATCGACGCCAGCCCCCGCCGTCTCTGCGGCTCCCACAACCGCGCCCGCGGCCGCGGCCCGCAGTGAACCACGAGAAACCGCCGCTCGCTCGAGCCCGACAGGCCGGCGGCGGATGCCGCGGCGGCGTTGCTAGCGTTCGTCGAATGACCCGACCGGTGATCCTCACGGTGCACGCCCACCCCGATGACGAGTCCTCCAAGGGGGCGCCCACCATCGCCAAGTACCAGGCGATGGGGGCCCGCACAGTTCTGGTGTGCTGCACCGGTGGCGAGGAGGGCAGCATCCTCAACCCGGCGATGGACAACGACGATGTGCGAGCAGACATCGCTGCGGTGCGGGTGCGCGAGCTCGATCTGGCCGCGTCGGTCATCGGCTACGAGGTGGTGGAGCGGCTCGGCTACCGCGACTCGGGCATGGCGGAGTCTCCGTCGAACGACAACCCCGACTGCTTCTGGCAGGCCGACCTCGACGAGGCCATCGGTCGGCTCGTCGCCGTCATCCGGCGTGAGCGTCCCCACGTCATCGTCACCTACTCCGACGACCAGCGGGGCTACGAGCACCCCGACCACCTGCGGGTGCACGACATCTCCGTTCCGGCGTTCGACCGGGCCGCCGATCCCGACTGGTACCCCGAGGCGGGCGATCCCTGGCAGCCGCTGAAGCTCTATTACACGACATGGTCGCGAGCCCGAATGGTCGCGATGCACGAGAAGTTCATCGAGATGGGGATGGAATCGCCGTACGGCGAGCGCTTCCTCACCCCGAGTCGTCCCGACCAGGACCACCGCATCACCACCATGATCCCGATCGACGGTTTCCAGGATGCCCGCACCGAGGGACTGCTGGCCCACGCCACCCAGGTCGACCCCACCTCCCCGTTCTGGTTCGGCTTGCCGCGCGACGTCTCGAACAGCGTGCACCCCTACGACGACTACATCCGCGCCAAGTCCCTGGTCGATGTCCCCACCCCCGAAGACGATCTGTTCGCGGGCATCGACGGGCTCGAGTGGGAGGAGCCGGCATGACCGAGCTGCTCACCGACGAGTGGTTCGCCATCGTCACCTCGCAGCTGGCCGCTGCGGCCGGCCCGTCCAGCGCGGGCGACACCGACGACACCGAGGTCGAGATCGTCGTGTCGGGAGGCGACCACGGACCGGTGCGCACCCGCTGGGTGATCGAGGTCGGCCGGCTGGTGGCGGTGCGGGCAGTGAGCGACGACGACGCAGCTGCGCCGGTGACCATCCCCCAGACCCATCGTGACCTCGCGGCGATGGTGGCGGGCGAGCTCGACCCTGCCGTGGCGTTCATGAGCGGCGACCTGAAGCCCGATGGCTCGTCGGCTGCAGTGGTGGCGTTCATGTCGGCCATGAACCGTCCTGAGGCGCGTGCCGCGCTGGCCGGCTCGGCGGGCTGAACCTGCTCGAGACCGAGGGCCTCAGCCGGCGCGCTGCACGTCGCGGAGCTGTCGGTAGCTGATGAGCGTGGCCCCCGAGCGGGCGACGAGAGCCTGCAGGTCGGTGTCGTGGGTGGCCATGTGGAGGTCGTCGACCCTGTTCGCCCAATCGGGTCCGATGGCGCGCAGTTCGGGCGTGTCGGTCGCTGGGTGGAGGTAGATCTCGGTGACCCCGGGCTGGAGGTCGGCCAGCACGTGGCCGATGACCTTGCGGCTGCCGACCCCCCGGCCGGGGACGACCTCGAGGTGGTCGGGGAACAAGATGCCCTCGTCGGCGGCCAGCTCCCGCATGGGGAACCCGGCTGTGCGCTGTGAACCCTCGCTGGGGAGACGGATGGGGAGCCGGAAGTCGATGGCCATGTCGAGGTAGATGTCGAAGAACTCGGGCCGCATGTGCAGGGCACCGAGGTGCGAGTCGAGGTGGCTCACGTCGAAGCCCCAGATGATGGCCCGCTCGATCTGGGTGCGGCACTCTCGGCGCACCTCGTCGAGGTCGGCGTGATCCCACAGCTCGGCGGGCGTGTGGGGGAAGCCGCCGTCGCCGTCGACGAGCGACCCGGCGTGGGTGATCGGCCCCCAGCGATACGCCTCGTACTCGGCGTTGAGCGTGAGCTGCACGCCGACGTCCTCACCCCGGTACTCCGCGGCGGCCACCCGGGCCCACGGCGCGGCCACCATGAGCGATGCGCTGGTGGCGATGCCATCGCGGAGTGCCTGGTAGACGCCGGTGTTGGCGGCGTGGCTCGACCCGAGGTCGTGGGCGGTGACGATGAGCAGGCGGTCGTCGGGGGAGTGCCCGAGGCGTTCGGCGAGCGTGGTCACAGAGTGGACGCTATCGGCTCGCTGTGGGGGTACCGGAGGCGAGCGGGTCGATGGCGACTCCGGGACCACCGCACCGACCCCATAGGCCCGCGCCGGCGGAGCGGGCCGCCCTCTCGGCTGCGGCGAGCGACGAGCGGTGCGCCCGGTTCGGATCGATCGGCAAGGCCACGGCGAAGCCCTCGGCGACCAACAGATGGTTGATGAACACGTCGCCGTCGTCGGTGGGGAGGTGCACGTAGGCGAGCAGCCGGCCGAAGTGGTCGCGCGCCTCGTCATCACGTTCGAGGCGAACAACGGTGCCTGGTGGGGCGAGCTCGGCCAGACGGGCGGAGGCCTCGGCTCCGAAGCACTCGACCGGGCGGGTGGGGTGGTGGGTCTCCGGAGTGTCGATTCCGAGCATCCGTATGGTCTCGCGGTGGCCGGAGACCTCGAGCGCAAGGGTGTCACCGTCGATCACATCGAGCACGAGGGCCATGCCAGGGGGGAGAGGTGTGGGGCTGCTGCGTGCCGCCCGGACCTGCGAGATGGCGAGCATGGCGGCGACCGCCACCACGATGGTGGCGGCGACAAGTGGACCAAGCCGGTTGTGGCGAGGTGGGCGATGTTGCGGGTGGGACGCGACACGGCGCATCGGCGGGTCTCCTCGGTTCGGGGGAGGCGGCCGACGCGCCGCGAGTCGTGCAGATGGGCGGCTGGAGCCGCGAATGGCTAGAGGCGCTGGATGATGGTGCCGGTGCCGAGACCGCCACCGCAGCACATGGTGACGAGGGCGTGCTCGCCGTCGGTGCGCTCGAGCTCGTGCAGGGCCTTGGTGAGCAGGATGGCGCCAGTGCCGCCGAGCGGGTGGCCGAGGGCGATGGCGCCGCCGTTCGGGTTC
>JAENWR010000050.1 GCA_016649895.1 Acidimicrobiia bacterium | reverse complement strand
GGACGGCCCCGAGCCGTTCGACGCCGAGGTGCGCATCGTCGAGGGCGACGAGCGAACCGGGTGGTGGGAGCGAGCTGTCGCCGCGTACCCGCCATACGCCGAGTACCAGGAGAAGACCGACCGGCACATCCCCGTGTTCGTCGCCTCCCGCCGCTGATCAGGTCCGGCTGGCCGTTCCTGGTACGCAACCTTACGAGCCGGCGCGCCTGGCGCACCAAGAAGTCGGGATAGGCCCCGACGGCGGCGTCATCGGAGGTGAAGTGCCGCCGGAAGGCGCAGGTTCGGCCTTGTCTCCCATGTGAGGTCTTCGGCGCCGTCGGCAAGGGTCCGGCCGGAGGCTCGCACAGCGTCGACGAAGCCGTCGGCGATGGCCCGAGCGAGTGCCTCGCCGGGGCAACGATGCACCGAACGGCCGAACGACCGGTCACAGCCCGATGCCGCGGTTGCCGCCCCGAGAGCGATGACGATCCGGGCACCTGCGCGTAGATCGGCACCGCCGATGCGCATCGCAGCGACCGTCACCCGGTTGGTCAACACCAGAGCCGGGGCGTGGGGCGACACCAACATCTGGGCGATGAGCGCCGCGGTGGCGTCCATGGCCTGGAACAGCACGGCGACGAGGGCGACCGCGCTCTCGTCGAGCAGCCCGAACGCTGCGGTCAACGCCTCGCACACGGTCGCATCGTCGGGCCGCGTCACCGGCCCGAGCATCGGAGCAAGCCGTCGGCACAGCAGGTCGATGGCCTGGACCACCGTCGGGACATCGTCCAGCCCGAGAGCCTCGGCCAGCACCTCGACCGGTACCCGGCGAGCGAGTGGCGCCAGGTCGATGGTGCCACCGCCGCCCAGTGCCGCGTCGACACATGCCCCAGACGCCGACCGCACCCGGCCCGGATCGATCCAGGCGATCACCTCCTCGGTCAGTGCCCGGCGCCGCCGGTGGTCCTCCCCATCGCTGAACCGAGCCATGAGGGCCTGCATGCCGCTGATCGCATCGCCAGGGTCGGGCACGAAGCTGATCGTGGCCGAGGGACGCCCCAGCACATCGTCGACGTCGTCCGGTCGGGCCACCACATAGGAGCCGTCGTCGGCCACGTGGACCGGACACCGTCCCAGCTGTCGGAGGAGCAGAGCCGGATCTCCGTGCGCGGCGAGCACACGAGGATCGGTGGGCGACATGGTGGCGAAGGTACGCACCGCACATTTCGGCTCGCGCCGAAGCGTCGATGCGTACTGTCCTCGCCGTGGACGCACATCGGTTGGCCACCATCGGATCGGTGCTGGGCTCGGAGTCGCGAGCGGCCATCGTCTGCGCCCTCATGAGCGGTACGGCGCACACCGGCACCGAGCTGGCCCGCCACGTGGGGATCACCCCGTCGACCGCGAGCGAACACCTCGGGGTGCTCGTCGACGCCGGACTGGTCATCGTCGAGGCACAGGGCCGGCACCGCTACTTCGCACTCGCCTCCCCCGCCACCGCCGAGGTGCTCGAGCAGTTGATGGATCTGCCTGTGGGCCTCGGCGGGCCGGCCATGCCCAAGCTGCCCGCCGGAATGAGCTTCGCCAGGTCGTGCTACGACCACCTGGCCGGCGAGGTGGCCGTGCAGGTCTTCCACCGCCTCGTCGAGCGTGGCCACCTCGGCACGTGCGACGGCACGGTCACCGTCACCAGCGCCGGGCACGAGTGGTTCGACGGTCTCGGCATCGGGCACCGCCCCACCTCCGGCCGCCCAGCCGCCCGCTCGTGCCTCGACTGGAGCCAGCGTCGTCCGCACCTCGGAGGCGTCACCGGTGCGGCGCTGCTCGACCACATGTTGCAGCACCGCTGGTTCCTCCGGCGGGGAGCAACCCGTCGTGCCCTCGAGCTCACCGCCACCGGGCGACACGCCCTCGTCACCCACCTCGACCTGGAGATCCCGTGAACCACTGCGACACGTTCCGCGCCATGCACGCCGGCGGCACCTTCGTCACGCCGAACCCGTGGGATCGCGGGTCGGCGCGGATGTTGCAGGAGATCGGCTTCGCCGCACTCGCGAGCACCAGCGCCGGGTTCGGCCGGGCCATCGGGAAGGACGACCAGCAGGTCACTCGGCCCGAGCTCGTCGCCCACATCGCCGAGCTGACCTCGGTGCTGTCGATCCCGCTCAACGTCGACGGCGAGCGGCTCTTCCCCGGCGACGAGGGCGGCATCGACGAGACCGTGCGCCTCCTGGCTGACGCTGGCGCCGCCGGCTGCTCCGTCGAGGACTTCGACCCTGCCACCCGCGCCATCGACTCCATCGAGACCGCGACCGCAGCCGTGGCCAGGGCTGCTGAGGCGTGCGGACGACACGGGCTGGTCCTCACCGCCCGAGCGGAGAACCTGCTCTACGGGCTGGGCGACCTCGACGACACCATCGCTCGACTGGTCACCTACCGCGACGCGGGCGCCGAGGTGCTCTACGCACCGGGGCTCGTCGACGAGGATGACATCGCGCGGGTGGTGCGCGAGGTGGGGGCACCGGTCAACATCTTGGCCCTGCCGGCCGCCCCGCCGGTGGTGCAGCTCGCCGCGCTGGGCGTACGTCGGGTGTCGACCGGAGGTGCGCTGTTCAACACTGCCTACCGAGCCATGCGCGACCGAGCCCAGTCACTCCTCGACCGCTGAGGTGCCGAGCTCAGGTCGTGTAGAGATCGCCGGCCAGGTACTTCAGGCCCGTGTCGCAGGCCACGGTGACGACGGAGCCGCCCGCACCGAGCTCTCGGGCGAGCTCGATGGCGCCGGCGACGTTCAGCCCGGTGGACGTGCCGGCGAACAAGCCCTCCTCTGCGGCCAGTCGGCGGGCCATCGTCCGACCAGCGGTCTCGTCGACCGTACGTACCTCGTCGTAGCGACTGTCGTCGAGCAGCGGTGGGACGAAGCCGATCCCGATCCCCTCCACGGAGTGGTCCCCGGGTTCGCCCCCCGAGATCACCGGTGTGGACCCAGGCTCGAAGATCACAACCCGCGATTTCGACCCAGCCTCACGAAAGGCGTGTGCTACCCCCATCGCCAGGCCCGCCGTGCCGACCGCAGCACAGAACACGTCGATCGGCCGATCGAGCTGCTCGCGACCCACGGCGGCGTAGCCGACCAGTGAATCGCGGTTGTTCAGCTGATCCGTCCAGTACGTGCCCGGTTCGCCCGCGTACTCCTGAGCCTTGGCGATCATCCGGGTGACGAGATCAGGAGTCACCTTGCCGCCGTCGCTGGCGATCACGGTGAGGTCTGCTCCCAGCGCCGCCATCGTTGCGAGCTTCTCGGGCGCGAACGCATCCGATGACACGACCTTCAAGCGGTAGCCCTTCGCCGCGCACACGTAGGCCAAGGACGAGCCGGTGCTGCCAGCCGTGTATTCGACGACGGTCATGCCCGCTCGTAGGTCACCGCGACGCTCAGCCTCCTCGATCATCGCCAGCGCCATCCGGTCCTTGTACGACCCCGTGGGGTTGAACCACTCCAGCTTCACGAAGACGTCAGCGGCGCCGTCCGGGACCACGCTCCCCAGCTGTACCACCGGGGTGTCCCCGACGACGTCCAACATCGACGTTCCGACCCGCATCGCGTTCCCCTCACTCGGACGGCGCCCGTCCGGTGGACCGAGTATCACAGAAGCGATGCCGAACCCGGGTGAACGCATGTTGATCCGCTGCGAGGGCGGACCGACGCAGTGGCGGGCGGTCACGTTCCCGCCCCCGCAGGAGCTCGACGCGAGCGGCGGGCTCTACGTGCTCGTCGACGACGGCCCGCCCGAGCAGTGGTGGTACGAGTTCGTCCCCGACGGTGGCTGAACGCCGCGATCCGTCAGCTGGCGATGGCGATGATGTGCGACAGCTCGGGGGAACGGCAGGGTGGCCGACTCGACACCTGTCGGTGTGGCCCCCCGGCGGGCGAGGAGCCGCGAGAGGTATCCGTGGCCGCAACCGGCGTCGAGGATCCGCTTCCCAGCGACATCACCGAGCAGGTGGAAGATCGCAGGGTTGAGCAGAGCCCGGTTCAGTCAGGGGGTTTGGCCACCTCGTCGGAGGTCCGTCGCTCGACATCGGGGACCGGTCGATCCACGCGCTCATCGCTGCGCTCGTCCGATTCCTCGAGGATCGCCTCGGCCTGCCCACGGGGGTCGTCGCTCCCGACGGTGGCCTCCTCGGGGAGCAGCTCCGACCTGCTCGACACCCGCTCGGCATCCACTTCCGGCTCGTCTGGCATCGTCCACCAGTACCCGGACGATCGGCGGAACAACCGCGATCGCCTCGGGCGCCTCACACCACGATCCGCCGAGGTTGCGCGATGTGCTCGGCCCACGCCGCCGCGAGGCGCCGGACCGCCTCGTCGAGCACCTCGACCGGAGGACCGACCGAGAGGCGCAGGTGGTCGGCGGACCGGCCGTGCGGTGACAGCGACGGACCGGCCACCAGGTGGACCCCATGGTCGGAGGCGACCGACGCGAACCCCACGGCCTCGGCGCTCGGCAGACGGACCCAGGCGTTGGTGCCACCCGCCGCAGGGGAAGGGGCCCACTCCGCGGGATGGCGGCGGCGAGGGCAGCGCACAGGTGTGAGTGCCGCGCGGCCAGCTCGGCAGCGCGCGCCGAGGCGAGCCGCGGCATCTGCTCGAACAGCGCGAGCACCACCGCCTGCGAGACGAGCGAGCCACCCAGGTCGGCCACCATCCGGCGTTGAACCAGGCGCTCGACCAGCTGCGGGTGGGCGCGCAACCAACCGACGCGCAGGCCCGCCCACACCGTCTTGCTGAACGATCCGACGGTGACGATGGGTGCGCCGGGATCGAAGGAGCGCAGCGGCCGGGGGCGGCGACCATCGTCGAACCCGAGAGAAGCGAGCGATGTGTCGTCCACCACCGGTGTGCCGGTGCGGATGGACAGCTCGACGACCCGCGCCCGTGCGCCGTCGGGCAGGACCGAGCCCGTGGGGCTCTGGTGGGTGGGGTTGAGGTAGACGAGCGCAGGGGCATGGCGCTCGACGGCCGAGACCAGCACATCGACATCGACACCATCGACGACGGTGGGCACCGCGACGAGGCGCGCTCCGGCGCGTCGGGCTGCGTCGAGGGCCCCCACGTAGGTGACGTCCTCCACCACCACCGTGTCGCCGGGCGACACGAGCTCGTCAACCACGAGGGCGATGGCCTGCTGCGCGCCAGTGGTGACGAGGATCTCGTCGGTGCGGCCACCGAGCGCAGCGCGCAGCGCGGGGAGCCCCGCCGGCTCGTAACCGACCCCCGCCAACGCACCACCAGCACGTCCGAGCGCATCGTCGAGGACCGCCCACAGCTCGTCACTCGGCTCCGACGCCGCGAGCGACAGGTCGATGGCGTGGTCGGGATGGATCAGCACCGGCGAGATGCCGCTAGCGGTAGGTCGACGTCCTGTCGCCGGCGCAGTGACCCAGGTGCCACGACCCTGGCGGCTGTCGATGTGTCCGGCCGCCTTGAGCTGGCGGTAGGCGAGCGCGGCGGTGGCACGGCTCACCGACGCCCGGCGGGCGAGCTCGCGCTCGGTGGGCAGGGCGGCGCCGGGCGCCAGCTCGCCGTTGGTGATGAGTCGCTCCAACGACACGGCCAGGCGCAGGTGCAGCGACCCGGCCTCGTCCTGCCAGCCGGCAGGAGGCACGTCGACGCCGGATCCATCCAATGTCGATTGATTGGACCGGTCCAATGGGCGCACGGTCGTACTTTGACCGAGATTGGACCAGGGGGCAACGAGATGCACATCACACGACCGATCGACCGCGCTGCGCCGACGCACCTGTCGCGGCGGGCGACCGCCATGCGGTCATCGGAGATCCGCGATCTGCTGCGCCTCGCCGAACGTCCCGAGGTGATCTCGCTCGCCGGCGGGCTCCCCGACCCCGGCGGCTTCCCCGCAGCCGCCATGTCGGCGGCACTCGTCGAGCTGCTCGACACCGACCCCGCTGGCGCACTGCAGTACTCCAGCACCGAGGGCATCGAGCCCCTGCGGGTGTGGATCGCCGCCCGGCACGCCGAGCAGACCGGCCAGCCAACTTCCGCCGACCACGTGCTCGTCACGACCGGCTCGCAACAGGGCCTCGACCTCCTCGGGCGGGTCCTCGCCGACCCCGGCGACGAGGTGGCCGCCGAGCACCCCGGCTACCTGGGAGCGCTCCAGGCCATGCGTGCCAACGGGCTCGCCGTCACGGGCATCCCGGTCGATGGCGACGGGCCGCAGGTCGACGTGCTCGAGGCCCGGTTGTCACGTGGCTGGCGCCCCCGGTTCGTCTACACCGTGCCCACCTTCCAGAACCCCACCGGAACCTCGCTCTCCGACGAGCGGCGCCGCCAACTGGCCGCGTTGGCCGACCGCTACGGCTTCTGCGTCATCGAGGACTCCTCCTACGCCGCGCTGCGGTTCCGTGGCCAGCACCTGCCGCCGGTCGCCGCCCACAACGATCGGGCGATCTCCCTCGGCACGTTCTCGAAGACCCTGGCTCCCGGCCTGCGGCTCGGTTGGCTCATCGGCCCGGCCGAGGTCGTCGGCGCAGCGGCGCGCGCCAAGCAGGCCGTCGACCTCCACACCGCCAGCCTGAGCCAGCACCTCGCGCTGCGCCTGGTGCTGCAGCCCGGCTGGTTCGACGCCCACGTCGCCACGCTCGCCGCGCGCTACGGCGAGCGTTCAGGCGTCCTCCGCACCGCGCTCGACGAGCGGATCGGATACCGCTTCGAGCTGACCGACCCCGACGGCGGCATGTTCCTGTGGGCGTCGCCTCGTCCCGGCGCCACCGCGATCGACACCCGCGAACTGCTGGCCGCCGCTGTCGAACACGGCACGGCGTTCGTTCCCGGTGCTGCGTTCGCCGCCCACTCCGCCACCAACGGCGACGACGTCGACGACCTCGGCGGGTGCATGCGCCTCTCGTTCGCCACGGCGACGCCGAGCCTGCTGGTCGAGGCGGCCGATCGACTGGCCCGGGCGATCGGCGAGATCGAAGCAAGGATCAGGTCGGGCGGCGCCGCGTCCCGAGGATGAGCCGAGGGCCGCGGTCCCAGGTGGCGTAGTTCCACGCCCAGTTCAGGAACACCGAGAGACGGTTGCGAAAGCCGACCAGGGTCAATAGGTGGAGGCCGAGCCACGCGAACCACGCCAGGGTTCCCGAGAGACGGATGCCGAACGGCAGTTCGGCCACCGCGGAGCGCCGGCCGATGGTGGCCATGATGCCCTTGTCGCGGTAGCGGAACTCGGTGGTGGGTCGGCCGGCGAGACGGGCACGGATCTGCCGTGCCGCGTGCCTCCCCGCCTGCTGGGCGGCGGGTGCGAGCTGCGGCACCCATGCCTCCTCACCCGGCACCGGCACGTTGGCGATGTCGCCGATGGCGTAGGCGTGGCTGCGTCCGGGGATCGACAGATCAGTCCCCACGTCGATGCGCCCGCCCCGACCCACATCGACATCGAGCGTCGACGCCACGTCGTTGGCCCGAACCCCTGCCGCCCACACCATCGTGTGCGACGCGATCCGCCGACCCGACGACAGCGCCACCTCGGTGGCAGTGACCTCCTCGACCGAGTCACCGAGGACGACCTCGACACCGCGCTCGCGCAGCGCATCGAGCGCGTGTCCCTGCGACGAACCGTCGAAGTTGAGGAGAAGCGATTCGGCCATCTCCACCAGCACCACTCGGGCGTGGCCCACCTCGAGCGCACCGAAGTCGCGTCGCAGGACGTGGCTGAACAGCTCGGCCAGCGCGCCCGCGACCTCGACGCCGGTGGGCCCGCCGCCGACCACCACGAACGTGAGGATGCCGCTGTCGAGGAGCAACGAATCGGCATCGGCCGCCTCGAAGCAAGCGAGGACGTGGTTGCGCAGCGCCGTTGCGTCGTCGAGCGCGTAGAGCGGGAACCCCAGCTCGGCCGCGCCAGGAATGCCGAAGAAGTTCGCCGTCGATCCCGCCGCGACGATGAGGTGGTCGAACCCGAGCGGCGCCAACGGGCCCGCCTCGGTCTCCACCTCGAGCTGGCGCGCCTCCCAATCGACCCCCACGACGGTGCCCCGCCGCACCCGCACGTTGCCCTGGCGCTGCACGATGCCCCGGATGGGATGGGCCACGTCGGCCGGGTTCAGCCCAGCGGTGGCCACCTGGTAGAGGAGCGGGAGGAACGTGTGGAAGTTGGCCCGGTCGACGATGGTGATGTCGACGGGGTCGTCGCGCAGCTCGGCAGCGGCGGCCAGGCCACCGAAGCCCGCACCGATGATGACGACGTGCGGTCGCTCGTTCGGTTCGTCCACGTTGTCCACGCTACGGCGGTCAGGGCAGGCGCCGACCGCCGGGCCGCTCCACCCGCAACCAGCGGTGGCCGTATGCATCGAGGCGCACCTCGGTGCAGCCGCCGGCGTCGAGGGCGCAGTCGCCCTCGGACAGCAGGTCGACGAGCCGCCAGCTGTCGTCGGCGTCGTCGAGCCGCAGTGGGACGCTGACCGGATCGGCGCCGAGGTTGTGCACCGCCACGGTGGAGGCCTCGTCCCACGAGCTGCGGTGGGCGAGCACCTGCCGGTGGGGTTGGTCGAGCACCTCGAAGTCGCCCCACCCCAGCTCGGGGCACTCCCGGTAGCGCTGAGCCAGCTGGCTGATGAAGCTCCACAGCGAGTCGGGGTCGCGCTTCTGGTCGGCCACGTTCACGTGCTCGGGCCCGAAGCCGCCCTCGACGACCCGCGACACGAGCTTGCGCCGCGGTGCGGTCGAGAAGCCACCGTTGCGCTCCGACGTCCACTGCATGGGGGTTCGCACGGCGAGGCGGCCCTCCGCGTCGAGATCCTCCCCCATCCCGATCTCCTCGCCGTAGTAGAGCACCGGCGTCCCCGGCATCGAGAAGAGCAGGCTGTAGACCATGCGGATCCGACGAGGATCGCCATCGAGCATCGGCGGCAGGCGGCGCTTGAGGCCCCGCCCGTAGACCTGCATGTTCTCCTCGGGACCGAACGCGGCGAAGACCTCCTGGCGCTCGGAGTCGCTCAGCTTGTCGAGGGTGAGCTCGTCGTGGTTGCGCACGAAGGTCGCCCACTGCGAGTCGGGAGCGATGTGCGGTCGCTTGGTGAGGGCTCGCGCGAGCGGCCGGGCGTCCTCGCGAGCCAGCGAGAGGTACATCGCCTGCATGCCGATGAAGTCGAACATCATGCTGAGCTCGTCGCCGTCGGTGCCGCCGAAGAACTTCACCTGGTCGCGGTGGGGCAGGTTGACCTCGCCGAGCAGGATCCCGTCGCCGTTGCGGCGGCCGAGGAACGAGCGCAACGCCCGCAGGTACTCGTGCGGGTCGCCGAAGTCCTCGACGGCCGCATCCGAGCTGCCCATGGTCTCGAGGAAGAAGGGCACGGCGTCGACCCGGAAGCCCGAGAGGCCCATCTGGAGCCAGAAGCCCATCACCTTGGCGATCTCGTCGCGCACCGTCGGGTTTGCCACGTTGAGATCGGGCTGATGCTTGTAGAACCGGTGGAGGTACCACTCGCCGGTCTTCGGATCGAGCTCCCAGATGCTGTCCTCCTGGTCGGGGAACACGACCTGGTCAGAGGTGTCCGGAGGCGGGTCGGACCGCCAGACGTAGTAGTCGCGGAACGGACTGTCCGTGCTGGAGCGAGCCTTCTTGAACCAGGGGTGCTGATCCGATGTGTGGTTGACGACGAGGTCGGCGATGACGCGCATCCCTCTGTCGTTCGCCGTACGGATCAGCTCGACCAGATCGCCGTGGGTGCCCAGCCGCCCGTCGACGCCGTAGTGGTCGGTGACGTCGTAGCCATCGTCGCGATCGGGGGTCGGGTAGAACGGCATGAGCCACAGGCACGTCACCCCGAGCTCGGCGAGATAGTCGATGCGCTGGGCCAGGCCCGCCAGGTCGCCGATGCCGTCGCCGTTGGAGTCGAAGAACGTCTCGACGTCGAGGCAGTAGATGACGGCGTTCTTCCACCACAGGTCGCTCGTGTCGGTGATCTTCACCCGCCACGCCTACCGAATCTCGCTCGTCGTCAATCCTTCGGCCACCCCCCTTGACAGTGGCGGCGCCACGCCATAGAAGCTGACCATGGTCAAAAGCACGCCCACTCGCCGATCCACGCTCGTCCAGGAGCGGTCGCGTGCCAGCCGAGCCGCCCTCGTGGACGCCGCCGAGGTGCTCTGGGCCGACACCGACATCGACGAGGTGAAGGTCGGCGACATATGCGACCAGGCGGGCGTGTCGAAGGGGCTGTTCTACTTCTACTTCCAGACGAAGGAAGACCTCGCCGTCGAGATGCTCCTCGCCGACGCCGACGCCGCAGCGGGGGCGGCCGATGCCGCATTGGCCGGCGACACCGACGCCGCGTCGGCACTCGACGGCGCCGTGGCCGCCTTCCTCCGCAAGGTCCAGAAGAGGCCCCGACAGGTCCTGACGGCAGCAGCACTGGGCTGGCTCGGCAGCGGTGAGCGCCACGACCCGCTCGCCGATGGTCACACCCCGCTCAGCGAGACGTTCACGTTGATCGCCGCCCACGGCCAGGAGCGCGGCGAGCTCGACAGCTCGGTCGCCGCGGTCGAGGTGGGCCGTGCGCTCGAGTGGGCGGTGCTCGGGGCGCTACTCGAGTGGGCCTCGGCCGCGAGCCGGCAACCGTCGCTGGCGAAGCGGGTGGCCAGCCGCACCTCGCTCGTCATCCACGGCGCGACCTCGTGAGCCGACCCGCCCAGACGTTCACCTTCGACGGTACCGATCTCGCCGCGGTCGTCGACACGATGGGCGCCCTCGTCGACGCTCGCGCCGGGTGGATCAACGTCACTCCGGCCGAGGCAGAACCGGCGCCGCCCACATCGGTGTGGGGACGCATCAGCGGCCGTGGACCCGACGTCCCCCGCATCACCTGGACCGCCCCGGCCGAGCGTCGGGGCAAGGTCGAGCCGGCCCAGCTCGGCATCGAGCACCCCGCCGGCGGCAAGTCGGTACAGCAGCTCGCCGAGGCCGGCCTCCCGCTGCCCGCCGGCTGGCTCCGCTCCCAGGACCACCCCATGCGCGGGCTCGTGGTCGTGCCGGCCACCGATGCCGAACCGGGCGACGTGCTGCGCTGGGCGCTCGACGCCGTCGAAGTCCTCACCGGGTGGCCGGCCGACGGTCGCTGGCGGGCCCAGGTGTTCGGCACTGACTGAACCGCGCTAGGTTGCCAGCGCCCGGCCACATAGGCGCCGGGTGACGTGAGCGCAGCGAAGTCCGGTGAGATTCCGGCGCTGTCCCGCAACTGTAAGGCCCTCGGGCCGAGCCAGGTCGCCTGCTCCCACGTCGACGGACATGGACCCTCGGAGGAAGGGCCGTTCGTCCGGCACCTCCCGGTGCCGGTCGGCTCATCCTTCGCAGAACCGGAGGATGAAATGAAGCGACAGCACCTGATCGCCATCGTGTTGGCGATCGTGCTCGGCCTGGTGGCCGCCGCGTGCGGCGATGACGACCAGGCGACGGTCATCCAGTCGGGCGAGCGACCCGACGACACGACGACCGACACCGACGAGAGCGACACGGCCGCCGACGACGAGGGCAGCGCGTTCCCCGTCACGGTCACCGCCACCAACGGCGAGGTCACGATCCACGACGAACCGCAGGCGATCGTGTCGCTGTCGCCCACCGGCACCGAGATGCTCTTCGCCATCGGCGCTGGCGACCAGGTCGTCGCCGTCGACGAGTACTCGTACTTCCCCGAGGAGGCGCCGGTCACCGAGCTTTCCGGCAACCAGCCGAACATCGAGGCGATCGCCGGCTACGAGCCAGACCTCGTCGTGCTGTCGGGCGACCCGGGCGACGTCGCCGACGGGCTCGGCCAGCTCGACATCCCCGTGGTCGTCCTCACCGCCGCGGTCGACTTCGGCGACACGTACAGCCAGATCGAGGTGCTCGGAGCCGCAACCGGCCACGTGGGCGACGCTGCCGAACTGGTGAGCCAGATGCAGACCGACATCGACGAGATCGTCGCCGGGCTGCCGGAACGCAGCGAGCCGATGACCTACTTCCACGAGCTCGACGACGGCCTCTACTCGATCACCTCCGAGACGTTCATCGGCCACGTGTACGGGCTGCTCGGCCTGGTCAGCATCGGCGACGAGGCACCTGCTGCTGCCGATTCCAGCTATCCCCAGCTGTCGGCCGAGTTCATCATCGACCGCGACCCGGACTTCGTCTTCTTGGCCGACACCCAGTGCTGTGATCAGAGCGCGGAGACGGTGGCTGCTCGACCCGGCTGGGAGAACCTCACCGCCCTCGGCACCGAACGCGTCATCGTCGTGAACGAGGACATCGCCTCGCGGTGGGGTCCGCGCACCGTCGACTTCCTCCGCGAGGTGGCCGCCGAGGTCACCGCCACCGCTCCGGTGGGCTGAGGCCGGCACCGTGAGCGAGCAGCCCACCCGGGTCACCGTCGAGGCGATCGTGCGAGCGGATGCGCCGGCGCGCCCGGCGCCGGCGCGGCTGCGTCGCCGGTGGCTGGCGGCGGGCGTCGCCTCGCTCGCATCGGCGATGGTCGTGGCGATCGCCTTCGGTCCGGCCGGGCTGCCGGTGGGCGGCGTCATCTCCGAGCTCGTCTCGGCGCTGCCGGGGATCGAGGTCGGAGACGGCCTCTCCGACCGGCAGGCGGGCATCCTCTGGCAGATCCGCCTGCCGCGGATCGTCCTCGGTGCCTTGGTGGGCGGGATGCTCGCGATGTCGGGTGCCGCCTACCAGGGCGTGTTCCGCAACCCACTCGCCGATCCGTACCTCTTGGGGGTGGCGGCCGGGGCCGGACTCGGCGCCACCCTCGCCATCGCCTACGGGCCGAACTCCACGACGTGGGCGGTCGACGCGCTCCCGCTCTTCGCCTTCGCCGGCGCGTTCATCGGCGTGGCCCTCGCCTGGGCGGTCGGCCACACCGCCGGCGCCAGCCGCAACGTCGCCACGTTGATCTTGGCCGGCGTGGCAGTGGCCGCCTTCCTCACCGCGATCCAGACGTTCGTGCAGCAGCGGGAGTCCGACACCCTCCGCACCGTCTACGGCTGGATCCTCGGGCGTCTCTCCACGTCGGGGTGGCACGAGGTGCTGCTGATCCTTCCCTATGTCACGATCAGCGCCGTCGTCGTGCTCCTCCACCGCCGCTTGCTCGACGTGCTGAGCGTGGGCGACGACGAGGCCGGCACCCTCGGCATCCGGACCACCCGCGTGCGCCTGGTGGTGGTCGCCGCCGCCACGCTCGGCACCGCGGCGGCCGTGGCGGTGAGCGGGCTCATCGGGTTCGTCGGCATCATCGTGCCCCACGCCGTCCGCCTCGTCGCCGGCACCAGCTACCGCATCGTCCTGCCCCTGTCGCTGCTGCTCGGGGCGGCGTTCCTCGTGCTGGCCGACGTGGCCGCCCGCAGCATCGCCAGCCCGGCCGAGCTGCCCATCGGCGTCATCACGGCCTTCTTCGGCGCGCCGTTCTTCGCCGTCGTGCTCCGCACCAATCGGAGGTTGGTCCAGTGATCGCCATCTCCTTGTCGAACGTCACGGTGAGCTTCGGCGACTTCGACGCGGTCGACGACCTGACGGCCGAGATCCCGGCCGGGCAGTGGGTCGGCCTGATCGGCCCCAACGGCGCCGGCAAGACGTCGCTGCTGCGCGCCGTCCTCGGGTTGCTGCCGCACTCGGGGCGCATCAGCCTCGACGGCACCGATCATGCGGCGCTCACCCGGCGCGACCTCTCCCGCCAGGTGGCCCTCGTGCCGCAGACCCCGGTGTGCCCACCCGAGATGGCGGTGGCCGACTACGTGCTGCTGGGGCGCACGCCCTACATCTCCTACCTCGGCACCGAGACGGTCCACGACATCGAGGTGGTCGCCGCGATCATCGATCGTCTCGACCTCGGCCATTTCGTGCGCCGCCCCCTGCGGACGCTGTCGGGCGGCGAGCTCCAGCGGGTCGTGCTCGCTCGCGCCCTCGCCCAGCAGGCGCCGGTGCTGCTCCTCGACGAGCCCACGAGCGCCCTCGACGTCGGCCACCAACAGCAGGTGCTCGAACTGGTCGACGAGCTGTGCCGCCACGACGGTCTCACCGTGGTCGCCGCCATGCACGACCTCACCCTCGCCGGGCAGTTCGCCGACCGACTGCTCCTCATGAGCAACGGGCGCAGCGTCGCCATGGGGCCTCCCGCCGACGTGCTCACCGAGCACACCATCAGCGAGCACTACGGCGCGTCGGTGCGTGTGCTGCGCGACGAGTGCGGCGGCGTCGTCGTCGTGCCCACCCGTGCGCACACCCGGGGCAGTGCCGACACAGGGCTCACCGACGACACAGGGCTCGCCGACGAGGCATCGGCCGACGCCCGAGGATGACCCGTTCACCGGCACCGGCGATCGCGGTGTGGGGCACCAGCAGCGGCGCAGGCAAGAGCCTCGTCGCAACCGGCCTGGCGCGGTGGTTCGCCCGCCACGGTGTGCGGGTGGTGCCGTTCAAGGCCCAGAACATGTCGAACCACGCCCGGGTGGTCGACGGGGGCGAGATCGGTGCCGCCCAGTGGCTCCAGGCCCTGGCGGCCGGGGTGCGGCCCGACGTGCGGATGAACCCGGTGCTCACCAAGCCCGAAGGCGACGGCCGCAGCCAGGTCGTGGTGCTGGGCCGGGTCGACGAGGAACTGTCCGGCAGGCTGTGGCGCGGGCGGGCCGCGTCGGTGTGGCCGCTGGTGCGCGACGCCGTCGACGGGCTGCGAGCCGACGCCGACCTGGTGCTGGTCGAAGGTGCCGGCAGTCCGGCCGAGATCAACCTCGTCGACGTCGACCTCGCCAACCTGGCCACCGCCGAGCACCTCGACGCGCGGGCACTCATCGTGACCGACATCGACCGCGGTGGCGCCTTCGCCCACCTGTTCGGCACCTGGTCGCTCGTGCCGCCCGAGCACCGCGCCCGGATCGACGGCTTCGTCCTCAACGGCTTCCGGGGCGACGCGTCGCTGCTCGCCCCCGCTCCCGAGCGGCTCGGTGAGATGACCGGTGTGCCCACCATCGGGGTGATCCCGCGCCTCGACCACGCCCTGCCCGACGAGGACGGCGCCAGCTTCCGCCCGGCCGTTATCGGTGGGCGCTCGCGGGTGGCGGTGGTCGGCTACCCGACCGCCTCGAACCTCGACGAGCTGGCGGCCGTCGTCGAGGTGGCCGACGTGCTCGTCGCAACCACGCCCTCCGACCTGTGCGGCGCCGACCTCATCGTGCTGCCGGGGTCGAAGCACGTCACCAGCGACGCGGTGTGGCTCGAGCGGTCGGGCGTCGGACGGGCCGTCGTGTCGGCCGCCTCCGCCGGCACTCGGGTCGCCGGGA
Organism: Acidimicrobiia bacterium; assembly: GCA_016649895.1. Taxonomy (GTDB): domain Bacteria; phylum Actinomycetota; class Acidimicrobiia; order Acidimicrobiales; family SKKL01; genus Actinomarinicola. Next base: position 11,046 of record JAENWR010000050.1, on the reverse strand, counting down.
TCTGCGGCGGCGCCCAGCTGCTTGGCCGCACCATCGTCGACCGCGACGGCGTCGAGGGACCGGCCGGGCACCGGGTCGAGGGGTTGGGGCTGCTTGCCGTGGCCACCGAACTGCACCGCCACAAGGTGGTCGGCACCGGCACCATCGAGGTGGCAGCCGATGTCGACGGCCCGTGGGGCGTCCTCACCGGCCGGCGGGTCGAGGGCTACGAGATCCACCACGGCGTCACCGGCCCGCACGACGGGTCGCAGGTCTGGGTCGACGGACCGGTACTGGCCACCGTGGCCCACGGCCTCTTCGAGGACCCCGACGTGGTCGAGGCAGTGCTCGGCCGCCGACCCACGGGCCTCGAGGCCACCTTCGACCTGCTCGCCGACGCCGTCGACGAGCACCTCGACCACGACGCCCTCTTCCGCATGGCCCGCCTCACCTGATCTCCTCCGAGGTCTCGCGGATGTGTGTCACGAGGCGACACAGATCCGCGAGATTTGCGCAGGGGGGCCCGGGGACGACGGGGGGCCAAACCCATCAGCGCCGCACGGCCGCGAGCGACTTTGCGCGACGCCCGCCGAACTGTGCGGCAACTACGCTCGCCCGGTCCATGCGAACACGACCTGAAGTGGCGACCCGGGCGGCTTGGATGGCCACCGTGGTGCTCGTGGCCGCCTGGGGCCTCCGCTGGTTGTGGGGGCCCCAGCTGCCGCCGGGAGTCGACGTCACCGGGCACCTCACGCGGCTCGAGGTCGGGTTCGACCTGTTCGCCTCGGGGCGGCTCGACGGCTGGTTCGACCGGGCGATGCTCGGCTACCAGACCTTCCTCATGTACGGGCCCGGGCTGGCCATCGCCGCCGCGCTCGCGCGCGTGCTCTCGTTCGGCGTCATCAGCACCGCCGGCGCCTACGAGGTGATCGGCATAGCCGGCTTCGTCGCGCTGCCGTTCGCCGGCGCCGCGCTGGCGCGTGGGTTCGGACTGTCGGCCGACGCCGCCCGCGCGGCGGGGTTGATGACACTGGCTGTCTCCTCGGGCCGCGGCGGTGGCATCCAGGGCGCGTTCGACATCGGGCTCATGCCGAACCACCTGGCGGCCCCGCTGGTCCTGTTCGCCTGGGCGTTGATGCTCCGCGACCGGCAACGACCGATCGTGCTGGGATTCGTCGTCGCCGCCGTCGCCGTCACCCACCCGCAGTCGCTGATCATCTTCGTCGGCTTCGCGCCGTTCGTGCTCCTCGCGGGCTGGGCCTGCGGCTCGATCGATCGCGAACGCTGGGCGCACCTCGGTGTGGCGGGGCTGGTGTCGCTCCTGGTCTCGGCGTGGTGGTGGTACCCGGCCGTCGCGCACCGCGACCTGCGCGGGATCCTCACCTCGTGGGACCTCCCCACCTTCTGGGACCACCTCGGCCTGATCTACCACGGGGAACGTGGGTGGATCGGGTGGTCGGCCGTCCTCGTCATGCTGGCGTGGGCGGGGGCGGTGGCGGCCGGGGCGTGGACGCGACATCGCAGGGCGCTCGCACTGGCGGCGCTGCCGGTTGCGGCGCTGGCCTCACTGCACCTCGCCCAGTGGGCTCTCGTCGACCGGTTCTACGAGGTGATCCTCTTCCCGAACCGGGGCTTCTCCTACGCCGCCTACTTGTGCGTCCCGGTCGTCGGCCTCGCACTCGGGGCGTTCACCAGCCGCTGGCCCCCGGCCGCCTGGCTCATCGCCGGTGTGGTCGTGGTCGTCTCCATCGGCGGGCTCGTGCCGCCTGCGAGCGTGCTCGACGAGCCCGTCGACGGCATGTGGGCCGCCGCCGACACGCTCAGCCAGATCGTCGACGACGGCGATCGCTTCGCCTACGTGGAGTCCGACGTCGACCAGATCGGAGTGCCCGCGCCAGGGCGTTGGCTGGGCTGGGCCAGCGGACGCACCAACCTGGGGCCCTTCGGCACCGAGTACGCCCCGGGGGCTGGTCTCACCACGCTCGTGTTCGACCCGCCGGGCGTCAGTTCGGTCGACGAGTGGGTCGAACGGGTTGCCCGCCTCGGCGTCACCCACCTCGTCGCCGGCGACCCCGAGACCGCCGCGGTCCTCGCCGTCGACTCCGACCTCCGGCTCGTCGCCGAGCACGATCCCGTCACCGTCTGGGAGATCGAGGGCACCCACCCGTTCAAGGTGGTCGAGCACGAGCGCGAGCGGATGGTCCTCGAGGTGGGCGGGACGGACGACGACGGTGGCATCGAGTTGCCGGTCGGGTACTCCCCGGGCTGGACGGCCTCGGTCGACGGCGTGCCTCGGCCGCTCGAACGGTCCGACGACGGGCGTCTGACCATCGTGCTTGCGCCCGGCGAGGAGCGCATCGAGCTCACCTGGACGCTGCCGGGCGCCCACCTGTTCGGCCGCATCGTCACCCTTGCCACGCTCGCCCTGCTCGCCGGTCTGGCCTTGTGGAGGAAGCGACCCATGGGTGGAGAACTCCGCGCTATCCGGCGAGAACGCCACCCAAGGATCGACGAACCCACCGAATCCGCCGAACGTCGCCGGGACTCGCGTAGCTGAGGCACGGCTCGGACCGACGAGCAGCCGGGATCAGGCGTTGACGGTGGCGAGGACGCGGTCGACGAAGTCGCGGGCGCCGTCGGCGAGGTTGCCGCGCTTGATGGCGACACCCCCGATGACCTTGCCACCCCGATCGGTGACGATGTCGGAGAGCTTGGTGAGGGTCTTGCCCGGATCGACCGCGTAGGTGCAGAACACCGCAGCGGTCTTGCCGTCGATGACCGGCAGCTTGCGGAGCCTTCCGGCTCGCCCGGGGCGCTGACCGACGAAGATGAAGCCGTCGACCCAGCTGCCGACGACCACCAGATCGGCGGCTGCCAACGCCGTGAGGTCGACCTCGTCGATGGCACAGACGGTGGCGTCGACGCCCGACGAGCGAAGCTCGGCGCCGATGAGCTCGGCAGCCGTGCGGGTGTTGCCGGTGAGGCTCTCGTAGACCACGACGGTGCGCACGGCCCCAGGTTCTAGCACCGCCGGCTCGCATCGTGGCAGTCCGCCAGGCATCATCGGTTGGTGCCCACCGCCGGAACCGACCTGTCGTACGACGCGGTGCTCGTGGTGTCCTTCGGCGGCCCCGAGGGTCCCGACGACGTCATGCCGTTCCTCGAGAACGTCACGCGGGGTCGCAACGTGCCACGAGAGCGGCTCGAAGTGGTCGCCGAGCAGTACGAGCGCTTCGGGGGCGTCTCGCCCATCAACGGCCTCAACCGCACCCTCGTCGAGCGCCTCGAGCGCGAGCTCGCCAACCACGGCATCGACCTGCCGGTCTACTGGGGCAACCGCAACTGGGCGCCCTACCTCACCGACACCGTCCGGCAGATGGCCGACGAGGGCGTCGGCCGGGCGCTCGCCTTCGTCACATCCGCCTACAGCTCCTACTCCGGGTGTCGTCAGTACCTCGATGAGATCGCCGCTGCATGCGCCGAGGTGGGGCCAGGGGCACCCGAGATCCACAAGATCCGCCAGTTCTGGAACCACCCCGGATTCATCGAGCCCTTCCGCGACCGCCTGCGCGATGCACTCGGCGAGATGGTGGCCCGCGGCGTCGTCGACCAATCGAGCACCCGCCTCGTCTTCACCGCCCACTCGCTGCCGACGTCGATGGCCGACACGAGCGACTACGTCGACCAGCTCCTCGACGCCGTGGCCCTCGTCGCCGACGACGTCGCCCCCGACCTCGCACGGGCCCTGGTGTGGCAGTCGCGCAGCGGTCCGCCCCAGGTGCCGTGGCTCGAGCCCGACATCAACGACCACCTGCGCAGCCTGGCCGCCGATGGCGTTCGACAGGTCGTGGTCGTGCCCATCGGCTTCGTCTCGGACCACCAGGAGGTCGTGTTCGACCTCGACACCCAAGCCGCCGCCACCGCCGCGGAGGTGGGCATCCAGATGCGTCGCGTCCCCACCCCCGACTCCGACCCGCGGTTCATCGCCATGGTGCGCGAGCTCGTCGAGGAACGGTCGTCGGCGGCACCCGTCCGCACGTTGGGCGACCTTGGAGTCCGCCCGGCTCCATGTCGCGTCGGATGTTGCCCGCCAGCTTCCCGAGCCCCGGCGGTGCATGCGAAGATCGGGACACGGCCCGTTCCGGACCCAACCTCGTAGGAGCACACCGTGGATCGCATCGTCGTCGGCATCGATGGCTCACCAGGAGCCGACCGGGCCCTCGAATGGGCCATCGCCGAGGCCCGCACCTGGGGTGCCCACCTCGAGGTGGTGTTGGCATGGTCGTTCCTCGACCAGCCCACCGAGCAGTTCAAGCCCGACTACGGCGCCGACGACGCCACGGCCACCCTTGCCGCTGCCATCGAGCGCGTCGGCGGAACCGAGGGCCTCGACGTCACGCTCACCTGCGTCAACGACCTGCCGGCACGGGCCCTCATCGAAGCCGCTGACAGGGCCGACCTCATCGTCGTCGGCTCCCGCGGCATCGGCGGCTTCAAGGGCCTCCTGCTCGGCTCGGTGAGCCAGCAGCTCGCCACCTACGCACCTGTTCCCGTCGTCGTCATCCACCCCGAGAAGAGCTCTACCTGATGATCGGTCTCACCAACGCCCTCACCCTCGCCACCGAGGCGACGGGCAAGGTCGTTCCCGGCGGCGACATCAACGTCCCGCTCTGGGGTTGGGGTGCGTTCATCGCCCTCATCGCCTTCCTCCTGCTGCTCGACCTCAAGGTGTTCCACCGCGAGTCGCACGAGATCCACCCCGCCGAGGCCCTCAAGTTCTCGATCTTCTGGATCAGCCTTGGCTTGCTCTTCACCTTCGTGATCTGGGGCACCCTCGGCGGTAGCGCCGCCAGCCAGTACATCACCGGCTACCTCATCGAGAAGAGCCTCTCGATCGACAACGTCTTCGTGTGGGCGGTGATCTTCACCTACTTCGGCGTGCCGTCGAAGTACCAGCACCGCACCCTCTTCTGGGGGATCTTCGGAGCGCTCGTGCTGCGGGCGATCTTCATCTTCGCCGGCGTCGCCCTGCTCGAAGCGTTCGACTGGATCATCTTCGTGTTCGGCGGCTTCCTCATCATCACGGCGTGGCGGATCGCCCACCACGACGAGGGCGAGGTGCACCCCGAGCGCAACCCCGTGCTGAAGCTGGTCCGCCGGTTCGTGCCGTCCACCTCCGAGTACGTCGGCGACCACTTCTTCGTGAAGCAGGCCGGCAAGCGCCTGGCCACGCCGCTGTTCGCGGTGCTCGTGATGGTGGAGGCCACCGACGTCATCTTCGCCGTCGACTCGATCCCCGCCATCCTCGCCGTGACCCACTCGCAGTTCCTGGTGTTCTCGTCGAACGCCTTCGCGATCCTCGGCCTCCGGGCGCTCTACTTCCTCCTCGCCGGGTACCAGGGCCGGTTCATCTACCTCAACCAGGGCCTCGGGGTCATCCTCGGCTACGTGGGTGTGAAGATGATCATCGCCGAGTGGTACCACATCCCCACGTTCGTCTCCCTGGCCGTCATCATCGTCGTGCTGACCGCAACGATTCTCATCTCGTTGAAGGTGTCCGCCCGCCAGGAGGCGGAGAGCGACGCCACCGCGGCACCTGAACCCGACTCGATCCCACCGTCGGGTCGCCCCGACGAGGACTGACCCATCACCGAGGCCCGACACCGGCTCCGCGCCCGGCTCGAGGAGAAGGGCACCTATTCGAAGTGGGTTCTCTTCGCCGCATTGGCGGGGATGTTCGCCACGTCCTTCCCCATCACGATCCTGTCGGTCTCGCTCACCGACATCGCCCGCGAGTTCGACACCTCCACCTCGGTGCTCACATGGGTGATCTCGGCACCGATGCTGCTCTCGGCGCTCTCGCTACCGATCCTCGGCAAGCTCGGCGACCTCTACGGGCACCGGCGCGTGTTCCTCACCGGCTTCACGTGCGCCACCGTCGTGTCGGCGCTCACGTCGCTGGCGTGGGATCCCTTCAGCCTCATCGGTCTCCGGTCGGTCGCCCAGATCATCGGCGGGGCCACCCAGCCCACCTCGATGGCGCTGGTGATGCTGGTGTTCGCGCCCGCCGACCGGGTGAAGGCGATCGGCTACTGGTCGTTCGTCGCGGCCGGGGCACCCGCCATCGGCCTCGCCGCCGGCGGACCGCTCATCGACCTGTTCGGTTGGCGTCTGATCTTCGTCATCCAAGCCGTCCTCGCCCTGGGCGCCCTGCTGCTCGCCGCGGTGATCCTCCCCGAGAGCGAGCCGAAGCGGGTCCGCTTCGACGTCGCCGGCGCCCTCACGCTCACCTTCGCCGTCGGCTCGTTGATGCTCCTCATCGGGCAGGGGCCGGCATGGGGTTTCACCCATCCGGCACTGCTCGCCGCGGTGGTGGTGCTCCCGATCGCCGGCACCGCCTTCGTGCGGGTCGAGCGCCGCAGCACGGCACCGCTGGTGCCGCTCGAGTTCTTGCGACGCCGCAACTTCACGTTCGCGCTGCTCACCAGCCTGCTGATGGGCGCCGTCTACATGGGCGGGTTCGTGCTGTCCCCGATCGCGCTGCGCGACGGTTTCGGCCTGTCGGCCACGGCGGCCGCCACGGTGATGCTCCTGCGCACCGGCGTGTACTCGCTGTCGTCACCCGTGGGGGGCCAGCTCGGGGCCCGGTTCGGCACCCGACCGATGGCGATCTGGGGCACCGGCTTCCTGGCCCTCTCGATGGGCGTGTTCATCGTGGGCTCGGCCATGGACGTGCTCGTCGTGTTCAGCGTCGCCCTGCTGGCCCAGGGTCTCGGCAACGGACTCTCCCGCCCGCCCGTGACCGCCGCACTGGCCAACTCGGTACCCGAGACCGACCTCGGCATGGCGACGGCGCTCCAACGCATGACGATGCAGATCGGAAACTCGTTCGGCATCGCGTTGATGTCGGCCGCCTACGACGACTCGGGGACCCCCGAGGCGTTCGTCGCTCCGTTCGCGGTGGGGCTGGCCCTCGCGGTCGTCAACATCGGCGTCGCCTCGTTCCTCCGAGCCGACGACGACCGACCCGACGAGATCGACCCCCACGAGCACCGAGTGGTCACCGACGAGACGGGCGACGTGGAGCTCGATGTCGATCTCGATGCGCCAGCGCGTCGCTGACGCGCCGCTCACGTTCTGGGCGCACTGACGAACGGGGTGCGTTCCCCAACGCACCCGGAAGCGGGGCACTCAGCTCCACCCGCGTTCTGGGCGCGTTGGCGAACGGGGCTCGTTCGCCAACGCACCCGACATGCGGGCCGCGACCGTGCGCCGCAGGCAGCTCGGGGTGTCAGGCCAAGCTGGCGTCAAGGGTGATGGTGGTGCCGGCGAGGGCCTTGCTGACCGGGCAGTTGGCCTTGGCGCCCTCGGCGGCCGCGGTGAACTGCTCAGCGGTGATGCCGGGCACCGTGGCTCGCACGCTGATGTGGATGCCGGTGATGCCCTCGCCCGGCTGGAACGTGACGTCGGCCGAGGTCTCGACGCTGTCGGGCGGCGTGCCGTCCTTGGCGAGCCCGTTCGACAACGCCATCGAGAAGCACGACGAGTGGGCGGCGGCGATGAGCTCTTCGGGACTGGTGCGGCCGTTGGGATCCTCGGCACGAGAGGCCCAGGTGACGTCGTATGTGCCGAGCCCCGACGAGTCGAGGGTGACCTGACCCGACCCCTCCATGAGCGAGCCGTTCCAGCGGGTGGTTGCGGTGCGTGTGGTTGCCATGGGTCGAGTCTGCCCCTTTCGCCCTCATCTCGTGCAGCGGTACCGTCGCGTGCATGTGCCGGAACATCACGACCCTGCGTGGCCTCGAACCCGTCGCCACCTCAGATGAGATCGAGGCGGCGGCTCGGCAGTACGTGCGCAAGGTGGGCGGCATCCAGGCGTCGTCGGCTCGCACCGAGGCGGCGATGGAGCGGGCGGTCGCTGCCGTGGCCGCCGCCACGACCGAACTGCTCGCCGAGCTCCCGCCCCGCAAGCAACCCCAAGGTCGCTCCCCCCGCTGCGCCGCTTGGCCGCCCGGAGCTATTGAGAGGTCATCGAGGACCGCCGTCGCAGGCGGTCCTCCATCCACCTCACGCGCTCGTCGCGGCGCAGCTCGTGTCGACGTGACTCGATGCCGGCGCTGACGAGGTCGAGCACGGTCTGCGGCAGGGTCGTCAGCCAGTCGACGGTGAGGCCGCCACGGGCCTGCTCGTGGGGGAAGCGGCCGCGGGGGCCTTCGTCGTGGTCGGCGTCGACCGGCTCGTACAGGTTGCTCGGCCGGTCGGTGCGTACCGGCTCGTCGGCCTGCTGGCCCTCCACCGACGTGGCCGCCGCGAAGTGGTTGGCCAGGCCCGGCATCCATCGCGTCGCCATCACCACCCCGGTGTTCCACGCACCGATGATTCTCGAGCGCCGCATGTCCATGGCGATGTCGACCACGTGCCGCGCCATCTCCTCGGGCTCGTAGATCGGCGGCACCGGGATCGGGCGGCCTGGCAGAAGCGCCTTGCACCAGTCGAACTGTGGGGTGTTCACCGCCGGCAGGTGCACCTGGGAGATCTCGACCGAGCTGCCCTCGGCGATGAGCTCGGCCCGAACCGCCTCGTGGAACCCGCGCGTGGCGAACTTGGCGGCGCAGTAGGGGGCCTGGAGCGGGATGCCGAGGTAGGCGAGCGCTGATCCGATGCTGACGATGCGGCCCCGATCGCGGGGGCGCATGCGCGCCAACGCCGCAAGGGTTCCGTGCACCTGGCCGAGGTAGGTCACCTCGGTGGCGCGCTTGAAGTCGGCGGGCTCGATGTCCCAGCTCCAGCCGAACACCGTGGTCATGGCGTTGTTCACCCACAGGTCGATCTCGCCGAGCTCCTCCTCGACGCGGCTGGCGGCGGCATCGACCCGTTCCCAGTCGGCCACGTCAGTGGGCACCGCCAGCCCGCGGCGCCCCCGCGACTCGACCGCCGCCACCGTGGCCTCGAGCCCGGCGTCGCCTCGGGCCAGGACCGCCACGTCGAACCCACGGTGGGCCAGCTCGACGACGACCGCCCGCCCCACTCCGGCCGAGCCGCCGGTGACGACGGCCACGGGGGCGTGGGGAGAAGGATCCATGGGCTCGCCGCTCCCCCTGGGCCCACCGGGGCAAACCTCGCGCGAGCGCTCGGGGCCAGGTCGGGTCAGGTACGCGGATCCACCGAATCGAGCAGGTGCGAGGGCAGCGGCGCGTAGGAGTGGTGCCGCGCCGAGAACCGGCCACGCGCCCCGCTGAGAGAGCGCAGGTCGATGGCGTAGCGCAGGATCTCGGCGGTGGGCACGTGGGCGGTCACGGCCACCTCGTCGGCGCCGAGCAGCTCGGTGCCGCTGACCTTGCCGCGCCGGGCCGACAGATCACCCATGACATCGCCCTGCAACGCCGAGGGCACCACGACCGTGATCTCCGAGATCGGCTCGAGCACCACCGGGTCGGCCACCGCCATCGCCTCGCGGAGCGCTAGCCGGCCTGCCGCCCTGAAGCTCATCTCCGAGGAGTCGACCGCGTGCGCCTTGCCGTCGACGCAGCGCACCCGCACATCGGCCACCGGGTAGCCCTTGACGACGCCACCCTCGCCCATGGCGTCGACGATCCCTCGTTCGACCGCCGCGATGAACTGGCGCGGGATGGCACCCCCGACGATCTGGTCGACGAACTCGAAGCCGCCACCCCGCTCCATCGGCTCGAGCTCGATGGCGGCCACGCCGAACTGCCCGTGGCCCCCGGACTGCTTCTTGTAGCGCCCTTCGGCCGTGGCGGACGACGTGATCGTCTCGCGGTATGCGACGCGCATCGGCTCGGTGTCGACCTGCACCCCGAACTTGCGCTCGAGGCGTTCGAGGGTGACCGCGAGGTGCGTCTCGCCAGCGCCGCGAAGGAGCGTCTGGTGGGTCTCGCCGTCGTGCTCGAAGCGCAGCGACGGATCCTCCTCCATCAGGCGGTGGATGGCGGTGGCGAGCTTGTCGTCGTCGGCCTGGGTGCGCGCCGTCACCGCAACGGCGTGCACCGGCTCGGACCGTTCGAGCGGCGCCACCTCGACCTGGTGACCCGGTGCGGCGAGGATGTCGCCGGTATGGGTGCTGGCCAACTTGGCGCACGCCGCGATGTCGCCGGCCACGACCTGGTCGACGGGCTGCTGCTGGTCGCCGCGCAGGTGGAACAGGCCGTGCAGGCGCTCGTCAGCGCCGGAGCGGAGGTTGACCAGGTGGTCGTCGGCGCGCACCGTGCCCGAGAGCACCTTGAACACCGACACCTGGCCGACGTAGGGATCGACGAGTGTCGAGAACACCAGCAGGGCTGCGGGTGCTGCCGGGTCGGGAGCCAGGGTGACGTGCTCGACGCGGTCGGCCGGACTCGGACCGATCTCGCAGATGTAGTCGCACAGGCGGTCGATGCCCACGCCGGTGGTCGCCGATCCCTCCAGCACCGGCACGGCGGCGTGCGCCACGATCTCGTGCACAAGAGTGCGCTCGAGCTCGGCGACGCTCGGTTCGTCGCCGCCGAGGAAGCGTTCGAGCATCGCGTCGTCGCCCACCACGATGGCCTCGACCACCTCCTCGTGCACGGCGTGCTCACGCTCGACGAGCTCGGCGGGGATCTCGGCGGCGGCGCCCTTCCCGTGGTCGTAGACGTAGGCGGTCTCGGAGAGCACGTCGGCGACGCCGGCGAACCCCGCCTCCTCGCCGATCGGCAGCTCGAGCGGCTCCACCGCATCGCCGTAGCGCGACCTCAAGTCCTCGAGGGTGCGGTCGAACGACGCACGTTCGCGGTCGAGCTTGTTGACGAACACGAGCACCGGGACGTCGAGCTCGTCGCACGCACGCCACGCCGCCTCGGTGCCCACCTCGATGCCGTCGACCCCGCTGACCACCAGCACCGCCAGGTCGGCCACCCGGAGCGCCGCTCGCACCTCGCCGTGGAAGTCGGGGTCACCCGGGGTGTCGATGAGGTTGATGCGATGCCCGGACCACTCGACCGGGACCACCGACAACGCGAGCGACATGCGGCGCTGCTTCTCCTCGGGATCGGTGTCGGCCACGGTGGTGCCGTCCTCGACCTGACCGAG
>JAENWR010000167.1 GCA_016649895.1 Acidimicrobiia bacterium | reverse complement strand
TCTACCAAGGTGACCGCGGCCGCCCCCGAGCCCGACGCATGCTCACCGACATGAACCCCACCCAACAACGGCTCTACGACCTCTTCGACCTCGACACCCACGCCCCCACCCGCTGACTCCTGGGTAATACACCAATAGCCTCCCAACACCCCGCCCGACCTGGGGAAACACCCCCACCACACGGAATAGCCAGGAAGGTCCCGCTAGGTCCCGGTCTGGGCAACGGGCTGGCCAACCTCCACAACGCACGCAAGGCCCACGTCCCGGTCGTGGCGGTGGTCGGCGACCACGCCGGCTACCACAAGCGCTTCGATGCCCAGCTCGAATCCGACATCGAGTCGGTGGCCCGCAACGTGTCTCCGGGCTGGGTCCGACGCTCGGCCACGACCCGGTCCCTCGGAGCCGACGCCGCCGACGCGGTGGCTGCCGCGGTGGGTCCGCCATCGCAGGTGGCGACGCTCATCCTGCCCGCCGACGTCTCCTGGTCCGACGGTGGTGTCGAGGCCGCTCCACGAGGTCGGGCTCCCCGTCGACTCCTCGATGACGACACCATCGATTCCCTCGCCCGGGGGTTGCGCAGCGACGAGCCCAAGGCCCTGCTGCTCGGTGGAGCCGCCTTGAGCCGGCGGGGCCTGCGTGCCGCTGCTCGGGTAGCTGCCGCCACCGGCTCCCAACTGCTTGCCGAGACGTTCCCCACCCGAACCGAGAGGGGAGCAGGGATCGTCGAGCCCACCCGCATCGCCTACCTGGGCGAGTTCGCAGCCATGCAGCTCGCACCGCTCGCTCAGCTCGTGCTGGTCGACGCCTCCTCCCCGGTGTCGTTCTTCGCCTATCCCGACAAGGAGAGCGACCTGGTGCCCCAGGGCTGTCAGGTGCGTCGGCTGGCCCAACCCGCCGACGGGGTCGACGTCGTCGAGGCGCTCGAACGTCTGGCCGAAGCTCTCGACGCCCCGATCGAGGTTCCGGTCCCGGTCGGGGAGCGGCCGGGGCGACCCACCGGTGCCCTGACCGCCGAGTCGCTGGCGGCAGCCATCGGGGCCACCTTGCCCGAGGGGGTGATCGTCAGCGACGAAGCCCAGACCTCGGGGCTGTATCTGGCGGGGGCCACCGCCGATGCGCCACCGCACTCATGGCTGTGCCTGACCGGTGGAGCCATCGGCCAGGGCATGCCGTTGGCGGTCGGCGCCGCGATGGCCGAACCCGGCCGCCCGGTGCTCAACGTCGAGGCCGACGGCAGTGCCCTCTACACGCTGCAAGCCCTGTGGACCCAGGCCCGCGAGGGGCTCGACGTGACCACGGTGATCTGCAACAACCGTTCGTACTCGGTGCTCAACATGGAGCTGGCTCGGGTGGGTGTCGAGTCGGCAGGCGAGAAGGCTCGCCAGATGCTCGACCTGCACCGGCCCGACATCGACTTCGTGTCGATGTCGGAGGGACTCGGCGTTCCCGCGGTGCGGGTCGACACCGCCGAGGACCTCACCCGAGAGCTCGAGCGGTGCTACGCCGAGCCGGGCCCCCGACTGATCGAAGCCGTGGTCCCCCCACTGCTGTAGCGCAGCGGGAGAGGTGGTCAGAAGATGACCTCGGCCTCCAGCCGGCCGTCCTCACCCACGACGATCACCATCCGCGACATGCACGGCATGCAGTAGACCTTGTCGCCGGGGCGGAGCTCGCGGGTCGAGCGGATCACCACCTTGCACACCGGACAGATCACCTCGTTCGGGGCGAGCGAGTCACCTGCACCACGCCAGTGACGGTAGAAGCGCCGCCATCTGGCGGGTACCTCCATGAAGCCGGTCTCCTCCAGCTCGTAGCGCCGGCGCGGTTCGTCGTCGTTTCGGTCGACGGGGGTGACCGTGTCGATCTCGCTCGTCATGTCAGTCCCAGCCGATCGATCGCGTCCGCGTAGTCGTTGGCCAGTGGGGGCCGATCGGAACGGGGGATGTCGAGGTCGGCGAGTGCCCCCTCGAACACGCCGACGACCAGCGGATCGAGCTGGGCTCGCACGCGTCTCAGGTGGTCCCGGCCGTTCGGGTGCGCAGTCAACCAACGGCCGAGGTGGTTCTCGCCGAAGCCGCTGTGGCGCCGCTCGTCGGCGATCACACCCCTGAGCACCTCGCTCGTCGTGGGGTCGGAGTTGTCGGCGTGGAACCGGAACACCGTGTACTCGAGGGTCTCGAGCACGACGTTCTGGGCGAACACCGCAGCCGGCCAGTCGCCGACGTCGACGAGGTTCAGCAGCTCGCCACGGAACTCGTGCAGCGCCGGGTTCGCCCGACGCTCGATCTCGCCCTCGGCGTCTTCGACCCCGAGGTCGGCCAGCAGGTGGAGAAAGACCTCGAGGTGGCGGGCTTCGTCGACGACCTGTGTGGACATGAAGATCTTGGCGTTTCGTTCGGGTGCGAACCGCACGAGACTGCTCGCACCATCGAGCGCGGCGGTCTCACCCACGCAGTAGTTGCACAAGATGGTGATCAACCGGTCGCGTCTGCTGATCGACCGTAGGCACGATCACCGAGGTTGGGGGTATCCACTTAACCGGCCCAACGCAGGTCAGGCCGCTCTCCAGGGCCGGTTCGCCGGGGACGCTCGAGGCTGGGGGGATGGCCCCGGCCTCCCGGGGGGAGCGGCGGGTTCTT
>JAENWR010000023.1 GCA_016649895.1 Acidimicrobiia bacterium | reverse complement strand
TGCAGTACTCGGCGCCTGATGATGGGGGTGCCGGAGGCGGGATGGAGGCGGCCGCCCGGAGCGTCGCCGCGGAGGGCGGGCCCGCCGCGGCCCCCGCCGCAGTAGCCGACCAGCCCGCCACGATGACCCCAGTGGTGAAGTCCGAGTGGGACAAGACGCCCCGCAACGCACCGTGCCCGTGCGGGAGCGGCAAGAAGTTCAAGCTCTGCCACGGCGCCTGACACGTGCACGACATCACCGACGACCTGAAGGCACTTCGGCGCCGGCTCGAAGAAGCCGAGGGCTACCTGAAGATCGACGAGCTGCGGGCCCGCCAGCCCCAGCTCGAGACCGAGGCGTCGCGCCCCGACCTGTGGGACGACCAGGAGAAGGCCCGCAAGGTCACCACCGAGCTCACCTCGGTGAACGACGACCTCGACGCGTTCTCCCAGCTCAGCGGGGCAATCGACGACGCGGCCACCCTCTACGACATGGCCCGCGAGGAGGGCGACGAGACCCTCGAGCCCGAGCTCGATCAGGCTCTCGTCGACCTCTCCGGTCGGTTCGACGAGCTCGAGCTGCGGTCGCTCTTCTCCGGTGAGCACGACGAGCACGACGCCATCTGCGAGGTGCACTCGGGGGCCGGCGGCACCGACTCGCAGGACTGGGCCGAGATGCTCCTGCGCATGTACCTCCGTTGGGCCGAACGCCGCGGCTTCGAGGTCGAGCTCGACTCGGTGTCGGCCGGCCAGGAGGCGGGCATCACCTCGGCCACCTTCATCGTCAAGGGTCGCTACGCCTACGGGCTGCTGCAGGCCGAGCGTGGCGTGCATCGCCTGGTGCGCATCTCCCCGTTCGACTCGGCCGCCCGTCGCCACACCGCGTTCGCGTCGGTGGCCGCGGTGCCGTTCCTCGACAAGGGCGAGATCGAGATCAACATCGACGAGAAGGACCTGCGGATCGACACCTACCGCTCGTCGGGCGCCGGCGGCCAGCACGTCAACGTCACCGATTCGGCGGTGCGCATCACCCACCTTCCCACCGGCCTCGTCACGTCGTGCCAGAACGAGCGGAGCCAGCGGCAGAACAAGGAGCGAGCGATGCAGGTCATGGCGGCCAAGCTCGCCGACCTCGAACGCCAGAACCGTGCCGCCGAGCTCGCCGCCATCGCCGGCGAGCAGCGCGAGGTCGGGTGGGGCAGCCAGATCCGCTCCTACGTCCTGCACCCCTACCAGATGGTGAAGGACCTCCGGACCGACCACGAAGTGGGAGCGGTCGAGGCAGTGCTCGACGGCGAGGTCGGCCAGTTCATGGAGAGCTACCTGCGGTGGCGGCGTGCCCAGGAGCAGGGCGAGTGAGCAGCACCGCGCAGGGCGAGTGAGCAGCACCGCGCAGGGCGGGTGAGCAGTACCGCGCAGGGCGACTGACCGTCGGCGAGCGTCGTCGCCCGCGGGGTGCCGCGGTCGTGAGCACCGCCGGGGGTAACCTGATCGCAACATTGAACGCAGAGCCGCCACGAGGCTCGCCGTCCGCAACGTCGTCGTCCGGAGTCCCTCGCACGTGATCAAGCTGGAGAACGTCACCAAGTCCTACAAGGGCGACGTCGTGGCGCTCAGGGCTGCCAACGCCGACATCGCCAAGGGCGAGTTCGTGTTCCTCGTGGGCGCCTCGGGTTCGGGCAAGTCGACGTTCATCCGCCTCCTCAACAAGGAGGAGGTGCCCGACCAGGGTCACATCTTCGTGGCGGGCAAGGACATCGGCGAGCTGTCGGGCTGGAAGGTCCCGTACCTGCGTCGCAACATCGGCTGCGTGTTCCAGGACTTCAAGCTGCTCACCAACAAGACGGTGGCCGACAACGTGGGGTTCGCCCTCGAGGTCATCGGCCGACCGAAGCACGTGGTGCGCACGCAGGTGCCCGCCATCCTCGAGCTGGTGGGCCTCAGCAACAAGATGGGTCGTTACCCACACGAGCTGTCCGGCGGCGAGCAGCAGCGGGTATCGATCGCCCGGGCCTTCGTCAACCGGCCGCTCATCCTCCTGGCCGACGAGCCAACCGGCAACCTCGATCCCACCACATCGGTCGGCATCATGCGGCTCCTCGACCGCATCAACCGCACCGGCACCACCGTCGTGATGGCCACCCACGACCGCGGCATCGTCGACACGATGCGCCGCCGGGTCATCGAGCTCGACCGCGGCAACATCATCCGGGACCAGTCCCGTGGCGTCTACGAGTAGGGCGACAGAGTGACCAAGGCCAGCTACATCGCCCGCGAGACCGGCAACAACCTCCTGCGCAACATCAGCCTCACCGTGGCCTCGATGGTCACCGTCGCCGTGTCGTTGTCGCTCGTCGGCTCCGCGCTCCTCTTGCGCCAGGGTGTGCAGAACGCGACCGCTCGCTGGGAGGGCGGCATCGAGTTCATCGTGTTCATCGAACCCGATGCCACCGCCGACCAGAAGCAGGCCATCGCCGACTCGCTCGACGCCAGCCCCGCTGTCGCCTCGTTCACCTTCGTGAACCAGGAGGCGGCCTACGACGAGTTCGTCGAGCTGTTCCAACGATCGCCCGAGATGATCGACGCGATCGATCCCGAGGACCTGCCGTCGTCGTACCGGGTCGTCCCGGTCGACCCCGACGCCGGGGGCATCGAGGCACTCGGCTCCACCTTCGACACCGCGCCAGGGGTCTACCGGGTGGTCTTCGCATTCGACACCGTGCAGCAGGTGCAGAAGCTCTCCCGCGTGCTCTCCATCGGCGTCCTCGTCGTTGCCGGGGTGCTGCTCTTCGCCGCCGGACTCCTCATCCTCAACACGATCCGCATGGCCATGTTCGCCCGCCGCCGCGAGATCGAGGTGATGAAGCTGGTCGGCGCCACCAACTGGTTCATCCGCATCCCCTACATGCTCGAGGGGCTGGTCCAGGGGATCGTGGGGGCCATCATCGCGGTGGGGTCCGTCGTCGTCCTCAACAACTTCTTCGAGAGCCGACTGTCGGGCGAGGAAGCCGATGCCTTCGCCATCCTCCAGGGCTTCGCGGTGAGCAACAGCGAGGTGATGGGCACCAGCATGTTCGTGCTCGGCGTGGGCATGGTGGTGGGCGCCATCGGGTCGGGCATCGCGGTGAGCCGCTACCTCGACGTCTGATCCGTCGATGGTCGCGGCCGGCGGCATCCTGCGGATGCTCAGCCCCGCCAGTGGTGGCTGGAATCCGGAGAACGGTGACGCCGAACGTTCGGCGAGACCATTCGCTCAGAGGGCCCGCAACGCGGCGGTGACGGCGGCGGCCACCACCAACACCACGATGAACGGGGCCTTCCGCCACGCCGCGAACCCGCCGGCGGCCACCCCGGCGAGGCGGGCGTCGATCACCAGCGCCTCGCCGACGGCAACCGTCTGCACCACGATGAGCGCCCCCAGCAGGGCGGGCGGCAGGAGGCGCAGACCCGCCAGCAGCCGGGCTGAGGGTGGCCGGGCATCGAACGCGAACAAGCCGACGGCCTTGAAGGCGTACGCGCCCCCGGCGAGGATGGCGAGCGTCCACCAGCTCATGGACCCTCCTCCCCAGCGGGGTCGTCGGACCTGGTGCGACGGGCCCGCAGCAGCAGCGCCACGCCGGCACCGGCGGACGCGACGACGATCGGTGCCCCTGCCGGCAGGAGCGGCACGGCCGCGAGAGCGATGATGGCTCCCGCGATGGCGGCGATGCGTCCGTCGATCGAGCGAACATGTGGTGCGGCCAGCACGATGAACCCGGCGGGGAACGCGGCGTCGAGGCCCCATGCCTCAGGATCGCCGAGCGCGTTGCCGCCCATGGCGCCGGCCAGCGTGCCGAGGTTCCAGAACACGAACACCGATAGTCCCGCCACCCAGAAAGCTCCCTCGGCGTCGGCAGCATCGTCCTGCCCGAGCGCCATCGCCGTCGACTCGTCGATGATGAGGTGAGCGGCACCCAGCCGACGGAGCAGACGGCCCCGCAGCTGCCGGTGGAGCGCCAGACCGTAGATGCCGTTGCGCGATGCCAACAGCAGGGCCGACGCCAGCGCCGACGCGGGCGATCCACCCGACGCGAGGATGCCGACGGCGGCGAACTGCGACGCACCGGTGAACACCAGCAGCGACATGACGCAGGCCTGCGCCACCGACAGTCCGGCGCTGGTGGCGAGCACCCCGAAGGTGACGCCGAACAGGCCGACAGCGGCACCGAGGACGATGCCGTCACGGACGTAGCGGGGGCGGGAGCGGGGGTGGGGGGTGTCGGCAGCCATGGGAGAGTGGGCGGAAGCGACCATAACGCCAGGGGAGGCCCAGCATGTCCGACGAATCGACCGCGGTGGACTACGAGCAGATCGACTACGAGGTGAGCGACTCGATCTGCACCATCACCCTCGATCGGCCCGACCGGCTCAACGCCTTCACGGCTCGGATGATGCTCGAGTTGCTCGACGCGTTCGACCGCATCGACGCCGACGACGAGGTGCGGGTGGTCATCGTCACCGGCCGTGGCCGTGCGTTCTGCGCCGGAGCCGACCTCGAGTCCGGGGGCGACACGTTCGATGCGACGAAGCGTGGCAAGCCCGAGGGCGCTGCGTCCAGCGATGACGACATGGTCGGCCGTCGTGACGGCGGGGGTCGGGTTGCCCTGCGGATCTTCGAGTCGACCAAGCCGGTCATCGCCGCCATCAACGGCCCGGCGGTCGGCGTCGGGGTCACGATGACCCTGCCGATGGACATCCGCCTCGCCAGCGAGAGCGCCCGCCTCGGCTTCGTCTTCGCCCGGCGTGGCATCACCATGGAAGCCACATCGAGCTGGTTCCTGCCTCGGTTGGTGGGCGTCAGCCAGGCGTTCGAGTGGGTCCACACCGGCCGGGTGTTCCCCGCTGCCGAGGCGCTGGCCGGCGGCCTGGTGCGCTCGGTGCACCCCGACGACGAGCTCATCGACGTGGCCCGGGCGTTGGCCACCGAGATCGCCGAGAACACCTCCGGGGTGTCGGTGGCGCTCAACCGCCAGATGATGTGGCGGATGCTCGGCGCCGACCACCCGATGGAGGCGCACAAGATCGACTCGCGCGCCATCCGCTACATGGGTTCGTCGCCCGACGTGCGCGAGGGCGTCGAGGCCTTCCTCGAGAAGCGCCCGCCCCGGTTCACGATGAGCCCCAGCACCGATCTGCCCGACTTCTACCCCTGGTGGGACGAGCGCCCCTTTGAGTGAGGCGTCACGGTCGTCTCCTCGTGATCGGGATCCCTTCAGGATGCCAGGGCCGGCATCATGAGCGCCGATGACCACCACAGCCTGGGCTCCAGGGCGCGTCAACCTCATCGGTGACCACACCGATCACACCGGCGGCTTCGTCCTGCCGATGGCGATCGATCTCGGCACCACGGTGGTCGGCAACGTCACCGACGACCGGTTCGTGCGACTGAGTTCCGACCATGATCCGGCCACCATCTCCCTGCCCGTGCCGGTCGTTGACCCCGCGAGGTTCGAGCCGGTCTGGGGCCGCTATGTGGCGGGGGTGGCGGCCGAGCTCGAGCTGTCGACTGGTTTCACCGGCACCGTGACCACCACGCTGCCCGTGGGGTCGGGGCTCTCGTCGAGTGCGTCGTTGCTGGTGGCGACCGCCCTGGCGCTCGGGGCCGACCCATCGAACCATCGGGAGCTGGCCCTCATGTGCCAGCGGGCCGAGCAGCGGGCGGCAGGTGTTCCGTGCGGGGTGATGGATCACCTCGCGGTCGTGGAGGGGCGAGCCGGGCACGCGCTCCTCATCGACACGTCGTCCCTCCACGTCGAGCCGGTGCCGCTGCCCGACGACGTCGAGGTCGTGGTGGTGCACTCCGGCGAGCCTCGCCGGTTGGCGTCGTCGCCCTACGCCGAACGGCGTGCCCGTTGCGAGGCGGCGCAGGCTGAGCTCGGGTCGCTGCGCTCGGCATCCCTGGTCGACGTCGAGCAGATCGCCGATCCCACCGTCCGGGCAGCCGCCCGCCATGTGGTGACGGAGAACCAGCGGGTCCTCGCCGCGGCGGATGCCCTCCGTGACGGCGACGTCATCGAGGTGGGCCGCCTGATGACGGCCAGCCACGCCAGCCTGCGCCACGACCTCGACGTGTCGACCCCCGCCCTCGATGCCCTGGTCCACCGGCTGGTGGCCACACGTGGGGTCTACGGAGCACGGCTCACCGGGGCCGGTTTCGGTGGCTGCGTCGTGGCGCTGGCGCGCCCAGGGGCGGTCACCGAGGGATGGGTCGTGCGGGCGAGCGGAGGAGCGGGCCTCAGGCGCCGTCGCTGAGCCACCAGCGAAGGAGCTCGGCCTCGACGTCGATGCGGGCGTTGATCGCCGGCGCCAGAGCACGTTCGGCGCGGCCACCGACCAGCGGGACACGCACCGTGAGCTCGCCGGTCATCGTGCGTCGGCAACCCTCGGCGGTGTCGGTGAAGGCGATGTCGGCGCGGCAGCGGAGGAGCGACCCGTGGTGTTCGGGGCTGATCGTGAGCGTGCCACCGGCGACACCGACCTGGTAGGTCTGCAACCAGCTGGGAGTCGACGAACCCAGCACCCGCGCGGCGACGGGGTCGAGCGCTCCGTCGTAGACCATTCGTATCGTCAGCACGGCGGAAGCGGCTCCGGGGACCGACTCGACCACCTCGACGCGGCCCACGTCGGGCAGGCCGACGAGGCCGATGGCGAAGGCGGGGTCGGTCATGGCGGCCGCCACTCGCTCTGGGGGAGCAGCGAATTCATGCGCGGCCTGCAGCTTCACCGTGGCTCCTGGCGATCGCGAGACGCTCTTTTGGGGTTTCCCTCACGCTTCGTGCCGGGTAGAGGGGGCCGCATGCGCACCATCCTGATCATCCTCCTCATCCTTGTGGTCCTCGGAGCATTCGGCGGCATTGGGTTCCGCGGGCGCCGCTGAAGGAGCGAACGCCATGGCCTTGTCCTTCCCGATCCCATCCCACCACGATGATCCGGAGCCGTTCACTGCTCCGGATCTCACCCTGGTCGAACCGAGCGACGACCTCCAGTGGAGCCCGTTCGACCCTGCGCTCGTCGACCACCCGCAGCGACCTACCTCGCTCAGCGCCCTCGCCATCTTCGCCCTCGGGCTGGCGACAGCAGTGATGTTCGTCACCAGCGCACCGGGCATCGCGGCGGCGGCGGTCGTCGTTGGCATCATCGGCGGTGGCATCCTGAACGCCCCCGCGGGTGTCGAGCGTCGGCGCACCGTTGCCGCCCTGGGCCTGCCCACCCTCGGACTCACCGTGCTCACGCTGGCGTTCGTCGGTTCGTTCTAGGTCGTTCTGCACTCGACCGTCACGCGACGGCACGGCCGTTCTCCCGGCTCCCGGCATACGCCGGGCCACGTAGTCGGTTGAGGAGCCCTCGGAGAACGAGCGAGGTCGAGGTCACCCACGGGTCGAACCGCACCGCCGCCGCCTCGTCAGGGGCGAGGACCCGATCCAGCTGGATCCTCGCTGCGTCGACCCAGTCCGCGTCGGGCCTCGCCGACATCACACGGATGTGGACGGCGTCCTCCCGAGCGACATCGAGCGCGTCGAGCGTCCGCGCCCCGTCGAGCTCGGCGCGGAACATGATCGTGCCGTCGGGCCCGTCGAAGGTGAGGACCGTCGAGTAGCCAAGTCCGTCGAGCGTGGACCACGGGAAGATGAGGTGCCGGGCACGCGGTGGCGAAAACGAGCTGGTCAACAGCAGGTCCAGGTGCTCAGCCGCGCCGTGGGCATCGACGAACCGGATGGCGATCCCGTTGAAGTCGGGCCATGGGTGGGGCAGCCCGATGCCCCGCGAGAGCCGGACCACGACCTTGCTGTCCGCGACGGTGGTCAGGGGACGACCCGCCATCGTGAGCGATGCCCGCCCGGCGAGCGTGACACCACGGGGGTGGAGCCCCCTGGCATGGCGCACGCGAGCGATCGCCCCGAACGTCGTGGAGGTCGCGGTGGAGAGCCAGGACGGAAGTGACGGAGTGACGGGAACGAACATGGGCACTCATTGCCCCGATGTGGCCCGTCTCATGGGGTGCTGGCACCCGTCGGGGCCCGATCGGCGAGCAATCGGTCGGCGAGCCGGTGGGCGAGCGCAAGGATCGTGAGGGTGGGGTTGACGTAGCCGCCGGTCGGCATCACCGAGCCTCCCGCCACGTAGAGGTTGGACACCGTGTGGACCTTGAGGTTGGCGTCGACGACACCCTCGCGGGGGGAGGCGTGCATCCGGGTCGAGCCGAGGTGGTGGTAGTTGGTCATCACGGGTGGACCGTCGTCGGCGGGGTCGAAGACCTGCCGCACCCGTAGCTGGCCGCCGTCGGTGAGCATTGCGCACATGAGCGCCGTGTGGCCCCGTATCGAGTCGAGGTCGACCTCGGAGATGCGCCAATCGAGTTTCACCCTGCGCATGCCGGTGCGATCGCGCTCGTCGGAGAGCATCACCCGGGAGTCGCGTCGCGGGGCCTGCTCAGCCAGGATCCTGAGGCCGACCTGGCGCCCGCCGCGTCGGGTCGCGCTCCGAGCGGCGAGCTCGGCGACGTCCCTCGCTCCGGCCGCTGTCCTCAGCGCGTGACGGAGCACGTCGCCGCGGTGACCAGATCGCCCTGCCTGGCGAAGCGAGCGTGCCGCACTCACCCCGGGTGAGTGGTAACCGACGGGCGACTCGGTGATCCAGAACGCTGCGTTCAGGAGCCCCTCGCTGCGCATCAGGGGCTCGCCGAGCCACAGCATCGCCTGCTGCTTGCGTCCGGCCTCGTCGTCGAGCTCGCGGAAGGCGGACAGATCGAGGCGGGTGGCCCGATCGTGGTCGAGGATGGCGCAGTCGAAGCTGAGGTGGTCCATGAAGTAGCGGCCGACGTTGTCGCTCTCGTTGCCCAGACCAGCTCCGGTTCGGCCGGGTGAGTCGAGGAGGATGCGAGCGTTCTCGATGGCGCCGGCGGCGAGGACGAACGTCGTGGCCACGAAGCGCACCCCTCCCGCCGTGGCCACGGCGCATGCGACGGTCGCACCATCGTCGACGACCGGTAGGGACGAGATCGTTGCGTTGAGCACCAGGCGGATCCGTCGCGACGCGGTGACATCGGCGAAGCGGTCGGTGAAGACGTCGTGCCGGGCGAACTGGAAGCCGGCGAGATGGGGGCCGCCGTCGCTCCGCGGCACCTCGCGTCCCTCGAACTTCCATCGCTGGGGCGCATCGGCCGAATCGATCCCGATGCCCTCGAGCGCGCGTGGGTAGTACGCGTCCAGGTCGTCACGGCCGAACGGCCAGGAGTGGCCGGGGCGGGCCGCGGACGGGGCGAGGTCGTCCGCATCGAGCGGCCTGACCCGGAGCCCGGTCTCGGAGGTCCAGTGTCCGGACGTGCCGCCGAACCCTCGTTGGCGTGACGTGACCAGGGGGAACGCACGGCCGACGCACTCACCCCGGAGCGCGTCGTCGGATCGCCGAGAGTGGTGCCGGTCGCCCGCTTCGGCGACGAGGACGTGGAGACCCGCGGCGCTCAGGTCCTGAGCGACCGTCAACCCGGCGGGACCCGCGCCGACGACGACCACATCGGCACGCAGGTTGACACCGGCCGGGAGCAGGTTCGCGTCGATCAGCACGTCGCTCCGCTCATGGCGTCATGAGCTCAGACCGGCCGTGCCGTGCGTCGTCGAGCGACCGCAGGTAGCTGAGGTCGTAGGCGACGCTCAGCGCTCCCATCATCACCGGCTGGAGGCGTCGGTGGCGATGGGCGAGCCGGGATGCCGCGACTGCCGCGCCGATGGCCCACCGGGTCAACCGTCGGTTCACGAGGACCACGCGGGCGAGCCGGAGGGGGAGTCGGCGCCGGGCGAGCTCGGCGGTCTTCGTCGCCAGGTGGCCCGACTCGGGATGCAGCTGATCCATCATGTGGTCGAAGTAGGCGTAGGCCCGTGGCGTGTAGAGCCAGGCGTCGAGCGTGCGGCGCGAGTAGTGCCAGCCGATGGCGTTCGGCTCGAAGACGAACTCGCACCCGTGCTGGTGCAGGCGCATTGCGAGCTCGTCGTCCTCGGATCGCTTGAACCTCTCGTCGAAGCCGCCGATGGCGCGGAACGCCGCAATGGGCATGCAGTTGTTGCCGGTGTGGAACTGGCGCCAGCTGACGTCGTAGAGGCCGAGGGACATGGCGTCGGCCTCCTTCTTCGCTTGGTGCGCCTCCCACAGGTTCCACGGCGTGGGGTCCTCCCAGTCGGCCGGCTGCACAAACGGTCCGCAGCTCACGATGGGGCGGGCCGCTCCGCCGGCGGGGTCGACAGCGGCGAGGTGGATCTCGATGAGATGTCGGTCGGGGACGACGTCGTCATCGAGGAACACGACGAACTCGGCGTCGCTGGCGGCGACGCCGGTGTTTCGGCCCGCTGCGGGTCCGGACTGCGTCGCCAGAGTGATCACCTGGACGTCGAGCGACGCGAACCGCTCGTCGCGCACGATCGGCTCCAACGGCTCGTCGCTGCAGTCGTCGACCACGATGACGCCGAAGTCGGCGAAGGTCTGGTCGAGCAGGCCGTCGAGGACGCGAGCCAGCCCCTGCGGGCGGTTGCGCGTGGCGATGACCACGTCGCACCTCCGTCGATCGGCTCCTCGCGCCGCCGCGGATGGTGTGTCCACGTCAGAGGCTCCTGATCACCCGAGCTGGGGCACCGGCAGCCAACGACCGCGTCGGGATGTCGCGGGTGACAACGCTCCCAGCTCCGATGACGCTCCCTTCGCCGATGGTCACGCCGGGCAGGACGATCACTCGCGCCGCCAACCAGACGTCGTCGCCGATGATGATCGGCGCGGACTCGGGCCGTTCGAGGCGACGCTCCGGCTCGAGTCGGTGAAAGTCGTTGTCCATGAGCAGTGTGTAGGTGCCCAGTTGGCACCGCTCGCCGATGCGCACCTCCAGGCTCGCCGCGATGCTGGTGCCGTAGTTGACCAGCGTGCGAGCACCGATGGCCAGCGTCCCGCCGGCGGTGACGGCGAGCTCGATTGGCGTGATGGTCGAGATGAGCTGAACCCGGTCGCCGACGGTGAGGGTGCCGCCCCAGTTTCGGACTACCGGTCGACCGGTGACGCGCACGCGTGGGCCGATGTCGGTCGCGTGCCGGAGGTACCAGCGCGCCCCGACGACCGATCGGGCGTTCGGCCACACATCCCGAAGTGCCGCTCTCGCAGACCGTGGCCTTGCATTGTCTGCCATGGGTGTCCCGCTCTCGCACTCGCACCGACCACGCTCGGCAGGGGGTGGCGCCTGACCGGAAACTGCCCGGGCCGAGAGCCGTGCCACAACCATGGCGTGTGAGTAGTTGGACCTATATCGTTCCTCAAGATAGCGAAGGGTGCCTGCCGACGCGTCGGCAGCGCAAGGGCTCGTCGAAGTGGCGAACCCACTCGCGTCCAGTGGATCGCACGGACCCCCCCCAGAGGTGGTACTCATGCATTCGTCCCAGAGTGGCCGTACCCCGCGGAGTGCGAAGGTCCTGCACGTCGTCGCTGTGGGGGCGATGTTCGCGCTGTTGGTCTCGGTGGTCCCCGGTTCGGTCGACGCAGGTGCGTCGACGAACCCGAGCGCCGACCTGCGCCGCCTCTACCTGGCGTACTTCGACCGTGAGCCCGATGCGGTCGGCGCCGGCTATTGGCTCTCGCAACATGACGACGGGATGTCGATCGCCACCATCTCCTCGCACCTCGCGTCGTCCGAGGAGTTTCGGAGCCGCTACGGAGATCTCGACGATGCCGCCTTCATCGACCGGGTCTACCAGAACGTCCTCGGCCGCCAGCCGGAGCGGGAGGGTCGCGACTACTGGCGTCAACGGCTGGCCGATGGCATGACCCGCGGCACCATGATGGTGCACCTCGCCGACTCACCGGAGTGGCGACGAGCGACACAACAGGCCGGCGGCGCGTCGAGCCATGGCGACGGATCGCACGGAAGCGGCGGGGCGAGCCCGTCACCGGCCGACGGTACCGACTTCGTGGAGCGCTTCGACGGCAACCGCGGCCTCGACCGCTTCCGCTCAGGGGTGTTCCACCGCGATGTCGACGTGCAGGGCCATGGCAGCAACAGCGGCTCGTGGCCGGGCGATCACGACATGAGCTGCGGTGAGCCCACCACGAGCCGGACGATCACCAAGGCGAACCGGCGCGATGCGCTCTACATGTGTCGCGACCACATGATGACCTCGATCGGCCACGTCGACGGCTACTCGGTGGCGTGGTTCAGCCCCGACCAGGTGTTCGACGACCAGCGCACGGTCTCGTGGGACGTGAACAGCACCGACCTCGGCACGAGGCAGTGGTGGGAGGTCGCCATCGTGCCGTCGGGTGCTTCGGACGTGTCGTGCATCGACTTCCTCCCGTGCGACCTGCCGTCGTACCCCGCTCAGGCGGTGGTGGTGGGCAATCGCGACAACAGCGTGCGGGTGTGGGCGAACGGGCACGAGCGCGACGCAACGTGGGAGACGATCTGCAAGTCGGACCAGGCGAGCCTCGACCCCGACGGTTGCGCGTCCAAGGCGATCCGTCGGCCGTGGTCGGTCACCGACAACGGCGACGGGACGCTCACCATCAGCTACCACGTCCATCGCTGGACGGTGCCGGGCTCGTTCCCCGACGGTCCGTTCAAGGTCGTGTTCAAGGATCACAGCTACACGCCGCTGAAGGACGGGCCGGTCGTGGGCTTCACATGGCACTGGGACAACGTCATCGTCCGGTAGACGAGACGATCTGTCTGTACTCTGCGCGCGATGGCATCCTTCCCCTGCCGCTTCTGCGGCACTCGACTCGCACACCGGATGGTCGACCTCGGGATGTCGCCCCTGTGCGAGAGCTACGTCTCGGTCGACCAGCTCGACTCGATGGAGCCCTTCTACCCGCTCCACGCGTGGGTCTGCCACGAGTGCCTCCTGGTCCAGATCAACGACTACGTGGCGGCCGACCACATCTTCGACGAGTACGCCTACTTCTCGTCGTTCTCGACGACGTGGCTCGAGCATGCGAGCAACTACGTCGCGGGGATCACCGACCGACTCGGTCTCGACACCGACAGCTTCGTCGTCGAGCTGGCCAGCAACGACGGCTACCTCCTCCAGTACTTCGTCGAGCGCGGCATCCCGTGCCTCGGGATCGAGCCGGCCCAGAACGTGGCCCAGGTGGCCATCGACAAGGGCGTGCCGACCGAGGTCGACTACTTCGGTGTCGCCAAGGCGCAGCAGATGGCCGCCCGGGGGAAGGTCGCCGACCTGGTCTGCGGAGCCAACGTGCTCGCTCAGGTTCCCGACCTGAACGACTTCGTCGCCGGCATCCCACTGATCCTCAAAGAGGGCGGAACCGTCACCATCGAGTTCCCCCACGTCATGAAGACCATCGAGGAGAACCAGTTCGATCAGATCTACCACGAGCACTTCTGCTACTTCGGACTCATCAGCGCCGAGGCGGTGTTCGCCGGACACGGCCTGACGATCTTCGACGTCGAGGAGCTCTGGACCCACGGCGGTTCGTTGCGCATCTTCGCCCGACACACCTCCGACGAGTCCCGACCTGTGTCCGACCGGGTGCACCAGCTACGGCGTCGCGAAGAGGAGGCTGGACTTCGCGACCCCGCCACCTACGCCCGGTTCGAGGACCAGGTGCACGAGACGAAGCGCAAGCTGCTCGAGCTGCTCATCGCCGCCAAGCGCGAGGGCAAGACCATCGTGGGCTACGGCGCACCGGGCAAGGGCAACACGCTGCTCAACTACTGCGGCATCCGGGAGGACTTCGTCGACTTCACCGTCGACCGGAACCCCTACAAGCAGGGCCGCTACCTGCCGGGCACCCACATCCCCATCTACGCGCCCGAGCGGATCGATGAGGTCCGACCCGACTACATCTTGATCCTCCCCTGGAACTTCAAGGATGAGATCATGGCGCAGCTCGCCCACGTGCGTGGGTGGGGCGCGAAGTTCATCGTCGCCATCCCCGAAGCCATCGTGCTCTGACCCGTGGCCTCCAGCCGTTGCCTCTCGGTCGTTATCCCGGCGCACAACGAGGCGGCGGTCATCGAGCGATGCCTCCGGTCGCTGGCCGTCGGGGCAGAGGAAGGGCTGCAGCTCGAGGTGGTGGTCGTGGCCAATGGGTGCACGGATGACACGGCCGATCGGGCGCGGCGTGCCATGCCGAGCGCTCGGGTCATCGAGCTCGAACGACCGTCGAAGAGCGAGGCGCTCAACGCCGGCGACGACATCTGTGTGGCGCTGACCCGTGCCTACCTCGACGCCGACGTGTGCGTCGACCACCCGGCGCTCGCTGCTGTCGCCACGGCGTTGGACGATGGCGGGGCACTGTGCGCCGCTCCTCGCATGGCGGTCGAGCTCGGTGATCGACCCTGGTACGTGCGCTCGTTCTACCGGGCCTTCGTGGCGCTGCCATATGTGAGCGATGGCCTGGTCGGCAACGGGTTCTACGCCATCTCCGCCGAGGGTCGGCAGCGGTTCGATCGGTTCCCCGACGTCACCGCCGACGACCTGTTCATCAGGAACCTGTTCGCCGAACACGAACGGGCCGTCGTCGATGATCACCACTTCTGGGTCCACCCACCTCGCAGGTTGGCGGGTCTGATCGCCATCCGTCGCCGGGTCTATCGCGGCAACGAGGAGTACGAAGAGGCGGGCTACCGGTCGGCGGCCGCTCGGACGCGATCGGTGTCGACGTTGGCCCGGGTCGGGCTGCGGCATCCGCTCGGCATCGTCGTCTACCTGGCCGTGAACCTCTACGCGCGGGCAACTTGGCGGCGGCACACGGTCGGGTGGGAGCGCGACGACAGCGGTCGGACGCCGTGACGCACCACTCGGATCTGCTCCACGCACTCTTCATCCAGGTATCGAGCGATCGGGTCACCCCCGAGGCAAGGGTGCACTCGACCCTCGCGGTGGCGGCTGCCGACCTCGGGCTGCTGTCGACCTTCGTCGTCCCGGAGGAGATGTGCGATCGCGACGCCAACCTCGACCAGCCGGCGATCTCCGAGCGGCGCATACGAACCTGGAACCGACCCGACGTCGACCGGGGCTCGGCCCTGGTCCGGCGCGCGCGCCGACCGGCGCAGCTTGCACCCCTGGTGGCGCGGGCCGCAGGCGTGTTGCGCGACGTCCGGCCCGACATCATCTACACCTCGCAACAGCGCATCGACGTGCTCGTGGGGAGGATCCTCGCCGCTCGGTTCGGGTTGCTCCACGTCATCCACCTCCACTACAGCGTGGGTCCGTGGTTGGGCTCCTCGACCCATCGACACATCATCGGCAGCGACCACCTCATCGCGGTGTCGGAGGCGGTGAGGAGCTCGGCGATGCTCCGAGGCGCCGATCCCTCACGCGTGTGGACCATCCTCAACCCCACGACCGACCTGGCACCGCGCGAGGTCGGCGGATCTGCTGCGACGCGCCACGCCCTCGGCATCGACCCCACGGCGCCGATCGTCCTCGCCGCGGGCCGCCTCGACCCAGGGAAGGGCCACGAGTCGCTGCTGACCGCCTTCGAACGCATCTCGAGCGACGTCCCGGGCGCCCAACTGCTGGTGTGCGGCGAGAGCTCCTGGGGGAGCACCTACGGCGCCCATCTCCAGGAGCGAGCGGTGCAGCTCGGCCTCGACGCCCGCGTCAGGTTCCTCGGGCACCGCTCCGACCTCCGTGCGCTCATGGCCTGCGCCGACGTGTTCTGCCTTCCGTCCGAGC
This sequence comes from Acidimicrobiia bacterium, assembly GCA_016649895.1. Taxonomy (GTDB): domain Bacteria; phylum Actinomycetota; class Acidimicrobiia; order Acidimicrobiales; family SKKL01; genus Actinomarinicola. The sequence goes on along the minus strand of JAENWR010000023.1, from coordinate 25,625 downwards.
TCGAGCCGTTCGGCCTCGTCTACCTGGAGGCGATGCAGGCGGCGCTCCCGGTCGTCGCGGCGTGGTCGGGTGGCGTTCCCGAGATCGTGGTGCACGGGTCGACCGGTCTGCTGTCGTACCCGAACGACACCGAGCAGCTGGCCTCTGATCTCTTGGCGGTTCTCACCGATGGAGCGCTGCGAGCACGTCTCGGGGCGGCTGGGGCCGAGCGGGCTGCCACCGAGTACTCCCCCGAGAGGATCGCACCCCGGTGGTACCGTCGCCTCCGCACCTTCCACGAGGAAGCGAGGCGCCGTGGATGACGTTGCCGTTCCTGACACGCCGGGGGGCATTCCGCGGTTGTCGGTGCGCGTCCTGACCCACGACTACGGCCGCTTCCTCGGGACCTGCCTCCAGTCGGTGCTCGACCAGACCTTCGAGGACCTCGAGGTGATCGTCATCGACGACGCGTCGACCGACGACTCGTGGGCCATCGCCCAGGACTTCGCCAGCCGAGACCCCCGGATCCGCGCGGTGCGCCACGACACGAACCGAGGCTTCATGGGCTCGTTGCTCCATTCGGCCGAGCTGGCCCGAGGGGAGTACCACGTGCAGCTCGACGCCGACGACTGGCTCCTGTCGCCCGATGTTCTGACGACGTTGGTGGAGCTGATGGACGGCCACCCGACCATGGCGTTCTGCTTCTCGCCCTACGCGCTCCACGACGAGTCGGGTTCGTTCTTCTACTGCGCCGAGGGGCTCGGGGCCGACGTCGTGCTCGGCGGCGAGCTGGCGATCGGTGAGGTCATGAAGTTCGTCGTGCCCCACTCGGGCACGGTGGTCCGCCGCTCGTCGTACGACGCGGTGGGTGGCTACGACCCCGCATATCCCTACGGCCCCGACATGCGGCTCTTCTACTCGCTCTGCGCCGTCGGCGATGTGGGCTACGTGCACCGGCCGCTCATCGGGTACCGGGTGCACGGGTCGAACATGAGCACCTCGGCGCGGTGGTCGCTCATCTTCGACGAGAGCGTCCGGGCCGTGGAGTCGGTCTTCGCCAGCCCGTTCGCAGAACGCATCCCGGACGCCCATCGGGTGCGCCGCGCCGCGCTGCGGTCGTTCCTCCAGCAACACCCCTCCAAAGAGATCTTCGCCGGCCACTACCGCAGTGGTTGGCGGCTGCTGATGCGACATGCCCGTCGGCAGCCGTGGCTGAGCCTCGTCCAACCCAACACGCTGGTGCTGGTGGCACGAACCGTGCTCGGCGGCCGGCTCTACGCCAGGTTGCGCGGTGCGGCACCCTAGGGCCCAGCGGGTGCGACAGGGGTTGCTGGCCACATGCGTCGTGCTCGGTGGGTCGTGCACCGTGGCGTCCAGCCCCCCGATCGACGCGGCGGGAGCCGACGTCGTGGTCGATCTCGACGATCGCGGTCCCGCGTTCCCGCCGCTGGTGCTCGGCACCAACGTCCCTGCCTGGCTCGGTCCCGAACGCCTCGCGAGCGAGGAGCTCCGGGCTGCCACCGTCGAGTCCGGCGCCACGATCCTCCGGATGCCGGGCGGCAGCTGGAGCAACTCCTATGACTGGAGGGGCTGCGAGACGCACGACCGGCAGGCCTGCTACTTCCCGGACGCCGCGCGCCCCACCGACTTCATCGACTTCATGCAGGCCACTGGACTCGAGGGCATGTGGACGGTGTCGATCAACGACACAGCGCAGAGCGCTGCCGCGTTGGTGGCCTTCTTCAACGGCGAGGTGGGCGACGAGCGATCGATCGGCGTCGATCGGTGGGGCCGCGACTGGAGGACCGTCGACGAGTGGGCAGCGCTGCGATCGGCAGGAGGGAACGACGAACCGGTCGGGCTCGAGTGGTGGGAGGTCGGCAACGAGGTCTACGGCGGATCCCCGGAGTCGGGTGGCGACGATTGCGCCCCCTTCGGGTGGGAAGACGTGTGGACCTGCGACGGCGAGGAGTACGTCCTGGGCGACGACGGTCACGACGGTTACCTCGACATCCGCGCTGCGATGCGCGATGTCGACCCCGACATCCAGGTCGGAGCGGTCGGTGTCGCCGAGCCGGTGGGCTGGGGCGATTGGGGCAACGAGGTCATCGAGACCGCGGATGACGACCTCGACTTCTACGTCGTCCACCACTACGGCTTCGATGACTCGCCCGATCCGAACGAGGCGGTCCAACGCCCGGCCCAGGTCTGGCCGGGTATCGTCGGCCACCTCACCGACCGACTCGGCGCCACGCCGGTAGCGGTCACCGAGTACAACCTTGTGTCGTTCGGCGAGGCCGACACCGACCGGTCGATGACCCAGGCGGTCTCGGCCCTCTACCTCGCCGATACCATCGGGCAGCTCGCGTGGTCGGGGGTCACGTTGGCCAACCAGTGGAACCTCGCCAACGGGACGATGTCGACCGGCACCGACTACGGGATGGTCGACGCCGACACGTTCGCGCCGAACCCGCAGTACCACGCGATGCAGGCGTGGAGGTCGGCTGGCGAGACGATGCTGAGTGCGGAGGTGGCCGACGGATCGATCCGGGCCTACCCGACGATCCACGACGACGGACGGGTCACGATAGTCCTGCTGCACCTGGGGTCGGGGGAGCGCGAGGTCACGATCAGGCTGGACGGCGCGTCCACCGGTGGCACGGCCGTCAGATCGGGGGTCCATGCCGAGGAGCTCGCCGCCGGGTCGATGCAGCACGACGTGGGCGATCCGATCTCGTTGGTCGACGGACGGTTCGACCTCGTCGTGCCGCCATACTCCATCAGCACCGTGGAGGTGTCCGGTGCTGGGTGATCAGGACCGACATCGGATCGGAGGATGCTGATGAGTGGGGTCTCCGTCGGCGGGTTGGCCGAACTGCTGCGCAGCGAGACGAGGGACCTCGTCGCGCCGACACGGCTCTCGGCCCTGGTCGGTGCTGCCCTTCCGAACAACAGCGTGCCCCGTCTGCGCACGGCAGTGTTGCGCTCGTGCGGATGGCAGATCGGGCGCGGCACCATCTTCGCCGGCGTTCCGGTGCTGACGGGGAACGGAGCGCTGCTCGATCGCCTCAGCATCGGTGCGGTCGGGTTCGTCAACGTCGGGTGCCACTGGGACCTCAACGAGCGAATCGTCATCGGCGACCACGTCTCGATCGGCCACGAGGTGCTCCTGGTGACCTCGACCCATCGGCTCGGCGACAGGCGCCATCGCGCCGCCGACCTCGATCCGCGTCCGATCACCATCGGCGACGGGGTGTGGCTCGGCGCCCGATCGACGATCCTGCCTGGGGTCACCATCGGCGACGGAGCGGTGGTGGCGGCGGGCGCCATCGTGCGACGCGACGTTCCGCCCGATGCGCTAGCGGCTGGTCCCCAGGGCGAGGTCATCCGCATCCTCGACCCGTGAAGCTGCCCGGGCCGAGGTGGTGGCAGTGCTCTCGACGGCGGGTCGACGATGGCTGACGGGGTCGTCGCGCAGGGGCGCGGTGCACAGGCCCATGCACAGCGCGAGCAGCATCGCGTTGCGCGGACCCCACGCGATGTCGACGTACATGAAGATGGTGAACATCACGACGAACGACACGGCCGCGTAGGCGATCACCGCGTCGATGCCGTCGGGGATGCGCCGCATGCGTTCTGCGCCCATGGTGAGCGAGCGTGCCACCAGGTAGAGGAGGGTCGCAAAGCCGACGAAGCCGGCCTTGGTCCAGACCCACAGCAACGAGTTGTGAGGAACGAACTCGTGGTATTCGAACTGGCTGATGTCGGGCAGGGGTGCAGGGCGCAGGAACGGGTGGCCGAACCCGATGCCGGTGACGGGCGACGACCTGATGGTGGCGTGCAGGTCGAAGTTCTCGAGCTCGCGGTACTCGCTCGATCCGCGGTCGGCGTCGCTCACATCGCCGGGGGACACCACCGACTTCAACGCCTGGGCGGGGAACGCCGCGCTCGATTCGGAGCTCCACATGGCGGCGACGTAGATCAGCGACGGGAGCACGATGAGTGGAGCGACCTTCAAGAGGGTGGCCGGCTGTCGCCAGCGCAGGACGATGGCGAGCACGATCATCCCCGCCACGAGAGCGACGACCGCAGCGCGTCGCTCGGAGGCGAAGTAGGCGATCAGCATGGGAACCGCGGCGACGAGCAGGATGGCGGCGGTCAGCGGTCGGCGGCCGTTGTAGACGAGCGTGGCCACGAGGAGGACGAACCCGAGGTTCATGCTGATGGCCGACCCGTGCTCCATGATCGACTCGGGCGCCGCCCGCTCGGCGAGCGGTGTCGACCAGATCGCTTCGACCGAGAGCACCGACTGGACGGTGATGCCGGCGACAGCCGCCCACACCATGCGTCGGTAGTCGTGCCGGTCCTCGCACACGTTGACCACCAGCAGGTAGAGCGCCGGGAGGTAGAGGACCGGTCGCACCTCGAACAGCGCAGCGTTGACGTCGCCGCCTCGCTGGAGGCCCAGCGCGAGTCCGGCCAGCGTGGCGGTGGTGAACTGGACCATGGGGCGCAGGAGCGGGGCGGGTCGGGTGAGGCGGCCTGCCGCGAGGTTGCGGTAGGTGGTGAGCGCGAGCGCCGCGACGACGACGACCTCGAACGGGCTCAGCGAGATGGCACCAGCGACGTACATGAGCGATTCGCCGCTCGACAGGTTCTTGGTGAACGGGAACCAGTAGACGGTGATCTGATCGCCGACGAGGCTGAGCACGATGGTCGCCGCCAGCGCCAACTTCGGGGCCCGGATCCACACGAGCAGAAGGGCCGCCAGGCATGCGAGCGAGAAGCCGAGGTAGATCTGAGCGGGGCGCAGATAGGCGACCGCGGCGATGAGCAGCCCACCGGCGACGATGACGAGGTAGGTGAGCCACCAGACGAGTTCAGCCTCCCCCTCGATCGACCGTCCGATGCCGGCCGCGTGGTCGACGTCGCTGACCGGCCCGGGCCACGAGGTGGCAGAGGAGCTCACTGCACCACTCGGATGCTGAGGTAGGCGAGCGCGACGATCGTCGATGCCGCGATCACGGACCGGGGATGCGCAACCGCTCGTCGACCGCTCGCGCCCCCAGCCACGACGCTGCCGATCACGAAGAGCAACAGGAGTCGCACGGTCGGTCCTGGCTAACCGTCGAGCAAGCGTCGAACGATGCGCGGGGTCCTGGATCGGTATCCGTTGAGCACGGCGCCGATGGCCGGGAGGCTGGCCAACTCCTCGGTGGTCTCGCGCAGTTGGCTCGCCGTGGTCCTGCCCCAACGCGCCACCAAGAGGTACGCCTCGGCGTGGCGGAGTGGTGCCAGCGCCCCGCTGTTGGCGTGGACGGATGGCGTGTCCCATACCAAGAAGTCGAAGTCGTCCCCGAGGCGCTTCACGAGCAACTCGAGCTCGGACCACCGTGCCATGGCGTGCACCTGGTCGGGCGTGGCGTTGCCGACGGAGAGGTATCTCACGGTCGGGTGGTCCGTCGGCTGGAGCACGGCCTCGATCGGCAGCACGCCGGTGAGCACCTCGTAGATCCCGTTGTCGCGGCGTGCCGCCGCAGCCGACGCGTCTCGCACGCCCGGCGGCGTGCCGGCGCTGACGTCGACCAGGCACACCTCGGCGCCGAAGTCGGTGGCCAACACCCGAGCGAGGGCCTGGGCGGTGCTGGTGACACCGTCGCCGACGAGCGATCCGACGACGGCGATCGACGACGGCACCCGATGCCCCGACGCGAGCTCGTACCGGTTGACGAGGGAGCGCACCGCGGCGTCGGCGGCGGCGGCGAGCTGCCCGGGTGGAACTGCGTCGTTCCGCCGCCCCGTGGCAGTGCGATGCGCCTGGGCGTCCGGTCGGGAGGAGCGCATCCGCAGGACGCTCATCGTTTCGCCGATCCTCGCGCCGATGTCGCGCGCCTGGCTGCGGGCTCTGGGCCGGCCGGCTCGGGAGCGGACTCGAGCACGGCCACCGAGGTGGGCATCGGTTCGTCGGCGTCGTGGTGCGGTGGGGTGGGTCGCCGGTCCGGGCCGCGCCACCAACGCGACGCTGACCGGACCAAGGGGATCGTCGCCGTCGTGGTTCCAGCGATGGCAGCGACCTGCCGGTCGATCCTCATCGTCCGGTCGAGCAGCGTCGATGCGACGAGCGCGGTGAGCGATACGACGACCCCGAGGGCGGTGAACATCAGGACCGTGAGCACGATCCTCGAGCGGATGGACTCGGGGCTGGTGGGGACGGTCGCCGGGTCGATGACCCGAAGCTGGCGCCCCGCTTCGCTCTGGGCCTGGACGAGGTTGAGCCGGGCGCCGTCGATCGAGCGCTGCGCTTCGACAGAGGATTGGATCGCACGATCGAGGGCGCCCTGAAGGCGGGCGATCGTGAGCTGCTCGTCGGCGCCGCGCTCTTGTCCGGAGGGGACGGGGAGCAACGTGCGCAGGTAGGCCTCGAGCTCATCTTCGGCCTGCCCGACCCGGAGCTCGGCCTCGTTCAGGCGCTCGGTCCAGAACTGGATGGCGTCGTTGCTGTCGCTGGCGATGAGCTCGGCGTTGCGTTCGAGGTACACCTCGAGGGTCGACTCGACCAACCGGTGCGCCGTGGCGGGATCGTCCCACCGGCCGACCAGACCGACGCTGGACGAGCCCTGACCGGTGGCGCGGATCTGTCCGCGGATCGTCTCGAGGGTGACGGCGCCGGCCTCGACGCTGGCAGCCAGTCCGGTTCGCTCGGCCACCTCGAGCGTGAACACATCGGTTTGGATCTGCTCGTTGATGAGTCGGGCGGTGCCCGACGCGGCGGTCTCCCAATCGGCGATGGCGGCCCCGCGGGCCTGGGCCCCTCCGACCAGGGGGTTCGCACTCGCGCTCAGCCGGGCCCCCGCCTGGTAGCGGGGCGTGACGCCGCTGGCGGTGAGGATGCCGATGGCGGCGAAGAGAACCACCGGGAACAGGTACCGGCCGAGCCGACCGAACAGGTTGTCGACGACGCGCCGGGTCAGGATGGTGGTGGAGCTGGATGCCGCGGGGGGATCGAGCTTGGCGTTCATCACCGGTCCGTTCTGGATGTTGCGCGTACGGTACATCCAAGTGCGCGCCCGGCGACGGCAGATCTCCTGACGGCCTGAGGCGGAATGGCGACGCAGGGCGACGTCGGTCAGTCGGACCAGCGGAGCGCATCGTCGAGCCGGCCGGCTGCGAGGTGGTCCTGGATGGTCTTGAGCCGGTAGTAGCGACTGCTCGTCCACTCGGCTGCGTCGAGGCCTGACGCGGTGTAGGCGTCGTAGAGCTCGACGATCCCGTCGCGCAGGGTCCACTCCGACCGGTAGCCGGTGAGGGACGACTCGATCTTCGAGAAGTCGACGCGGTAGTCGCGCCGATCGCTGGAGGCTCCGGGCGCGAAGGTCACCTCGCAGCCGGGCACGACGTCGGCCACCATCTCGGCGACGGTGCGGATCTGGTAGTTCTCGCCGGACCGCCCGACGTTGAACGCCTCTGCGTGGATCTGCTCGCGCGGAGCGGTGAGGCACGCCTCGAACGCCGCGATGATGTCGCGGATGTGGACGAGGGGCCGCCAGGGCGTGCCGTCGCTCTGCAGCAGGACCTTGCCTGTGGTGACAGCGTGGCCGACGAGGTTGTTCACCACCACGTCGGCCCGGAGCCGCCGGGACACGCCGTAGGCGGTCGCGTTGCGCAGGAACACGGGCGAGAAGTCGTCGTCGGCGAGTCGGACGAGCGCCTGCTCGACCTTGACCTTCGACTCGCCATAGGGGGTCACCGGGTGGAACGCAGCTGTCTCGGTCACGAGGTCGTCGCCGCCGGCGCCGTAGAGGCTGCACGACGACGCGAAGACGAACCGTTCGACGCCTGCGGCCTTCGCTGCCTCGGCCAGGCGCACCGACGCGTCGAGGTTGATGCGGTAGGTCAGGGTGGGATCGATGTCGCCGAGCGGATCGTTCGACAGGGCGGCCAGGTGCAGGACGGCGTCGTAGCCCTCGACGTGGGCCGGGGTGATGTCGCGGAGGTCCACCCGGAGCGATGGGACGTCGTCGGGCCGCGCCGCGAAGTCGCAGCCCTCGTAGAACCCCGTGTCGAGTCCCACGACGTCGTGTCCCCGTTCGGTGAGGACCGAGACCATCTCGACCCCTATGTAGCCGAGGTGGCCGGTGATGAGGAGCTTCATGGTGCGCCTTTCGGGCTGGCGGGAACTGCGGTGCCTACATCGTGAGCTTTCGTGCGTGGAAGGCCTCGGCAGCGCCCTCGGGCGCGTTGCACTCGACGGCTCGAAGTGCCATGAGGCCATCGAAGGTCTGGGGCCGGAACCACCCCCGATGTCGCTGGGTGCCGAAGTGCGCCATGAGCAGCTCGACCTTGCGGGTGGCGGTCGTGGCGCTGAGCGGGACGAACAGGTTGGGATGGCCGAGGTCGCCTTCGTACTTGGGGATCTCGTACTCGAGCAGAAGGTGGTCTCGGAAGGTGTTCCAGGCCAGCTCGCCGAGGATGCGGTGGTCCTGGTGGAGGTCGTCGCGACGGTGCGTCAGCACCAGATCGGGCGGTGCCTCCTGCCCGAGCTGGGCCACCTCTCGCTTGATGGCGGCCCACGCATCGGGGAAGTGGTTCTCCGCGAACCTGTGCACGGCGACGTCGGTGGACGCGGCGTCGGAGAGGAAGGCGGCCGCGCTCGCTCGAGCTTCGGCTTCGCGCTGGTCGTCGGCGGAGAACACGACCCACCGGACCGTTGATCCAGGGCGTTCCTCCAGCAGTCGGAGGATCGTGCCACCCGCCCCGATCTCGATGTCGTCGCTGTGCGCGCCGAGGCAGAGGATGCGGAGCGGTGCGTGGGGGTCGTCCCCGACGGCCACTCGCCGCATCAGCGCGGCGGTTCGGCGATGTCGCAGCCCTCGCCATCGAGGCATGCCCGCGGTGCGTCCACGGCGGTACAGTAGCGGCATGCCCGCCTCGGCGACCCCGGTACCCGGCATCGATTCGACCGAGCTGCATCGGCCTGTGGTCTCGATCGGGTGACCGACCACCTCGCCGTCACCCGTGCGGCCGCAGAGCGGCTGGCTGCACTGGTTCCCGGAGGGGCGCACACCTACGCCAAAGGCCCCGACCAGTACCCGGTGACGGCGCCCGGCGTCCTGCGGTCGGGACGCGGGTGTCGGGTGTGGGACCTCGACGACAACGAGTACATCGAGTACGGGATGGGGCTCCGCTCGGTCGGTCTCGGCCACGCCCACCCGGAGGTGGTCGAGGCGGTGCGTCGATCACTCGAGCTCGGCACCAACTTCACCCGGCCAGCTGTGGTCGAGCTCGAGTGCGCCGAACGCCTCTTGTCGCTCGTCCCCGGGGCCGACATGGTGAAGTTCACCAAGGACGGGTCGTCGGCCACGACTGCGGCGGTGAAGCTCGCACGTGCACACACCGGGCGCGACCTCGTCGGCATCTGCGTCGACCACCCGTTCTTCTCGTATGACGACTGGTTCATCGGAACGACGACGATGGACGGCGGCATCCCGCCGGCGGCCAGCGAGCTCACCATCGGTTTCAACTACAACGACCTGCCGTCGGTGCGCGACATGTTCGACCGCTTCCCCGACCGCATCGCCGTGGTGATGCTCGAAGGCGTGAGGGCCGAGGCGCCGGAGCAGGGCTTCCTCGAAGGGTTGCGAGAGCTGTGCACCCGTCACGGCACCGTCCTCGTGTTCGACGAGATGATCGCGGGGTTCCGCTACGACATCGCCGGCGCCCAGGGCCTCTACGAGGTCCGGCCCGATCTCTCCACGTGGGGCAAGGCCCTGGCCAACGGGTTCTCGGTCTCAGCCCTGTGCGGCTCCCGCGACCTGATGCGGCTGGGTAGCCGGGAGCGCGACGGCGACGACGTCTTCCTGCTCTCGACGACGCACGGCGCCGAGGTGTGCGCGCTCGCGGCGGCCATCGCCACGATGGAGATCTACCAGCGCGAGCCGGTCGTCGAGCACCTCCACCGACAGGGTGCGCGGCTTGCCGACGGCCTCCGGAAGGTGGCGGCCCGACACGGTGTGGGCGACCACGTGTCGCCGCTCGGGTTTCCCTGCAACCTCGTGTTCACCGCCGCCGACCGCGAGGGCAACCCGTCGCAGGCGTTCCGGACCCTGCTGCTCCAGGAGCTGGTCGATCGCGGGGTGCTGGCCCCCTCGTTGGTGGTCAGCTACTCGCACGGCGATGCCGACATCGATCGCACCCTCGATGCGTTCGACGGAGCGCTCGCTGTCTACGCCCGTGCGCTCGACGGGGGCATCGACCAGTTCCTGCGCGGTCGCCCGTCGCGGGTCGTGATGGATCACCGGCCGATCGGCGTGCATGCCGCGCTCGGTGGCTCCATCGAACCCGAGCGACGGGCGGGCGATCGCTAGGGTCGCGGCGTGCGCTTCGAGTCGACCTCTCTCGACGGGGTCACCATCGTGGAGCTCGAGCCCCACGTCGACGAGCGGGGGGCGTTCGCCCGCACGTTCTGCGAGGCCGAGTTCGCCGACGCTGGGCTCCCCGTGGCCTTCCCGCAGTGCAACCTCTCGATCAACCACCTGCGCGGCACCCTGCGTGGGATGCACTACAGCGCCGGTTCGCACGGCGAGTCGAAGCTGGTGCGCTGCGTCCGTGGCGCGGTGCTCGACGTCGTGGTCGACATCCGACCTGACTCGCCCACGCGGCTGCGTTGGGTGGCGGTGGAGCTCAGCGCCGACAACCGTCGCGCGCTCTTCGTCCCCGAGGGGTTCGCTCACGGCTTCATCACCCTCGCGGACGACTCCGACGTCTACTACCACATGGGTGCCACATATCGGCCCGAGGCGGCACGGGGCTTCCGTTGGGACGACCCCTCGGTCGGGATCGACTGGCCGTCGCCGCCGGTGGTGATCTCGGAGGCCGATGCGAGCTACCCGGACCTCGACGTGGCGGGGATCGAGCTGTGAACGATCCGCCGGCGGCGACCGGCGCCACCTCCGTGGTGGATGCCACGGCGTTGATCGAGCGGCTCTACCCGATCTGTCGGAGCATCACCGGCGAGGGCGTGCGGGCCACCCTTAGCATCATCGGCGAGCACCTGCCGGTCGTGGTGAGCGAGGTCGCGTCGGGCACCCCGGTGCTCGACTGGGTCGTGCCGCCCGAGTGGAACATCCGAGACGCCTACATCGCCGACGCCAGCGGCAGGCGGGTGGTCGACTTCAACGCCAGCAACCTGCACATCGTGAGCTACAGCGTTCCGGTGCACGCTCGGATGACGCTCGACCAACTTCGGCCCCACCTGCACACGCTGCCCGATCATCCCGACTGGGTGCCGTACCGCACCTCGTACTACGACGAGTCGTGGGGTTTCTGCCTGTCGCAGAACCAGCTCGACGCGCTGGTCGACGGCATCTTCGAGGTCCGCATCGACTCGACGCTGGCACCCGGGTCGCTCACCTACGGCGAGGTCGTCGTTCCTGGGCGGTCCGACCGGGAGATCCTCGTCTCGGCCCACATCTGCCATCCATCGCTCTGCGACGACAACCTCAGCGGAGTGGCGGTCGCCGTCTCGCTCGCCGCCGCCCTCCTCGCCGGCGCGCCACCGCGTCACACCTTCCGGTTCCTGTTCGCTCCGGGCACGATCGGTTCCATCACCTGGCTCGAACGGAACCGCGAGCGCCTGCCGCGGATCGATGCGGGCCTGACCCTCACCTGCCTCGGCGACGACCATCGGTTCACCTACAAGCGCACCCACTCGGGCGACGACGCCATCGATCGGTGCGCCGCTGTCGCTCTGGCCGAGTCGGGCTACCCCTACCAGCTCATCGACTACTTCCCCTACGGCTACGACGAGCGTCAGTACAACTCGCCAGGGTTCCGGCTCCCCGTGGGGTCGCTCATGCGGGGGCGTCACGGAGCCTTCGACGAGTACCACACCTCGGCCGACGACCTCGGCTTCGTGTCGGCCGAACGGATCGCCGAGTCGGTCGCCGTGCTCCAGCGGGTGCTCGACATCGCCGACCGCGAGCGGACCATGCTCAACCTGGTTCCGTTCGGAGAGCCGCAGCTGGGCCGGCGGGGGCTGTACCGAGCGGTCGGCGGCACCGACATCGCCGACGCCCAGATGGCGATGCTCTGGGTGCTGCACCTGTCCGACGGAGACCACTCCTTGCTCGACATCGCCGATCGCTCCGGGCTCTCCTTCGACTCGATCGAAGCAACCGCCGAGCTTCTGGAACAGAATGCGCTCGTCCGCCAGGTCGAACCGAGCCCGAACACCATCGGCGCTGCCATCGAGGAGGAACACCCGTGAAGGTCGTCCTGTTCTGCGGTGGGATGGGCATGCGTCTGCGTGACTACTCCGATCAGATCCCGAAGCCCCTCGTCGAGGTGGGGAACCGCCCCATCCTGTGGCACCTGATGAAGTACTACGCCCACTTCGGCCACACCGACTTCGTGCTGTGCCTCGGGCACGGGGCCGCCAAGATCAAGGAGTTCTTCCTCCACTACGACGAGACCTACGCCAACGACTTCGTGTTCTCCGACGGAGGGCGCACCATCGACCTGCTGCGCACCGACATCAACGACTGGCGGATCACCTTCGTCGACACGGGCCTCACCTCGAACATCGGCGAGCGGCTCGGTCGGGTGCGCGAGCACCTCGGCGACGACGAGGTGTTCCTCGCCAACTACGCCGATGGCCTGTCCGACCTCGACCTCGGCGCGTACCTCGATCGCTTCACCGCCAGCGGGAAGGTGGCCTCGTTCCTGAGCGTGCCGGCACCGCACACGTTCCACATCGTCCACGCCGAACCCGACGGGCACGTCACATCCCTCGAGCTCATCGGTCGTTCGCCCGTGCGGGTCAACGCCGGGTTCTTCGCCTTTCGGCGCGAGATCTTCGACGTCATGGGACCAGGCGAGGAGCTGGTGCTGGAGCCGTTCCAGCGGCTGATCGAGCGCCAGGAGCTTATCGCCCACCCCCACGACGGCTTCTGGCAGAACATGGACACGTTCAAGGACAAGGTGGTCCTCGACGGCATCATGGCCGAGGGTGCGCCGCCCTGGCGCGTCTGGCGCGACTGAGCGGCGCCCCCGGGGTCGGGGGAGCTTCGCGCCCACCGACCGAACGCTCTCGACATCGGTGGCACGGCCGACGATGATCCGTCAAGATGACGGCCTGCCGGGAGCGATCACGCTCTGCAGGCAGGCGAGGGAGGTCGGGCGCCATGGTGGTACGACGACGAGCATCGTCCGACCGTCTTCGAGCGTGGTTGCGCGATGCGGTGCCGCTGGCCACCTTCGCGGCGCTGAAGCCCGCGGCGCGGTGGCTGCCCCTGTCGTGGGGGTTCCGCCTCGCCGACCTGGTGGGGTGGGTCCTCTACCTGTCACCACCGGGACGCCGTCGGCGCGGGGCCATGCAGGCTGCCTTCCCCGACGGTCCACGCGGCGCCGGCGAGCTCGCCCGTCGATGGCTCACCGGCCCGTACCGGGACTACCTCTACCTACGCCGCGTCGTGACCGGGCGGGACGACCTACCCACCGCTGCCGACGTGCGGTCCGAGATGAGCGAGGCCACTCGCTCGTTGCTCGAGGGCGACCAGTCCCTCATCGTGGCCACCGGGCACTTCGCCCGCCAGCCGATGCTGGGCCTGTACACCGAGGGTGTCGTCCCCCGACGGCCCATCGCCGTGGTGGCACAGCTTCCGGAGCGCCCGTCCTCCACCGCTGAGGCGCGCACGATCGAGCACTTTGGCCAGATGCTCGCGGTGATGGGCCTGGCTCGTCCGGAGATCCGCGTCGTGCCGATCGGGACGCTCACCGGTGCACGAGAGGTGGTCCAGCGCCTATCGGAGCCTGGGTGGGCTGCGATGATCTCGGCCGACGCGACCGTCGCCAACTGGATGCCGATGGCCCTGGCTCGACCGTTCGCCGGCTGGGCGCAGCGGCCGTTCGCGAACGGAACCGCCCAGTTCGCCCGGATGGCCCAGGTCCCGGTCGTGGTGGCGATCCCCTACCTCGATGCCGACGGGGCGTGTGTCGTCGAGTGGTCCGATCCACTGCCGCCGCCTGGCCGCCGTGACCGAGCGGGGGAGGCGACGCTCACCGATCAGATCCTCGACCGGCTCGAGCTCGCCGTCGGGCACCGCCCGGCCCAGTACGTGATCGACGTCGGTGAGGGGCGTCAGTGGGATCCCACGAACGAGCGATGGCTGTCCACGCTGTCGTGATGGCAGCGGGCGCCATGTCGCCCACGGTCCGTGGACCACATCGTGATCGCTGACGGCGACGGCGATGGCGTCCGGGAGGGGGACCACCCCGATGGTGGGGTGCCGAGGCGCTCGGTCGCGCGCAACGTCGGCGTGTTGCTCGGGACCCAGGTGCTCACCTGGGTGGTCTCCTTGGTGTTGCTGGTCGCGCTGCCCAGGTTCCTGGGATCGGCGGCGATCGGCCAATATCGCCTGGCGAACTCGGTGTGGCTCATCGCCGCCACGTTCATCGCGCTGGGCACCCAGACGCTCGTCACGCTCGAGGTGGCGCGCCGCCAGCACGAGGGAGCCGACATCGTCGCGCCCGCTGTGCTGGTGCGCCTCCTGTCGTTCTTCGTGGTGGCATGCGGCGTCGCCGGGCTCGTGGTGGTCGCCGGCTACGGGTCGACGTTGGCGGTCCTGTTCGCCATCATGGGCCTGGCGACATTGGTGCGGACCGTGGGCGATATCGCGATCGCCGCGCTGCAGGGCTTCGAGGACTTCGCATCGCCATCGATCGCCAGCATCTTCGAGAAGGTCACGTCGACCCTCGTCATCCTCGTCGCGCTGGTGCTGGGCGCGGGGGTCGAGGTCGTCGCCTCTATCGGCTTGGTGATCGCGATCTTCCAGACAGCGCTGCTCTACCGGCTCCTGCGCCGGTGGGTCCCGATCCGGTCCCGCACCAGCCGCGGCGAGGCAGCCACGGTCGCCAGGCGGGGGCTCCCGTTCCTCTTCGGCGCCTTTGCCCTGGTGGCGTACCACGAGACCGACACCGTCGTGATGTCGCTCCTCGTCGCCGACGAGCAGATCGGCTGGTACGCCGCCGCCGATCGACTCATGGCGACGTCGCTGTTCGTTCCCACGATCGTGATGTCGGCGCTGTTCCCCACGTTCGCGCGACTCCATGACGACGATGCGTCGTTGGGCCGCGCCATGGTCGAGCGAGGCTTCCGCAGCCTCGTCGTCCTCTCGATCCCGATCGGGTTCGGCCTTGCGACCCTCAGCACCCCTCTGGCGTTGTTGCTCTTCGGTGAGGAGTTCCGCCAGAGCGGGCCGGTGCTCGCCGTGATGGCTGTGGTGCTGATGATCATGTTCCAGACCATCCTCATCGGGAACTACGCCGTGGCGACGGGGCACGAGCGCTACTACTTCTCGCTGGTCTTCGTCGGTGTGCTCGCCACGGTCCCGCTCGACCTTGCCCTGGTCCCGTGGACCGACCGTGCCTTCGACAACGGGGCCATCGGCGGCGCGCTGGCCTACATCGTGACCGAGACCGCCATCCTCGTGGTCGGAGTGCGACGCTTCGCTCCACACGTGGTGAACCGGGCCATGGTGGAGCGCGTGGCCAAGTGCCTGTTCGCTGGCGGCTGCATGGTCGCTGCCATCTGGCCCCTTCGGGACGTGGTGCTCGTCGTGCCGGTCGCGATTGGGGCGCTGGTGTACGTCGGGGTCACCGTCGTGTCGTCCACGCTCACAGAGGAAGAGCGAGGCGCCGTCGCCACGACGATCCGGCGGGTTCGGGATCGCGACCGGCCATCAAGGTGATCTGGACGTGGCGCCAGCGGGCCGTGGCGTCGGTCAGCCACTTCGTCCCAGCCTCCCCTCCAGCTTGGTGAAGCCTCGTTGACCGAGCAACGTGCGCGCCGCGATGATCGGGAGGTGGCGGCTGAGGGCGGTGGAGGGTCGGATGCGCAGCGCGGCGGCGATCTCGGTCCACGCGCGCCGGGTGTGGCCGGCGAACACGGCGTTCATCGGCCCGG
This sequence comes from Acidimicrobiia bacterium, assembly GCA_016649895.1. Taxonomy (GTDB): domain Bacteria; phylum Actinomycetota; class Acidimicrobiia; order Acidimicrobiales; family SKKL01; genus Actinomarinicola. The sequence continues at coordinate 9,685 of JAENWR010000023.1, read as the reverse complement.
AGAGGAGCCCATGGGACAGCGCGTCGCGACGCATTCGGCTCGGGTCGTCGAGGCGGCCGGCCAAGGGGCCGGTGTACGCGGCGTCGATCACATCGACAAGTTCGCGCAGCATGATCGGGAACAGCTCGGTGCGGCTGTGGTTGGCGTCGTGTTGGTGCCAGGCGTAGAGGACCTCGTCGATGTAGGCCACCGAGCCCTGAGCGCAGAGGTCGACGTATAGCTTGAGGTCGTTCTGGACGGTGAAGCGGGCGTCGTAGCCACCGGCACGCACATAGGCGTCGCGTCGGAACATGGTGCCGGAGTGCTGCACCACCAGCTGTGTGACGCGCTCGAGCGCGACCTCGCCCGGGACGACGCAGTCACTGTCGAACGCACCGCTCTCGAACATAGCGGTGCCGTCGGTGGCGTAGTGAGCGACGCGGTTGAAGACGAAGGCGGCATCGGGGTGGGAATCCAGCACCTCGACCTGGCGCTCGATGGCCCTCGGGTTCACGATCCAGTCGTCGGCGTCGAGGTCGACGCTGTAGCGACCTCGCGTGCGCCGGTGTCCGTCGATGAGGTTCGGGACCGCCCCGATGTTCTCTTCGCGGTCGACGATGATCACCCTCGGATCGTCGGCGGCGAGTGCCCTCACCCGGTCGACCGAGTCGTCGGTGGACGCATTGTCGAGGACCAGGATCTCGATGTCGGCGAAGGTCTGTTCCTGGGCGCTCCGTATCGCCCGCTCGATGTAACCGGCGTAGTTGTACGACGGCACGACCACCGACACGACGACGCCGGTGGTCTCGTCTTCTGCGCCACCGTCGGCCGGAACGTCAGGATGGGTCATCTCAACACCTCCGCAAGTTTGTGGACCTCGTTCGATGCGATCGCTCGCTGCTCGGCCGACCACTCGTCGAGTCGAGGTGCCAGCTCGTGGCGTCGGCGGAGCAGCTGCCCGATGTCGCCGGCCACGGCCACCGGATCGAACGACTCGATCGAGTGACAGAACGTTCCGAGGCCGGCACGGTCGAGCAGATCCCGGTTCCGCGACGCGTAGCCGATGGACACCGGCGGCACCCCGACGATCAGCGAGGTGAGCACCATGTGGAAGCGGGGCGCTGCGACGACATCGACGTCGGCGATGGCGCGGGTGAGCTCTTCCATGCAACGGGGGGTGGGCACCACGGTGACCGCGGCACTCGTATCCGGGTCGAGCAGGTCGAGGCACCCTTCAACTGCAGTCTGGTCGGCATCTTCGGCAGTGAGCAGGTGGATCTGCGTCCCGCACCGGGCGAGACGGCGGATGAGCTCGGCCGACCGTTCGAGGTAGTCGCTGTAGAGCCAGGCCGCATGGGGGTGTTCGGTCGCCCAACCTCGATAGACCATCACGCCCAGTCCGACGACGGGTCCCTCCACGCCATCGAGGCGGATCGTGCGGGCGGGGGGCTCCACCCCGAAGACCACGTCGGCGACGACGCGGTCGTCGGCCACGTCGAGGCCGACCGACGCCATGAAGTCACGCGATCCCTGGTCGCGGTAGGTCCGCCCGGTCGCCAACCGGGCGGCGAGCGCGAGGAGGGCACGGCTGGCGCGCTGCTGGATCGGTCCGGCACCCACTGCGACGAAGTGGAAGGGTCGCCGGGCGATCCGCGCTGCCATCGTCCACACCGCCAGGTCGTAGGGCATGCCCGTCGGGCCGTCGCCGAAGTCGTCGAGGATCGAGGTGCCGGGCACCGCCACGAGGTCGAGCCGCCGCACCACGCCGACGGCTCTTGCCACGTCGGCGACGAACCGTGGCGCCCGCATCACGTGTCGACGCGTGCGCGACGCCTCGTCGGGTCGGGGGCGCCGGAGACTCAGCGCCGGCACGCCGTGGAGCGCAGCGGCTGCGGCGGGGCGCGGGCACAGGCAGACGAACTCGAGGTCGGGGCGGATGCGCTCCAGGCCGGTCCTCACGGCGTCCATCGAGGCTTCGTTGCCCACGTTGCCCGATCCGAAGTTGCCGAGCAGCCCCACCTTCACGACGTGGCGTGCGGAGGTTCGGAGGCGCTTCGGCCCGGTGCCGACATCGGAGGATCGGTCGGCCATCCGTTCGCGGTGCGCAGACGAGCCCCGAGCGATGCCGACTCCAGATCCGGATAGATGGTGATGTGGCCGTCGAGGTGGTGGTGCCACCAGCGTCCGGCACGTGTCACCGTTCCTCCGGCGACGATCAGCTCACCACCGTTGTGGCGCAGGCGACGGCCGATGCCGACGAGAGCGGCGAGTCCCTGCCAGGTGGAGGCCGGGAGCGCGTTGACGTCGACCACGACCACCACGGGTTCCTTCGCGTGGTGGGTGAACTCGTCGGAGCCCCAGGGCGTGGTGACGGGCTCGGGCACAGAGGGCATCCAGATCGTCACGTCGATCCCGTCGAGCCCAGTCGTCGCGCGCGGCGTGCGCATGGTGAGTGCTGGCGCGCCCAGCCGTTGCGCCGCGACCCGTGGTGCGAAGTGGACGAGATCGCGGCTGTAGCGCCGCCCGAGGCGTCTCGGCTCGTGGATCAGTCGGTGCAGCCACTCGAGGCCGTTGCGTTGCATCTGGACGGGTGCGCGCACGGCCACGCCCGAGATGAAGTCGAGGCTCGCGCCAACGCCCAGGAGCAGTGGTGCACCGATGTCGTGGCGATGTGCAGCGATCCACTTGTCTTGCTTGGGGTGCCCCAGCGCGACGCAGACGATGTCGGCAGCGGCGGCACGCACGGCATCCACCAGCTCGGGATCGACGTAGCCGTCGTCGGCCAGCGGTGGGCAGTCCATGCCCCGAACCCGCAGACCGGGGTGGAGCTCGATCAAGCGCGCTGCAGCCTGGTCGGCGACGCCGGGCCGGCCGCCGAACAGCAGCATCGAGAAGCCCTCGCGGGCCGATCGCTCGGCGAGGAGCGACACCAGGTCGACGCCGGCCACGCGCTCGGGGAGCGGCGGACCGAACAACCGTGACGCCCACACGAGCGGCATACCATCGGCGATCGCCAGATCGGATCGCCGCAGGATCGAGCGCAGCTGTGCGTCGGTGAGGGCGTTGACGACGAAGTCGACGTTGACCGTGACGAGCTGGTGGGTTCGACCGGTGGCGCGCGCCCGGACGATCAGATCGGCAGCGCGATCCAGCGCTTCGGCCATGGTGAGGATGTCGATCGGGATGCCGAGGAGGAGAGCGATCGAGCGGTCGAGCGCGGCGGCGGGTATCGGTCCGAGGGTGTCGTCGGGGCCGAGGCCGTCGATGGGCGTCCTGCCCTCATCGGGATCGATCTGGAGGTTCGTCTGGGTCATCGGCACGCGGCCTCTCGCAGGATGCTGGCGATCTGCTCGCCGTTGCGGTGTGCATCGAAGTGCTGCTCAACGCGGCGCCGGGCCGCGGCGCCGAGGCGGATCCGGAGGTTCCGGTCGGCCACCAGGGCGTTCAACGAACTGGCAAGAGACGCCAGGTCGCCCGGTGATACGACGAGCCCGGTCTCGCCGTCGATCACGATGTCGGCCAGGCCCCCGACGCTGGTGGCGATCACGGGGAGGCCGGCCGCTCCGGCCTCGACGGCGGCGATGCCGAACGCCTCGGCACGGGCAGGCAGCGCGAAGAGGTCGCTCGAGTGGAAGAGGCGTCGCAACTCCCTGCTGTTCGGACCGAGGTGGCTGAGCACCGTCACGCCCGGTGCCGGGTCGACGGGCGACTTCGTGACGAGCACCAGTTCGGCGGCGCCGGCCGGAAGGGTCGCGAACGCGTCGAGGAGCACGTCACCCCCCTTTCGGACCAGATCGCCGCCGACGAAGAGGATCTGGATGGGACCTTCGGTAGCGGGGCGTGGAAGCGGCCGCCACCACTCGGTGTCGACGCCCGGGGCGATGACCACCACCCGATCGGGCCTCACCCCGTACTCACTGATGAGCGACTCCCGCACCCAGGAGCTCCACGCAACGACCATCGCGGCCTGGGTGAGGACCCGTGTGTTGAGGCGGTGCTTCATCCAGCGTGTTGGCCCCCGGCGATCGGCGGAGTGCCCGTAGCCGTCGGCTATGCGGTCGTACTGCAGCGGCGTGACGTCGACGGCCACCACGTAGGGGAGCCGCCGCACGGCTCGTCCACCGAGCACAGCCGGCACCTGCGTGTTGAAGAACGCCACGTCGGGTTCGAGATCGCCGAGAGGACGGATCTCGTCGCGCGCTCGCAGCGCAGCGATGGCCGACCGGGGGACGAACGGGACGCGCTCCCACGGGCGGCCCGTCGTGGCGTAGCGAACATCAAGCCATGTCTGCTCGATGTCGTCGACCTCGGCCAGCGCTCGACGCAGGTTGTCCGAGTAGGTGGCATGTCCGACGTGCTGCTCCATGCAGAAGACTGCGCGCACAGCGTGGTCGATTCCCCACACGTCGTGCGTCCCGGTGCGGCCGAGGCTGGTGTGCAGCGTCCTCTCCACCAGCCCGGCTCCTCACTCACAGAGATCATACCGCCGGTTCGGAGCATGACAGGGGAGCTTCCGATCGTCAAGGGGTTGACGGAGAGTGCTGAGCGATCGCCGCGATCGAGCGGGAGTACATCGAAATATCACATTGGTCGACGACGTACCGCCGGCCCGCTCGGCCCATGCGGTCGGCGCGCTCGGGGTCGGCCAAGAGTGCGAGGACCTCGCGCCGCAGGGTCGGCGCGTCCCCAACAGGGACGTAGATCCCCGTGACCGCCTCGGCCACCACGTCGGTCTGTCCGGTCGTGCGCGAGCAGATGACCGCCCGTTCCATCGCCATCGCCTCCAGCAGGGCGGTCACACCCGCCTGGAAGTCGACCTCATCGAGCGGCATGACGAGGAAGCGGCACCGTGCGTAGAGGTCGCGCAAGCCCACGGGATCGAAGCTCCTCACCTCGACGTTGGCGGGCAGGTCGAGCCCGTTCGTGGTGTCAGGGCGCGTCGACCACGGACTGTCTGCGGCGATGACGACCTCGACATCGAGGCCGCGCACCGCGTCGATCAGCGTGGCGTAGTCGCGACGCTCGAGGCCGACTGCACAGACGAGGTCGGCGCGCGGTTCGGTGCTGGCGGCGGGATGGAAGAAGTCGGTGTCCACCATGAAGGGCGTCTGCGACACCTTGTGGGGCGGCACCCGCAGCCTGTCGACGAGGTACTCCGTCTGACTCGTGGCGTAGGTGACGAAGCAGTCGACGTGCCGTTCGAGACGGAGCATGCGGAACAGCCTGGACTTGGTCGGTGTCGACATCACGTGAACGATCATCACGTGGCGCGGACGTCGTCGCCCGGGTAGCCAGCAGAGCGCCGCGAAGGGCAGGCCGATCTGCTCTCCGTCGGTGACGATGACCCTGGTGGTCCGGCGCTGGCGGAAACAGGCCCATGCCATCGCCACGTCGGGCCCGGTGAATCGCACCACGAGGCGGCCGACCGGCCCGGTTCGGCTCCTCAGGAGCGAGCGGTCGATGATCCGGGCACCGCCCATCGCTGCCGCCATCTCGACGAAGTCGGCCCGAGGTCGTTGCCCGGAGGCGATCCGCTCCTCCAGATCGGGCGGGATCACACCGGACACCGTGACCACGGCGGCGGTACCACCGGTGAGGGGAGCGCGACGGCGACGGCTGATGGGCGGTCGGGACGTTGCGGCATCGACGAGCAGGTCGATGATCCGCCCAACGTTGGTGGTGGCGTCGTGCTCCCGAGCGACGAGCTCCGCGGCGTTGGCCCCCATCCGCACACGTTCGCCACCGTCGTGGACCAGCCGGCGGAGGGCAACGGTGAGCGCGGCCTGGTCCGATGGCGGCACGAGGAGCCCGGTGTCGCCGTCGCGCACGATCTCGGAGATCGCACCCACGTCGGTGGAGACCAGGGGGAGCCCGGCCGCCCCGGCTTCGGCCAGCACCATGGGGAGGCAATCGCCGAGGGTGGGCAGGCAGAAGATGTCGGCGTGGTGGTAGAGGGCGCGCAGCTCGGGACTGTTGGCGGTGAGTCCGTGGTGGACGACCACGCCCGGGTCTGGATCGATCGGTGTCTGCGTCACGAGGTCGACGACAAGGTCGATCTCGGGGCCGCCTGACCGAGCCAGCTCGGCTCGCAGGGTGCGGCAGCTCGCCACCAGCAGATCGCCGCCCTTGCGCTCGAGGTCCCCGCCGACGAACAGGATGCGCACCTCGGTCCGCGGGCCGGCAGCGGACGGTAGCCGGCGCCACTCCTCGACGCGGACCCCTGGTGGCACCACGAGCACCTTGTCCGGCTCGATGCCGTAGTCCTCGATGACACCGCTGCGTGCCCACTCCGACCACGTGACGATGGCCCAGGCACGACGGAGGGCTCGGCGGTTGGCAACCCACTTGAGCCGCTCCACTTCGGGCCCGCCCACCCTGTGCTGGTAGAAGCTCCCGAGCTCGTCGTACTGGCGAGGCGTGGCATCGAGGGAGACGACCGTCGGGATCCGGTCGAGCCACTTGCCGAGCAGCACGGCTGGGACCTGCGTGTGCACGAAGAGCGCATCGAGGAGGCGCGAACCATCGGCGCGGGCGACTGCCCTACGTGCGCGGAGACCGGAGCGAACGGTCCAGTTGCTGTTGAACACGGGCAGTGCCGCAGCGATCCCGGTCGCGTCCCAAGCGATGGGCAGCCACTCGGGGACGACCCGACGTTGCTGTTCGAGGATCGACTCGATGTTCGACGAGTGGGTTCGATGGCCGAGCGTCTGCTCGACGATGAACCCGACGTGTGGAGCGGGCCGGAGATCCGAGTCGGACGAGGTGAGCGCCACCATCGCGCGCTGACGCTACTACTCGGTGAAATTTTCCCTTGGCTTCTACGCCGTACAGACCTATCGTTCGACCCCTGGTCGTCGGATCTCCGGCGACGAACAGCTGTGCGGGGTTGCCATGGACCTGAACGGGCTGGACGGGATCGACGAAGCCTCTTCTCCGATGTCCGCGGCCGCGGGTCGTGGCTCCCTGATCGCACCGTCGCGTCCGTGGGGCACGCCACTCGCCGTCATCGACGTCCGGGACCTGGGCATCCTCACCGACGATGGGTCGCTGCACCGCCGAGTTCGACGCGCCCCTCAGGTCCGCCTCAGCAAGGTGCTCGTCGCCACAGGAGACCTCCTGGCCGTGTGGCTCGCCATGGTCGCTGCGCTGATGCTCGACCGGAGGGGCACCACCACCGATCCGACCCCAGCCGGCAGCTACCTCCTGGTGTCGATGCTGTCCCTTCCGGGCTGGGTCCTCGCCCTCCGAGGCCGCCGCCTGTACGAGTCGCGCTTCATCGGCCGGCGCTCCGATGAGCTGCGTCGCATCGTCGACGCATGCTTCTTGACCCTCCTCGGCATCATCGTCGCCGACTTCGCCGTGCGGCTCTCGCTTGCGCGGACCTGGGTGGCCACCGTCTTCGTGCTCGCCGTGATGGCGGTCTCGGTCTATCGCGAGGCGGTCCGGCAGGTCTTCCACGCCCGTCGACGCCATGGCGTCGGCCTTCGCCGCGTCGTGATCGTCGGCGACAACGAGGAGGCGCTGGCCATCGAAGACATGCTTCGCCGAGACCGGACCGTCGGCTACGAGGTCGTGGCACGCGTAGGGGAGCGTTCGGGCGACCAGCACGCCGACGTCGGTCGGCTCCTGGTCGACGACACCATGCGTGCGGTGCACGACACCGATGCCCATGGGGTCGTCATCGCTGCCACGTCGCTCACCCCGTCGACCTCGAACCGACTGGTGCGGGCGATCGCATACTCGGGCCTCCACCTCGAGCTCTCCTCGACCCTCTCCAACATCTCCGCCAGCCGGCTCACGATGAGGCCGATGGGGCGCTTTCCCGTCGTCTACGTCGAACCGGTCAAGCGCTTCGGCTGGCGACAGGTGGCCAAGCGGGTCTTCGACCTCACCGCTGCCATTGGCCTGCTCATCCTCTGCCTTCCAATCATGACAGCCGCTGCTCTCGCCGTGAAGTTCACATCGAAGGGCCCAGTGTTCTTCTCGCAGGAACGGCTCGGTCGCAACGGAGCGGTCTTTCGCATCTACAAGATCCGCTCGATGGTCGACGACGCAGAGGAGCGCCGCGACGCGCTTCGCGCCCAGAACGCAGCCGACGGGCCGCTCTTCAAGGTCCCCGACGACCCGCGGATCACCCCGATCGGGCGCGTCCTGCGTGCGACATCCCTCGACGAGCTCCCGCAGCTCTGGAACGTCGTCAAGGGCGAGATGAGCCTGGTCGGCCCGCGGCCAGCGCTCCCGGAAGAGACCGATGGGTGGTCGCACGACTTGTTCGACCGGCTCCGAGTCCGGCCGGGGATGACGGGCATGTGGCAGGTCAGCGGACGCAGCGAGGCAAGCTTCGGGGAGTACATGCGGCTCGACCTCTACTACGTCGACAACTGGTCACTGATCATCGATCTCACCATCTTGTTGAAGACGATCCCCGCGGTGATCGCACGACGCGGCGCCAGCTGATCGGACGCCGTGCGGATCCTCGTCACCGGCGGCGCCGGCTACATCGGGAGCCACACGGTGGTCGTCCTGCAGGACGCCGGGCACGAGGTCGTCATCGTCGACGACCTCTCCAACAGCTCGGCATCGGCCGTCGATCGCATCGCCGAGATCGCAGGGAAGGTTCCTGAGCTCCACCAGGTCGACCTGTGTGACCGAGACGCCCTCTTCGAGGTCTTCTCCCGCACCCGCCCCGAGGCGATCGTCCACTTCGCAGCGCTCAAGGCGGTCGGCGAGTCGGTGGCCCAGCCACTGCGCTACTACCGCAACAACCTGATCGGCGGTCTGAACCTGTTCGAGGCCATGGGCGAGCACGACTGTCGCACGCTCGTCTTCTCGTCGTCGTGCACGGTCTACGGCGGTGCCCCTGCACTCCCGCTGCGGGAAGGTGCGCCCACGTGGGCGGTCAGCCCCTACGGCTGGACCAAGGTGATGTTGGAGCAGATCCTCACCGACCTGCACGCCGCCGACGGGCGTTGGCGCATCGGCTCGCTGCGCTACTTCAACCCGGTCGGGGCGCACCCGTCGGGCCGCCTCGGTGAGGATCCCCGCGGCATGCCCAACAACCTGCTTCCGTTCATCACCCAGGTGGCGGTGGGACGACGCGAACGCCTCACGGTGTTCGGCGCCGACTACCCGACACCCGACGGCACCTGCGTTCGGGACTACATCCACGTGGTCGACCTGGCGGAGGGGCACCTGGCGGCCCTGCGCCGACTCCAAGATCGCGGGGGGTACCACACCTGGAACCTCGGGACGGGCCGGGGGCACAGCGTGTTGGAGGTGATCGCCGCGTTCGAGCGGGCCACCGGCATCGCCGTCCCCTACGAGGTGGCCGGTGGCCGACCGGGCGACATCGCCGCCTCGTACGCCGATCCAAGCCGAGCCAACGAGGAGCTGGGCTGGCGGTCGGACACCAGTCTCGAGACGATCTGCGCCGACGCATGGCGATGGCAACAGGCCAACCCCGACGGCTACCCGAACTGACCGGACCCCGGGGTGGTTCGGCCCGTGGTGTGCGTGACCGACATCATGGCCTGTCAAGCAAGGTTTCCTCAAGTCGGCAGCTGGGAGTGTCGACCTCCTCAGGGTGATCGTCATCGAATCGTCATCTTCGGCATCCGAGCGCAGCCCTGGCCTGATCCGGCGGATCTGCCTCGCGATCGGCCTGATCGCCCTGCTCAGCGCCGTTCTCCCGGCGACGGCGACGCAC
>JAENWR010000067.1 GCA_016649895.1 Acidimicrobiia bacterium | reverse complement strand
TCCTCGACACACCCGGCTTCGCACACACCGCCGCCCACACCGTCACCACCCCCGACGCGCGTGAAACGACGCCCACACAGTGACCGAACCGGCCGTTCTCCGCTCGCGTGAAAATAGTTCGGAGAAGATCTCAAGCAGCTGCTCTGCGTCCTGACCGTCTCCGCGGATGGGGCGGTGCCCATCGCGTTCCGGACCGAGAACGGCAACACCGCCGATGACGTCACCCACATCCCCACCTGGGACGAGCTTGTCGCGCTGGTCGGGCGGGCCGACTTTCTCTACGTGGCCGACGCCAAGCTGGCCAACCGGGCGGCCATGGACCACATCGCCGGCCACGGCGGCCGGTTCGTGACCGTGCTACCCCGCTCCCGCAAAGAAGACGGCGAGTTCCGGGACTGGCTGTGGGACCATCAGCCGGACTGGACCGAGGCCCATCGCCGGCCCGGGACCCGCCACGGCGAACCCGACCAGGTGTGGCACACCACCCCCGCACCATCACCTTCGGCGGAGGGCTACCGGATCATCTGGGTCCGCTCATCGACCAAGATCGACCGCGACGCCGAGGCCCGCCGGGCCCGGGTCGCCAAAGGCATCGCCGCGGTCGACGACCTCAATCAGCGGCTCGCTTCACCCCGCACCCGCATCCGCACCCTCGTCGCGGTCGAGGCCGTCGCGGTCGCCGCGCTCGAGGGTGCCGGCGCCGCCCGCTGGATCAGCTTCCAGGTCGAGGAGAGAACCACCGAGTCCTACCGCCAGGAGAAACGGGGCCGGCCCGGCGGCAACACCCGCTACCGCAAGATCACCCGCACGCATCACCGCGTGGCCTGGCAGGTCAACGAGGACGTCGTGGCCCGCGACGCCGCCAGCGACGGCTGCTTCCCGCTCATCACCTGCGACCAGGCCATGACCCCCGCCAAGGTGCTCGCCGCCTACCGCTACCAACCCAACCTCGAACGCCGCAACCACATGCTCAAAGGCCCCCAAGCCGTCGCCCCCGTCTACCTGAAGACCCCGCACCGCATCGAAGCCCTCCTGCTCTGCCAGTTCCTCGCCCTGCTCACCGGAGCGCTCATCGAACGCGAGATCCGCGCCGCCATGAAATCTGCGGACCTGGACAGCATCCCCCTCTACCCCGAGCTCCGATCCTGCCCCGCCCCAAGCGCCCCCCGGATCCTCGAAATCTTCAACGGCGTCACCCGCCACCACCTCACCAGCCAAGGCAACGTCGTCCAAACCTTCGAGCCCACCCTCACGCCGCTACAGCACCAGATCCTCGACCTGCTCGGCATCCCGACGGACACCTACACCGGCCCCACCGCAGGCGACGGGTCGTGACAGGTGGGGGGCGATAAGCCCCACGAGAAGTGCGGAACGTCAGACCAATGAGCGGCTTCAAGTTCGAGTTTGACGAGCGGGCGATCCGCAAGCTGGCACAGAAGGCGGTCGATGAGGCTGGGCGTGAGTTCCAACAGGAGATGGATCGGCTGCATCGCTCCTATGGCGGTCAGCCTGTCGCTGTGGTGAAGCCTGCGGTCCGTGCTGCTCTGCGACGCATCGATGTCACGGCGTCCGATGAGGAGATTACCGACTACGCCGAGGTGATCGCCCGCGGCGACCGCATCGTCGTCGACGTCGAGCGGCTCTGACGTGCTGTCATCCTTCGCCGGTGATCGCCCGCAGAATGTTCGCGATCACCTGAGGCGCTTTCGCAGCCTGTTCCGGTGTGAGGTCGAGATCGTTGATGGCCGCCATGACGGACTTCGCGACGTTCTGCGCTTCGCTCTGTGCGAGCTGCACGAGCTTCGCGTCAACACCAGCGTCAAGAGCCAGCTTGCAGGCCTTCGCGTGCTCGGACGTCCACGCGCGGTACTCGACGACGAGCGGGTTGATCTTCATGTCACCCAGGTGGCTAGGGTCGATAAGCGCCGGTTCGGTGACGACGATGTCGGTGTACCCGAGGCTTGCGCTGGTCGGTGCCACGAACTCGACGACAGCGGTCGAGTCGCCACGCAGACCGGCCACAGGTCGCCGTACACGCGCATCATCAGCCAGGTGCGCGACACCACTGCGAGCAGCCCGGTGAGCGGATCCATACCGTCAGGGATGAGCTCCTTGTACTGGGCGAGCATCTGGCCGACCTGACCATCGATCGCTGCGCGGTGGAGACGGTTCGCTGCGTTCGCTCGAGCGCGACCGTTCAAGCCGTGTGTGGTGCACACCGCGGCACCAGGGTGCGGCGGCCGCTTGCAGGCGACACCGGACTGCTTCGAGTGCGCACCGCGCGACGGCTTGCCGGTCTTCGTGACGTGCGGCTTCCCGCACTTGCCACACATCGCGATCTCAGAGGTCTCCATGCCCGAGACAGTGCGCGGCCAGCTGGCTGTGGCCACAGGGCCCGAGATGTTGCTAACACCCACCCGCACCCTGCGAGGAGACTGCACCCATGACCGATGGACGTGAGATCAACAGCGCTTTCGGGCGTTTCGAGGAGAGCGTCGCTCTTCACACCTCTCTAGCGGAGATCTTTCGCGACGACTTCAGCGCGTTCTCCGACGTGGCGCTGCGCGTCGCCGAAGCGTCCGGTGTGAACGCCACCATCAGCGACTATGCCGCTTCGATCGCGAGGGTCGCCGCCCCGCTCATCGACATTCGTGACGCCGCGTCGATCTTGGAGGAGCCGATCGCTGCGTCGATGGGCGACGTGCTGCGGTCCGCGAACGTGGCGGGTTACGTCCCACAGAACCTGGGGTTCTCACCGAAGGTTGCGAACCCGGAGGCGTGGGCGACCGCCAACTACCGGTTGGATGACGCGCTGGCCGGTATGCGCACGCGGCAGGAGGAGATGGAGGCGGTGGGGCGCACACCGGTGTTCGACGACCCGGGCGACTGGGCGGCGGCACCTGTCCGGGTGCCTGTTGTGCGTGATGAGAGGCCGGACCGCATGGTCGACGCTCTCGTTGAGGTGCAGGTGTTGATGACTGCGATGGTCGGGCATGGTGCGGCGACGCATGAGGCGCTTGTCGCGTTGCGTGATCAGGGTGCTCGCGACGCGGTGTCGACGCGTCGGTTCTCGTGGGCGCAGATCACGATCGGGGCGTGTACGTTGCTGCTCACTGGTGCAGGTATCGCGATCGCCGCCCAGTGGCTCAGCTGATCTCGCGTGCCGCGCGGATCGCTTGCTGGCAGCGTTCGATCAGCGCGATGGCGGTCTCACGGGTGAGCGGCGCGGACGGGGGTAGCATCGCCAGTGACCGGCGTTCCTGTTCAAGTTCCGCTTCGAGGGTCGCAAGGTCAGCCATGACGGTAGCACTGACACAGAACCTGCGTTCGATGGCCGGGTGGGGGTACTCGCAGTACGGTTTCGAGCGAACCGCTGTGTCGTGGCGTGGGAGGAGCGGGCGTGACTGAGCTGAGCAGAGAAGACGCTGAGGCTGGCGGTGCCGGCATGGTGCCGATGCTCGTCGGAGGGTTCGCGCTCGTCGGTGGTGTCACAGTCAAGGAGTACATCGTCGACATGCCGTTGTGGGTGGCGACACTCATCTTTTCGGTCGTGTTCATGGGGTTGCGCAAGGTGTACAACGATCTCGCTGACAAGCACAACGATGGCTGCGGTTGGCTGTTCAGCCAGCCTCGCCGTAACGGCCGAGCACACGCCAAGTGGTTGAAGGAACGTCAGGAGCGCGCAGCCACCGAGGCGGACTGACCTGGCCGGTCAGGCGTCGAAGAACCCGGGCGACGGGCCGGAACGCAACAGGCGCTATCCGGAGATGAGCTGCCCGATCTCGCGGGCCTCAGCGACAGTCATGTCCGGATTGTTGGCGGTCATCACCATCGCGATTCCGTGCTCGTCGTCACCACCCGCATCGTTCGCCACCGCTTCGAGCGCAGCGTGGATGCGCACCTCGTTGAGGACACGGTCCAGCTCGGCGGTTGCGACACGGAGCTCGCTGGCACGTCGAGCGATACCGAGAGCAGTCCGGGCGGACGTCAGAGCGGACAGGGTGGCCCGCAGGGCGGTGTCGTGAAACAGGCGGCCTTCGCGGAGCAGCTGGATGAGCAGCACGAGGCGCGCCTCGGGAGGAAGCCGGCCTGCTTCGGACAGTTCGATGGTGCGCGACACCCGGGTGTGCGCAGCTGGTACCTCGGCGGCGAGGTTCGGGTCCGGGCCCGCCCGAGCTGGCTGAGGGAACGTCGGGTCGCTCAGCACAAAGGCCGTCAAGATGGCGCAGCGAGCACTGGAGGTAGCGTGTGGCGTCAGCCTTCGTCCAGACGAGAGCAGCAGGAGGGGTGAGCGTTGCGGTGTCCATGTGAGCAAACGGTGACGAGCGCTCCTGTTGCTGCAACCGCGGCGCTGAGCGGCAAACGTGTGTGCCACGTACGTGTCGCTTCCATCGCTGAACCCTACTGTTACAAGGGATTTCCATGACAATCATCAAGATCAACGCCATCACCGTGCCCGCCGACAGTGGCGACGAGCTCGCCGAGCGGTTCGCCGCTCGGGCCGGGGCCGTCGACGGCCAGGAGGGATTCGAAGGCTTCGAGCTGCTCAAGCCCACCGACGAGCGCACCACGTGGCTCGTCGTCACCCGCTGGCGCGACGAAGCATCGTTCGACGCCTGGGTGAGCTCACCGGCGTTCGGCGCCGGGCACCGCTCCGAGGGCGGGGGCCAGGGCGCCCCGGCGCAAGGCGGCCATCCGCACGGCGGCGCCGCCCATGGTGGGGGAGACGCACCGTCTGGCGAGGGTGCACCCCAGCGGCCGGTCGGCATCTCCAGCGAGCTGTGGTCGTACGTGCCCGCCGGTGGGTCGGCCCCCGGCGCCTGACCGGCCGTTGACCCTCCAGAGTGCGCACGCTGATTGGGCGTGGGTGGTGGTGTTCGCCAACGCCCTCGCGGGCCTGTGGGCCCTCGGGGCCCACAGGTTCGCGGCGCTCCGCCACCCGGCGATGTGGTGGTTCACCATCGCCGCCGAGGTGGCGATCTTCGTGCAGGTGGCGCTCGGGGTCGCCCTCGTGGCCATCGACGGCTTCGAGGTCGACCACTTCCACGCCTTCTACGGCTTCGTGGCGCTGGTGACCGTGGGCCTCATCTACAGCTACAAGGCCCAGATCGACCCCTGGCGCTACCTGCTGTACGGCTTCGGCGGGCTGTTCCTGATGGGCCTCGCCCTCCGGGCGATCGCCCTGCCGGCCTGACCCGGGACCGATAGGGAATCAGTTGTTGGCGAGACGGCGCTCGAGATCGTCGAGCTGAGCAGCCAGTTCAGCTGGCAGCCGCTCGCCAATGAACTCGAAGTGGTCCTGGATGAGGGGGATCTCACCCTTCCACGAGTCGTGGTCGACCTCGATGAGCTGGGCCATGGTGGCGTCGTTGACGTCGAGTCCGCTGGTGTCGATGGCACCGGGAGCCGGCACGTAGCCGATTGGGGTCTCGACGGCATCGCCGCCGCCCTCGACCCGCTCGAGGATCCACTTCAGCACCCGGATGTTGTCGCCGAACCCGGGCCATAGGAACTTGCCGTCCTGGTCCTTGCGGAACCAGTTGACCCAGAACAGCTTGGGCAGCTTGGCGGCATCGGTGGCCCGACCGATCTCGAGCCAGTGGTTCATGTAGTCGCCGGCGTTGTAGCCGATGAACGGCAGCATGGCGAAGGGGTCGAAGCGGACCTCACCGATGGTGCCAGCAGCCGCAGCCGTCTTCTCCGACGACATGATCGAGCCCATGAACACGCCGTGCTCCCAGTCGCGCGACTGGGTGACCAGCGGGACGTTGGTGGCGCGGCGCCCACCGAACAAGATGGCCGAGATCGGCACCCCAGCCGGGTCTTCCCACACCGAGGAGATCGACGGGCACTGCGACGCCGGGGCGGTGAACCGGGCGTTCGGGTGCGCGGCCGGGGTGTCGGAGGCCGGCGTCCATTCGTTGCCCCGCCAGTCGATCAGGTGCTCCGGCGCCGGCCCGAGGCCCTCCCACCACACGTCGGCGTCGTCGGTGAAGGCGACGTTGGTGAAGATGCAGTTGGCGTGCAGCGTGGCGAGGGCGTTGGGGTTCGTGTCCTCGCCGGTGCCGGGAGCGACGCCGAAGAAACCGGCCTCGGGGTTGATGGCCCGCAGCTGGCCGTCGGCGTCGTACTTCATCCACGCGATGTCGTCGCCGACGGTCTCGACCTTCCAACCCGGCAGGCGGGGGATGAGCATCGCCATGTTGGTCTTGCCGCAGGCCGAGGGGAACGCCGCACCGATGTAGCGGGTCTCGCCCCCGGGGGCGTGATACCGACGATGAGCATGTGCTCGGCCATCCAGCCCTCGTCACGAGCCATGGTGGATGCGATCCGCAGCGCGAAGCACTTCTTGCCGAGCAGGGCGTTGCCGCCGTAGCCCGAGCCGTACGACCAGATCTCGCGGGTCTTGGGGAAGTGGACGATGTACTTGTTGTCGGCGTCGCACGGCCATGGCACGTCGGTGTCACCCTCGGCGAGCGGTGCGCCGACGGAGTGGAGGCATGGCACGAAGTCGTCGTCGCCGAGCGTGTCGAGGACGGCCTGGCCCATGCGGGTCATGATCCGCATGTTGGTGGCGACGTAGGCGGAGTCGGTGAGCTGCACGCCGATGTGGGCGATGGGCGAGCCGAGGGGACCCATGCTGAACGGCACGACGTACATCGTGCGGCCCTTCATCGAGCCGCGGAACAGGCCGGTGAGCTCCGCCTTCATCTGCGCGGGCGGCCGCCAGTTGTTGGTGGGGCCGGCGTCGATCTCGAGCTCGGAGCAGATGAAGGTGCGGTCCTCGACGCGCGCCACGTCAGCCGGGTCGGACATGGCGAGGTAGCTGTTGGGCCGCTTCGCTTCGTCGAGCGAACGGAAGGTGCCACCCCCGACGAGTAGCTCGCAGAGGTGCTGGTACTCGTCGGCCGAGCCGTCGCACCAGTGGACCGCGTCGGGTTGGAGGATCTCGGCCCACTCGTCGACCCATGCGAGGACCTTGGCGTTGGTGGTCGGTGTGTTCACGGCTCTGTGTACCTCTCCGACGTGTTCGTCATGTTGTGTGGGGGAGCGGGGCGGTCAGGCCTCGCCCGTGGGGAACCCAGGGGTCCCCATGTCGACCTCGCTGCCCAGGCGGAGCGACGAGGCCCGCCCTGACGCATCGAGGTCGAAGATGATGCGCTGGCCCTGGCGAAGCATCCTCAGCACGGAGCCGCGGAGGGCGCCAGGGGCCAGGTCGTACTCGCTGAGGTCGGTGTCGCGGATGACCACGCCATCGCCCGATACCGGATCAAAGGACTTGATCACACCTTGCACCTTCGCCGCTCCTGAGCGTCGTCCGATCCTGGGACGGTCACCGTAGCCCCGGCGTTCTGCAGAGGCCCAAACGGCACCGCGACGGGTCCCCGGACGCGCAGCGCCCGCCCCACGGTGCGGTGCGGTGCGGTGCACGGCGGTGGAGCGGGCGGGAGTGCCATCGGAGGCGTGCTCGCCTAGCGGACGGCCTTTTGGATCTTGCCCGACTTCAGACAGCCGGTGCAGACATCGACGCGCTTGGTGCTCTTGCCGACGACGGCGCGCACACGCTGGATGTTGGGGTTCCACCGACGCTTGGTGCGACGGTGCGAGTGGCTGAGTTGCATGCCAAAGGACGGCTTCTTGCCGCACACCGAACACACGGAGGCCATGGTGACACCTCAAGGACAGGAGGTCGCGAGGGACCGGGCGAACAAAGGACGAAGAGTGATGCTACCAGCGACCGGGTCGACCGCACCAAGCCCGCAGGTGGGTGGGGAAGCGGACAGTCACTAGTGTCGCTCGACATGACCGTGCTCGAGCGCTTCGACGCCGCCGACCTCGGCGACGTCATGGCCCGCTTCCGCGACGCCCTCCGCTCGCACCAGGCGGCCATCAACCGCCTCAACGTCTATCCGGTGCCCGACGGTGACACCGGCACCAACATGGCGCTCACCCTCGAATCGGTGGTGGCGGCGCTCGACGAGGCTCGGACCACCGGTCCCGACGGCGCCGACCTGGCCGCGACGTGCCAGGCCATCAGCCACGGCTCCCTCATGGGCGCCCGGGGAAACTCCGGGGTCATCCTCTCCCAGGTGATGTGCGGCCTCATGGGCGTGGTCGGTCAGGCCCCCCGCATCGACGCGGTAGCCGTGGCCGACGCGCTCGTCGCCGCCTCGACCGCCGCCTACTCGGCGGTGATGCGCCCGGTGGAGGGCACCATCCTCACGGTCGTCCGGGAGGCGTCCGAGGCCGCGGCGGCTGCGGCAGAGGCCGGCGGTTCTCTCGTCGGGGTCCTCGACGCCGCCCGCACGCGTGGCGGCGAGGCGCTTGAGCGCACCCCCGAGCTGCTGCCGGTGCTCGCCGAGGCCGGTGTCGTCGATGCCGGCGGTGCCGGGTTCCTGCTCCTGCTCGATGCCATGTTGAGCGTGGTCGACGGTCGCCCGTTGCCGGAGCCGACCGACGACGAGGGCGTGGTGTCCGACCATCCGCACCTCGTCCTTGCCGGCCACGTCCACGAGTCGGGCGTCGCCGACCTGCGCTACGAGGTCATGTACTTCCTCGAAGCGCCCGACGAGGCGGTTCCGGCGTTCAAGGAGGTGTGGGCGGGCATCGGCGACTCCATCGTCGTCGTCGGCGGCGACGGCATCTGGAACTGCCACATCCACACCGACGACATCGGCGCCGCCATCGAAGCCGCCATCGATTGCGGCAAGCCGCGCAACATCCGGGTCACCGACCTGGTCGAGCAGGTGGAGGAGGAGCGCTGGGTGCGCGAGGCCGCCGCCGAGCCGGTCGAGCCTGCGGTGCCGGTCGAGGTGCCGTGCGCGGTCGTGGCCGTCGCCACCGGTCCCGGTGTGCGCCGCCTCCTCGGCTCGCTCGGCGTGCAGCAGATCGTCGCCGGCGGCCAGTCGATGAACCCCTCGACCGCTCAGTTGCTCGACGCTGTCGAGGCGGCGCCCGCCGACCAGGTGGTCATCCTCCCCAACAACAAGAACATCGTGGCGGTCGCCAACCAGGTCGACGCCCAGACCACCAAGACGGTGGCCGTGGTGCCCACCCACGGCATCAGCCAGGGCATCGCCGCGCTGCTCTCGTACGACCCCGAGGCGACGGCGGCGGCAAACGCCCGGTCGATGGCCGAGGCCATCGAGGGCGTGGTTGCGGGCGAGGTCACCCAGGCGGTGCGCGACTCCACCTCCGAGGTCGGCCCCATCCGGGCCGGTGACTTCATCGGCATCGCCGCCGATGGCATCTGGTCGGTCTCCGACGACCTGGCCGAGGCCACCATCGGCCTGCTCGACCGCCTGGTCACGGCCGAACATGAGATCGTGGGCCTCCTCGAGGGCGAGGGGTCCAGCGCGGCGGTCACCCGACGCATCACCGAGTGGCTGAACGACAACCGCCCCGATGTCGAGGTCGAGGTGCACCACGGGGGACAGCCGCTCTACCCCTACTGCTTCGGCGCGGAGTGACGTGGCGCGCAGCCTGAGCCAGCTCGCGGGGATCCCGGTCACCGAGCTGAAGGGCGTCGGCGAGGCCAAAGCCCGTTCGCTCGCTGCGGTCGAGGTCCACACGGTGCTCGACCTGCTCACGCTGTACCCCCGTCGCTACATCGACCGCACCCGCGAGGCCCGCATCGCCGATCTGGTCGAGGGTGAGGAGGCGATGGTCCTGGTGCGGGTCACCCGCGCCTCGACCCGCCGCACCCGCAACCGCAAGGTGATGGTCACCGTCGACGTCACCGACGGCGACCGCAGCCTTCGAGCCACGTTCTTCAACCAACCGTGGCGCGAGCGTCAGCTCGGGCCGGGCACCAACGCCATCCTGTTCGGCAAGCTCGAGCGCTTCGGCGGGCGCCCGCAGATGACCAACCCCGTCGTCGACCTCGTCGGTGACCGCACGGGCCGCATCATCGCGGTGTACCCGCAATCGGAGAAGGCGGGTCTGATGTCGTGGGACATCGCCCGCTGGATGGAGGAGGTCCTCGAGCGGGCGGGTGAGTTCGCCGAACCCGTCGCCGCATCCACCCTGCGCCGCTACGGGCTCACCGGCCGCACCCGAGCGTTCCGCCACATCCACGTGCCGGAGTCGATGGCCGACGTCGAAGTGGCCCGGCGACGGCTGGTCTTCGACGAACTGCTCCGCGTGCAGCTCTCCCTCGTCGAGCGCAAGCACCGGCTCGAGGTCGAGTCGCGCGGCATCGAGCACCCCGTCGACGTACTGCACCACCTGGCTCGCTTCGTCGATGGTCTGCCGTTCCCGCTCACCGGGGCGCAGCGGCGCGTCATCGACGAGGTCCGATCCGACATGGGTCGGCCGCAGCCGATGCACCGCCTGCTCCAGGGCGACGTGGGTGCCGGCAAGACGCTCGTGGCCGTGGCGATGTTGCTCATCGCGGTCGAGGGCGGCCACCAGGGAGCACTGATGGCTCCCACCGGTGTGCTCGCCGAGCAGCACGCGGCGGGGGTCACCGCGCTGCTCACCGGCTTCGAGGTCGACTCGCCGGGCACGCTCCTGCCCACCCGACCCTTGGCGGTCGAGCTCCTCACCAACCGCACCACTGCCGCCGAACGCCGCAAGCTCCTCGGGCGCCTCGCCGGGGGAGAGGTCGACATCCTCATCGGCACCCACGCCCTCATCCAGGAAGGGGTCGAGTTCGGGTCGCTCGGCGCCGTGGTCATCGACGAGCAGCACCGGTTCGGTGTCGAGCAGCGGGCGGCGCTGCGGGCCGCGAACGTCGACGGACGGGTACCCGACGTGCTGGTGATGACCGCCACCCCGATCCCGCGCACCGCGGCGATGACCGTCTACGGCGACCTCGACGTGTCGGTCCTCGACGAGTTGCCGCCGGGCCGCACGCCGATCCGCACCGAGTGGGTCGAGGTGGGCGCCGACTCCGAGGTCGAGGGCCAGGAGAGCGCGGCCGAGGTGGCCATGTGGGAGAAGGTCCGTTCCGAGGTGGCCGCCGGACGCCAGGCCTACGTCGTGTGCCCCCTCGTCGACGAGTCGGAGAAGCTCGAGGTGGCATCGGCCGAGGCCACCTTCGAGCAGCTCCAGGTCACCGAGCTGGCTGGCCTTCGGCTCGGCCTCCTCCACGGACGGGTCGCTCCGGCCGACAAGGAGGAGACGATGGGTCGGTTCCGCCGCGGCGAGGTCGACGTGCTCGTCGCCACCACGGTGATCGAGGTCGGCGTCGACGTCCCGAACGCCACCGTCATGGTCATCCTCGATGCCGATCGGTTCGGCATCGCCCAGCTCCACCAGCTGCGGGGGCGGGTGGGCCGTGGTGCCGATCGCTCGTGGTGCTACCTGGTGGGGTCGGGCGCCACGCCCGACGGCAGAGCCCGGCTCGAGGCCCTGGTGCGGTCGACCGACGGTTTCGAGCTGGCCGAGATCGACCTCGACCTGCGCGGAGAGGGCACCCTGATGGGGGAGCGGCAGAAGGGGCGCAACGACCTCAAGCTGGCGTCGTTGCGCCGCGACCGCGACTGGGTCGTGAAGGCGCGCGAGGTCGCCATCGACATCGTCGCCAACGACCCCACCCTCGACGCCCACGCGATGCTGGCGTCCGAGCTCGCCCTCATCCTCGGCGACGACGACACCTCGGAGTTCCTCCTCAAGTCATGAACCGTCCACCCGCGGGTCTGCCCGCCGACGACGAGCTGTTCGAGCCGACCGGCAAGTGGGCGAGCCCGGCCATCTATGCCAGCAACTGGCGCACCATCATCATCACCGACGCCATGATCGGCGTGGCTGTGGCGTGGGCCGGCGTGATGGCAATGCTGTTCTGGAACGTCCTGATCGGATCGTTCGTGGGGGCGGTCGGGCTCACCTACGTGGTGGCGGTCGGTCGGCGGTACCTGCAATGGAAGTGGCTGCGCCGGCAGGCGGGCCTCGACACCTGAGGCTCAGAAGCCGTCGGGCTCCCAGTGGTCGCCACGCACCTCGTCCTCGTCGGGCAGCACCATGTCCCACCGGTCGAGGCAGTCCTCGCAGCGGTACACCACCACGTCACCCGGCTCGAACTCGCCCGACTCGCGTGGGTGGCTGATGAGGTGGCAGGTGCCGCCGCAGTCGATGCAGTCGATGGTGGGTTCGGCGATCACGGGCCGACGCTACCGTCGCAGCCATGCCCGTCTGCCCCGCCCCTGCGACCGGCGCGTGAGGATCGTCGCCGGATCCGCACGGGCCCGGCGTGTCCTCGCCCCGCCGGGCGACGACACGCGCCCCACCACCGACCGGGTGCGTGAGGCCGTGTTCAACTCGCTCACCTCGATGGGCGTCGTCGACCGCGCCACCGTGGTCGACCTGTTCGCCGGCAGCGGGGCGATGGGGCTCGAGGCGCTGTCGCGGGGGGCCGAGCACGTCACCTTCGTCGAGCGCGACCGCCGTACCGCCGCCGTCATCCGACGCAACGTCGACCACCTCGGCTTCGCCGACCGCAGCACGATCGTCACCGGCGATGTGGCTGCCCACATCCGAAAGATGGAGGCGGTCGACCTCGCCATCTGCGATCCGCCGTACTCGTTCGAGGGCTGGGGAGCGTTGCTCGACGGCCTCGACGCCGAGGTGGTCGTCATCGAGTCCGACCGCGAGGTCGACCCCGGCCCCGCCTGGCAGTTGGTCCGGGCAAAGCGCTACGGGAGTACGTTTGTGACGATCGTTACCACCCCATCGCCTGCCCTTCCGGAGTGACCCCCAGTGGCCGTCGTGCTCTACCCCGGCTCGTTCGATCCCGTCCACAACGGACACATGGAGATCGTCGAGACGGCCTCCCGCCTGTTCGACGAGGTCGTCGTCGCCGCCATGCGCAACCCGCAGAAGGGTGAGCCCCTGTTCACCCTGGCCGAGCGCGAGGACATGATCAGAGAGGTCTTCGCCCACCTCGACAACGTCAAGGTGACGATGTTCTCGAGCCTCGTGGTCGACCTTGCCCGCGACGTGGGCGCCGACTTCATCGTCAAGGGCCTCCGCGCCGTCTCCGACTTCGAGAGCGAGCTGCAGATGGCGCAGATGAACCACGCCATCTCCGGCGTCGACACGCTCTTCATCCCCTCGGCATCCGAGCACTCGTTCCTCGCCTCGAAGCTCATCCGCGAGATCGCCCGCTTCGGTGGCGACGTCGGCTCGATGGTGCCGCGTGCGGTGTCGGCTCGACTCGTCGGCAAGTACGTCAAGGACGCCGACTGATGTCGGACCACCCTCCCGAACCGCCGCCTGCGGTGTCCGAGCCGTCGTCACCGCAGGCCGAGCAGCTCCTGCGCCGAGTGGCCGACATCATCGGCCAGGCCCGCCCGATGCCGTTGTCCACCTCGGTGATGGTCAACAAGGACGAGGTGCTCGAGCTCCTCAACGAGGGGATCGATCGACTGCCCGAGGAGCTGCGTGCGGCGCGCTGGCTGTTGAAGGAGCGCGACGAGTTCCTGGCTGGTGTCCGCCGCGAAGGTGATGAGATCCTCGAACAGGCCCGGGCGCGGGCTGGCGCCATGGTCCAGCGGACCGAGGTGGTCAAGGCGGCCGAGCATCGGGCCCGCCAGCTCATCGAGAAGGCCGAGACCGACGCCCGGGCCATGCGCCACGAGGTCGAGGACTTCTGCGACCAGCGCCTCGCCAGCTTCGAGATCGTGCTCGAGCGCACGGCGCGCACCGTGGCCGAGGGGCGCTCGAAGCTCCAGGGGGCGGCTCGCCTGGGCGGCCCCGGACTCACCGGTGAGCCCGACCCGGATCCGCACGACCTCCGAGGCGACGAGGAGGGCCCCGGCTTCTTCGACCAGGACGTCACGTGAAGGGTCGCGACCTTCGCATCAGCGTCACCGAGCTGCTCCGACGGCCCGGTACCCGACGCGAGGTCGCTCGCACCTTCACCTCCCCCGGCTACCTGGTGGCGGCGTCGACGGTGCCCGAGGGCTCCGACATCGTGGTCGATCTGGTCGTCGAGTCCACCGCGCAGAGCGGCACGCTCACGGTCACCGGCACGGTGGCGGCGCCGTGGGAGGGGGAGTGTCGGCGCTGCCTCGCCGACGTGCACGGCACCCTCGAGATCGACGTGCGCGAGGTGTTCTCGCACTCGCCCGACGCGCTCACCGACGACGACGTCTGGCCGCTCGAGGGCGAGGAGATCGACCTCGACGAGGTGGTGGGCGAGAGCATCCTCCTGGCGCTGCCGCTGGCACCGCTGTGCGGCCCCGACTGCAAGGGACCGGCACTCGACGAGTTCCCGGCGCGCATCGACGATGACACCACCGAGGACGGCTCGGGGCCGCTGGCCGACCCCCGCTGGGCGGCCCTCGATCAGCTCCACTTCGACTGATCCCTCCTCCGGGCGCTATCGTTGACCCTCCGTGCCCGGGTGTGTCCGCGCACACGATCTGATCTAGAACCCAGTCTGATCTAGTAGCCAGTACGTCCGCCGGGAGCAGCGCTCCCACCCCGCGCGAGGATCACTGCGATGGCCGTCCCCAAGAAGAAGATGTCCAAGTCGAAGAGCCGGAGCCGCCGGGCATCGGCCTGGAGGCTCGGTACGCCGGCGCGCAGCGTCTGCCCCCGTTGCGGCAGCGCCAAGCTCCCGCACGTGGTGTGCGGCAGCTGTGGTTGGTACAACGGCCGCCAGGCCATCGACGTCGACTGATCACCGGCGCCTCGTGCTGCCCATAGCGGTCGACGCCATGGGTGGCGACCTCGCCCCGAGCGAGATCGTCGCCGGTGCCCGTCGCGCCCACGACGACGGCATCCCCGTGGTGCTCGTCGGACGCCCCGAGGAGATCGGCGACCCCGGCCCACTCGAGGTCATCGCCGCGTCCGAGGTCATCGCCATGGACGCCGACCCCGGCGGCAGCGTTCGCCGCATGAAGGACTCGTCGCTGGTGCGGGCCGCCGAGGCGGTGCGCGACGGGCGGGCCAGCGCCATGATCAGCGCGGGCAACACCGGCGCCACGATGGCCAGCGCGCTGCTGCGCATGGGCCGCATCAAGGGCGTCTCGCGCCCGGCCATCGCCACGCCGATCCCCGATCCCTCGGGTACTCCGTGCGTGTTGCTCGATGCGGGCGCCAACGCCGACTGCCAGCCCGAGTGGCTCCGCCAGTTCGCACAGATGGGTGCCGTCTACTCCCGCGAGCGCTACGGGGTGGCCCGCCCCCGGATCGGCCTCCTGTCGATCGGCGAGGAGTCCACCAAGGGCAACTCCCTCGTCAAGGAGACCCACAAGCTGCTCGCCGCGCTCGACTGGGACGCCGCCGGCGCCGAGTTCATCGGCAACATCGAGGGGCGCGACCTCATGTCGTCGGTGGCCGACGTCGCGGTCACCGACGGCTTCACCGGCAACGTGGCCCTCAAGGCGCTCGAAGGTGGCATGCGGTCGCTCGTCAACGCGCTGCTCGGCGTGTTCGACTCGAGCGACGAGGCTCGCACCGCGGCCGAGGCGCTGATGCCGGCCCTCGCCCCCCTCTACGCCCAGCTCGATCCGGAGAACACGGGCGGAGCGATGCTGCTCGGGGTCGACGGCGTGTGCATGATCAGCCACGGCTCGTCGTCGGCGGTGGCGATGCACAACGCGGTGCGCACGGCATCGGAGATGGTGCGCGCCGGACTGGTGGCCCACCTCGCCGAGGCCGTGGGCCGCACCTGATCCGCACCATCAACAGATCACAACCTCACAAGCCCAGGTGCGCTAGCATCCCCCGGCGTCCGAAACAACACCGACCTCCTGGAGCGTCCAGAGTGCCCGCCGAGACCCACGTCGAGCACGGCCCCATCGGCCGTGACGAGATCTTCGAACTGATCCGCGATCGCCTCGCCGACATCCTCGAGATCGACCCCTCCACGATCAACGAGGGGCAGTCCTTCGCCGACGACCTCGACGCCGACTCCCTCGCGCTCATCGAGCTCGTCGAGGCGCTCGAGGAGGAGCTGGGCGAACGCACCGTGGGGTTCCGCATCGACGACGAAGACCTCGAAGACCTGAAGACCGTCCGAGACGCCGTCGACTACATCCACGGTCGGGTGGGCTAGATCCTGATCACGGCGCTCCACCTCGACCAGCTGAGCGAACGCCTCGGCCACCGGTTCGCCCGGACCGAGCTGTTGCAGCTCGCCGTCACCCACCGCTCGTTCTGCGCGGAGAACCCGGGTGTCGACTCCAACGAGCGACTCGAGTTCCTCGGCGATGCCATCCTCGGGATGGTCGTCACCGACCACCTGTACGCGTCCTATCCCGCGCGCCCCGAGGGCGAGCTCGCACCGATGCGCGCCGCAGTGATCAATGCGGTGGTGCTCGCCGAGGTGGCCGCCGAGCTCGGGCTTGGTGCCGCACTTCGCCTCGGCCGGGGTGAGGACGCGACGGGTGGCCGCATGCGCCCCTCGATCCTCGCCGACGCCATCGAGGCGGTCATCGGCGCCGTCTACCTCGACGGTGGGCTCGACAGCGCCCGCCGTCTCGTGCTCGACCTCGTCGCCGATCGCATCCACGGGCCCGAAGAGCTCGGCGCCCACCAGGATCACAAGACGCATCTGCAGGAGCTGGTGGCCCGCACCTCGCCCGTCGAGGTACCCCACTACGCGGTCGACAGCTCCGGTCCCGACCACGAGAAGCACTTCCGAGCGACGGTCAGCGTCGGCGGCGTGGTTCGTGGCCGTGGCGAAGGACGCTCCAAGAAGCAGGCCGAACAGGCGGCGGCAGCAGCCGCCATCGCCGACATGAACGACGAGCAGGGGGTTGCGAACACCGATGCGTGAGTTGCCGGAGGTCGAGACGATCCGACGCGCCCTCGACAAGGAGTCGAGCGGGAAGAAGGTGAAGACGGCAGAGGTCCTCGGACCGATGTCGGCGTTCCCCCACCACCCCAACAAGAAGCACCTGGCCCACAAGCTCGAAGGGGCGAAGATCACGGGCGTCAGCCGCAAGGGGCTCACCATCCTC
Source organism: Acidimicrobiia bacterium (assembly GCA_016649895.1). GTDB lineage: Bacteria > Actinomycetota > Acidimicrobiia > Acidimicrobiales > SKKL01 > Actinomarinicola. The sequence goes on along the minus strand of JAENWR010000067.1, from coordinate 1,740 downwards.
GTCGCGCTCGACACCGACGACGTGATGGTCGTCGACCTCGCGTCCGGTGGCTCGATCTTCAAGACCACGCCCAAGGAGCCGCTGGCCAAGGAGACGCTCCTCGTCGTCGCCTTCACCCAAGGGGGCCAGCTCCGGTTCGTCGACGCCAGCAGCACCGCCACCATCTCTGTCGTCTCGTCAGACGACCTGATGGCGCAGTACCCGGGCCTCGGCTCCCTCGGGCTCGACCCGGTGGAGACGCCGGTGTCATGGATCCTGTTCGCCGAGATGCTCCGCGGGCGCAAGGCCAAGCTGAAGGCGTTCCTCACCGACCAGACCACCCTCGCCGGTCTCGGCGAGGTCTACGCCGACGAGATCCTCTTCACGTCGGGGCTGCGGCCCGACCGGGTGGCCAGTTCGCTCACCACCCAGGAGATCCGACGCCTCTACCGCTCGCTGGTCGAGACGTTGCACGACGCCATCAAGTACCGCGGCACGGCCCTCGAAGGCGACGGCTACGCCGACATCTACGGCAAGCCCGGCGAGTACCAGGACCACCTCAAGGTCCACGGCCGCGAGAAGGAGGCCTGTCGCCGTTGCCGGGTGCCCATCGTCAAGGTGCGCTACGGCAGTTCGTTCACCTACCTCTGCGAGCAGTGCCAGGTCTGACGTGTTCCTGAAGACCCTCACCCTGAAGGGTTTCAAGTCGTTCGCCGACACCACCCACCTCGAGCTCGAGCCGGGCATCACCGTCGTGGTCGGCCCGAACGGCAGCGGCAAGTCCAACGTCGTCGACGCCATCGCGTGGGTCCTCGGCGCGCAGGCCCCGAGCTCGGTGCGCTCCCAGAAGATGGACGACGTCATCTTCGCCGGCACCACCAAGCGCTCGGCGCTCGGGCGCGCCGAGGTGGGGCTCACCATCGACAACAGCGCCGGCATCCTCCCGATCGACTTCACCGAGGTCACGATCACCCGCACGCTGTTCCGCACCGGCGAGAGCGAGTACTCCATCAACGGCGTGTCGTGCCGCCTGCTCGACATCCAAGAGCTGCTCTCCGACAGCGGGGTCGGTCGCCAGCAGCACGTCATCGTGTCGCAGGGCCAGATCGACGCGGTGCTCAACGCCCGGGCCGAGGAGCGACGGTTCATCATCGAGGAGGCGGCTGGGGTCCTGAAGTACCGGCGGCGCAAGGAGAAGGCCGAGCGCCGCCTCCTCGCCACCGAGGGGAACCTCACCCGCATCCAGGATCTGCTGCGCGAGGTCCGCCGGCAGCTCCGGCCGCTCGAACGCCAAGCCGACGCCGCTCGTCGTCACGGCGCGGTCGTGTCCGAGCTGTCGGCCCTTCGCATCCACCTGGCGGGGCGCGAGCTCTCGGGCCTCCAGGCCAAGCTCGAGGCCGACGCCCGCGGCCGCAAGGACCTCACCTCGGCCGAGCGCGACCACCGCGACCGGCTCGCCACCCTCGACCGAGAGGTGTCGGCGGCCGAGGCCCGGCTCACCGCCGCGGGTGGCGACGACCTCGGCGACGACCTCGTCGCCTTCGAATCGCTGCGCGAACGCGCTCGTGGCATCGCGGCGGTGCTCGCCGAGCGCAGCCGGGGCATCGAGCGCGAGCGGGCGTCGTCGGTCGACCAGGCCATCATCGCCAACCTCGAGTCGGAGACCGCCCGCCTCGACGACCAGCTCGTCGTCGTGGCCGACGAGGCCGACGCCCTGCGCCCGCAGCTCGACGCGTTGGTGTCCGACGAAGAGGCCCTCGC
>JAENWR010000075.1 GCA_016649895.1 Acidimicrobiia bacterium | reverse complement strand
GCGACGGGAGCGGCATCAGCGCTGGACACGGGCGGCGCGGCACCCGCGGTGGACGCAGCGTCGGCCGGGACGGCCCCACCCTCGGCGGTCGCGCCAGCGACGGGAACGGTCGCCGCGTCACTGGCGGCACCAGCAGCGGTGGTGGTGGTGGGCGCAGCACCAGCGGTGGTGGTGGTGGTGGTGGTGGTGGTGGTGGTGGTGGTGGTGGTGGGCGCAGCGGCAACCGCCACCGCGTCGTCGGCCGTGATCGCGGTGCCGGCATCGGCGGCGGGTGCCTCGACAGCCGCAGCGAGCGCGGCCATCAGAGCGGCCAGCGGGCCACCAGCGACCTCGGCCGAGGCTGCGGCCTCGCCGCGGGCATCCTCGTCGGCGGGGGCCGGCTCGTCGGTGGCCACGTCGCCCGCGTCGAGGGCGACCGCGGCGGCGCGCTGCTCGTCGGTGGCGGCCGACGCGTCGTCGGCCGACGCGTCGTCATCTGAGCGGTCGGATGCACCGTGGTCCACCCGTGCCGCCACCTTGGCGTACTCGTCGCCGTTGGAGGCCGGGCTCGTCGCCGTCGACGATGCCTCCGCGGGTGACGCGGTCGGTGTGGGGGCGCCAGGCGCGATCAACAGAAGGTTGCCTGCAGACATCACGATCCTCCGTTCAGGGCGCCGATGACCTTGGACACGTAGGCCTGGGTCTCGGCGTAGGGCGGGACGCCACCATGGCGTCGGACGGCGCCCGGTCCGGCGTTGTAGGCGGCGAGGGCCAGTTCGAGGCTGCCGAAGTCACGCAGCTGGGTGGTGAGGTAGCGAGCAGCGCCGTCGACGGCCTGCGCAGGGTCCATGGGATCGATCCCCATGCCCGCCGCCGTCGCCGGCATGAACTGCATGAGGCCGCGAGCACCGGCCGCGCTGACGGCACGGGGGTCGTAGCCCGACTCGATCTTGGCGACCGCCGACAGGATGCCCGGGTCGATGCCGTGGCGGGCGCCGGCCGCGGTGAAGAGGTCGGCGAAGGGGGTGCCGCCGGTGACGCTCGTGCTGTAGGGCATCGGCGCGAACTGGTTGGCGACTGGGCTCACAGTGGTCGCCGTGTACCGCCGAATGGCGGTGATGGGACGATCGATCGCCTCGGCGGTGACGACATCGCCGCGACGCGGGGCGTGCACCATCTGGCCGTTGCCCAGGTAGATCGCCACGTGGTTCACCGGCTCGCCGAACGCCAGCACGTCGCCGGGACGCGCCTCGTCGAGCGACGCCACGGGGGTGCCGCCTCGAGCCTGGTCGCCGCTGACGCGTGGCAGCTCGATGCCGAGGTCGCGGTGGACCCGCTGCACGAAGCCCGAGCAGTCGAGGCCTACCTCCGGGTTGGTTCCACCCCAGAGGTAGGGAACGCCGAGGTAGGTCATGGCCTGATCGACGACCGCCGCACCGGCGACGGAGCCAGACCCGAAGGCTGGGGCGCGACGGGCCGCCCCGCTCTGGGAGAGCAGGTGGGCGGCGAAGTCGGACGAGGTGGCATCGATGGTGGCGGTGCTCGACGCGGTCGTCGAGTGAGCGACCTGCGGCTGGAACCTCGACCGGATCTCGTCGACACGAGCCAGGGTGCCGGCCATCGGGGAGGTCGGAGCGACGAAGGTCATGGGGTCGCCTCCGGACGACGGGCCCAACGCGATGTCACCAGGTCGTCGAGCTCGCGCTGCTCGTCCTTGTCGGCCTCGGCCGCGTGCTCGACACGAGCGCGCTCGTCGAGCCGCTCCACCGTCGACAGCTCGCGTGCCCTCGCGCTCCACTCGTCGACCCGCTGACCCACGAGCAGATGTGCGTTCGCCTCACCGAGGCGTGCCGCGGTCAGTGCCATTGCGAGCAGGTCGTCGCGACCACGGTCGGCCCGGAACCGACTGCCACTCGCGGGTCCGCGTTGGGGCGGACGGTTCTCGAAGCGCTCGGCGCGCATCGACACATCGGCGCCGGCCTCGATGAGGCGCTGACGGGCGATGAGCAGCTCGGCGCGAGCCTGCTCCTCCTGGATGCGTCGCACGCGGGCGACCTGCTCGAGGCGGAAGCAGTAACGCTTCACGAGGCGCCCTGACCGAGGCCGAGCACGACGGCGAGCTCCATCCAGGCCTCACCGGGGGCGGACCGCTCGTCCATCCCCTGACGCAGGAACGCATCGATGTGCTCACGGCGTGCGACCGCCTCGTCGACGGTGGGGTTCGAACCGGCCTGGTACGCACCGATCTCGATGAGGTCCCGAGCTTCGCGGTAGGCGGCGAGCAGGCGGCGCGCCGTGACGGCGATCTGCTGCTGCTCCGGCGAGGTGACGGCGGGAGCGACCCGGGAGATCGACTCGAGCACGTCGATCGTGGGGAAGTGACCCGCGGTGGCGAGCTTCCGCGAGAGGGCGATGTGGCCGTCGAGGATCGACCGGGCCGAGTCGCCGATGGGATCGTTGAGGTCGTCGGCTTCGACCAGCACCGTGTAGATGCCGGTGATCGAACCGTCCTCTGATGCACCCGCCCGCTCGAGCAGGCGCGGCAGGAGGGCGAAGACGGAGGGCGGGTAGCCGCGGGTGGCGGGCACCTCGCCGGCCGAGAGGCCGATCTCGCGCTGGGCCATCGCGAAGCGGGTGAGGCTGTCCATCAGCAGGTTCACGTGGCAGCCCTGGTCGCGGAACCACTCGGCGATGCGGGTCGCGGCGAAGGCGGCGCGGAGGCGCACCAGAGCCGGGGCGTCGGAGGTGGCGACGATGACGACGGAGCGGGCCAGCCCCTCGGGACCGAGGTCGCGCTCGATGAACTCGCGCACCTCACGGCCACGCTCGCCGATGAGGGCGACCACCGAGATGTCGGCATCGGTGCCGCGCACGATCATCGACATGAGACTCGACTTGCCGACGCCGGATCCCGCCATGATGCCGATGCGCTGCCCACGCCCGACGGGCACGAGGGTGTCGAGCGCCCGCACGCCGAGGTGGACGGGCTGGTCCACGATCGGGCGGCGGAGGGGGTGGGGCGGTTCGCCACTGAGCGGGGCCCGCTCGAGGGCGGACAGCGACGGCCCGTCGTCGATCGGGTTGCCGAGACCGTCGATGACCCGGCCGAGGAGGGCGTGGCCGACCGGCACCGAGAGGGGGCTGCCCGTGGCCTCGACGGGAGCACCGGCACGAAGGCCGTGGAGCTCGCCGAGTGGCATGGCGGTCAAGGAGTCGGAGTTGATGGCGACGACCTCGCCGAGGACCGGCGTGCCGGATGTCTCCACGCGGACGACGTCGCCGATCGCGGCATCGACACCGGCCACCTCGAAGGTGAGGCCCACCACGCGGTTGACCTGTCCGGTGCGGCGCGGGCCGACCAGGCTCAACGCTGTCGCCGAACGATCGGCGAGGAGCGTCCCGGTGAAGGGCAGAGCGGTCACGACTCGACCACCGTCTGCCGACGCTCACCGCTGGTCGTGCCCAGCGCGGTACGCGCGCGATCGAGAGCTGTCTCGATCCGGGCGTCGACCCTCGACGCGTCGGTCTCGACGAGGCACCCGCCGCGGCCCACGCTCGGGTCGGCAACGATCTCCAGGTCCCGACCGGGCGCCAGAGACGCGGTGTCGCCGAGTCCGTCGATGTCGGCGGGGTTCAGGCGAACGAGGATCTCGCCACGCTCGGGAGCGAGTCGGAGGGCCCGGCGGATGGCGTCGCCGCCGGGATCGACAGCCACGGCGATCTCGCGATCGAGGATGGTGGCGGCGAGGGCGAGGGCGAGCTCGACGACCCCGGACTCGATGTCGACCAGAGCAACCGCGTTGCGAGCCACCAGGCCAGCGGAGGCCTGCTCGAGTGCCTGAAGGGCCGGGCCGACGACGGCCTGGTGCTCGGAGGCGGCGAGCTCCCGACCGGTCTCGAGGCCTTCGGCGTGACCTTCCGCAGATCCCGCAGCCCGAGCCGCTTCGAACCCCTCGGCGTAGCCCCTGGCGTGGCCTTCGGCATGGCCCAGGGCTTCACCTTCGTTCCACGCGGCATCGCGCAGCGCGTCGGCGGTGCGATCGCCGGTGTCCGTCGGGCGCGAGAGCGACAGGCGCGGCAAGTTGGCCACCACCTCGAAGGCGTGGCGGTCGACGCCGGTCGCTCGGGCGCCCCGCAGGACCCCACGACGGGGTGGCGTCACGGTCGCTGCGGCGGATGCGGCGGTCGCCGCGCTACTCGACGTACTCATCGCCCGACCTGGTCAGCACGATCTGTCCGGCCTCTTCGAGGGCCCGGATCACCCGAACGACGGCACCCTGGGCCTCTTCGACCGCCTTGAGGCGGACCGCCCCCAGCATGTTGATCTCCTCGCTCAGGTTCTCGGCGGCACGCGAGGAGATGTTGTCGAGGATCTTCTTGCGAACCTCGACGCGCACCCCCTTCAGCGCGAGGGCGAGGTCCTTCGAGTCGACCTGGCGCAGCACCTGCTGCACCGAGCGGTCATCGAGCGTGAGGATGTCCTCGAACACGAACATGAGGCTGCGCACCTCGTCGGCAAGGGCCTCATCGTGGTTCTCGAGCCCCTCGAAGATGAGGCGCGCGGACGATTGATCCGCCCGGTTGAGCAGGTCGACCAGGGTCTGCACGCCGCCGACCGACGAGAGATCGCCCTGCTGGAGCACCGACGACAGCCGGCGCTCGAGGGCAGCCTCGACGCTGGCCACGATGTCGGGCGAGGTGCGGTCCATGGTGGCGACCCGCACCGCCACCTCGCGCTGCAACTCCTCAGGCAGGCTGCTGAGGACCAGAGACGCCGAGTCGGGGGGCATGTAGGCGAGAACGAGGGCGATCGTCTGTGGGTGCTCCTCGCGGATGAAGCCGAGCACGAGGCGGGCATCGGCCTTGCGCAGGAACTCGAAGGGGGCGCTCGCCAGGCTCATCGACAGCTGACCGAAGATCTCCTCGGCACGACGCTCTCCGACCGTGGCCTCGAGCAGTTCCCGGGCGACGTCGATGCCGCCGATGGCGACGTAACGCTGAGCCGAGGCGGTGACCGCGAACTCAGCGAGCACCGCCTCCACCATGTCGTCGGTCACGTCGGTGAGCCGAGCGACCTCCCCCATGATCTCGGTGACCTCGGTCTCCCGCATGGTCTTGAGGATCGCTGCGCCACGCTCGGTGCCCATCGTCATGATGAGGATCGCCGCCTTCTGGACGCCGGTGAGACGCTCGATGGCGGTGGTGTCGACCAGGCTCATCGGGCACCGGCCCTGCGGTCACCCAGCCACCCACGAAGTAGCTGCGCCACCTCTTCGGGCTGGTTGTCGATCATCTCGGCAACCTCGCTGGCCGCCTGGATCGCGGGGCTCGGGATCGATGGCGCGACCACCAAGTCGTTCAGGGAGTCGAGGTCGAGGCCCATGCCGGAACCACCGCCGGCTCCAACGGCTCGAGCGGCCGCGGCCTCGCCGACGGACATCCCGGGGGCCACCCCGGGCATCTCGAGCGCCCGGGGAGCGAACTGTGCCGCCAGCTCGGCCCGACGCTTCGAAGCCTTGCGCATGTTGCGCCAGGCGACGGCCAGGACGATGAGCACGACGACGGCGAGGACGATGGTCTGGAGGAGCTGCTGGCGATCCTCGGTCGCCTTGGCGGTCGCCGCGGCCTCGAGCTCCTCGGCCATCCCGTCGGCCATGCTCGTGTCGAACGGCAGGCGGCTGACGGCCAACGTGTCTCCGCGCTCGGCCCGGATGTCGGCACCAGCGGTCACCAGGGCCTCGATCTCCTCGAGCATGCCGGGGTTGGTCGATGCCTCGTCCACCAGGACGGCGACCGAGATGCGCTCGACGGTGCCCGGAGCCCGGTTGACCGACTCGACCACGCGGTTCACCGCGAAGTTCCGGTCGACCTCGTCGAGGTTGTACTCGGTGCCGGGTCCGGCCGTCCCGGCGCCGCCCTCGGCGCCTTCGGGTCCGAGGACGCCGGCGACGCCAGTGCCTTCGCCGATGTACTCCTCGGTCTTGGTGCTCTCGCTGATGGCGACGCGGGGCCCGTCCGGGTCCGTCACCGGATCCTCGTAGGTCTCGCTCGTGAGGGTGCTCTCGTCGAAGTCGAGCTCGGCGCTCACGGTGACCACGGCGCTGTTGGGCCCCACGACCGAGGTGAGCATCCCCTTGATCTCCGCGGCCACCCGCTCCTCGTATGCCGCGGCCTGACGCATGTTGAGGTCGTTGCCGGCGAAGTCCATCGAGCGCTGCCCGGGAGCGGCCAGGACCATCCCGGTCGAGTCGGCGACAGTGATGTCGGCGGGGTCGAGCTTGTCGACGCTCGAGGCCACCAGGTTCACGACGGCCTGGACCTGGACGGTGTCGAGGGTCTGGCCGGGAGTCGACTGGATCATCACCGAGGCGCTGGCCTCGGAGTCGTCGAGGGCGAAGGCGGTCTCGCGGGGCAGGGCGAGGTGCACGGTGGCGCCCTCGACCCCGTCGATCGAGCGGATGGTGCGGGCCAGCTCGCCCTCGAGGGCGCGCTGGTAGCCCACCCGCTGGGAGAACTCCGAGGCCGTGATCCCCTGACCGTCGAGGATCGACCAGCCGGCGGCACCGCCGGACGGGAGGCCGTCGGCGCTCAGCTGCATGCGGGTCTCGTAGAGCGTGCCCTTCGGGACCTTGACGGTGGAACCGCCGTCGGCAAGCTCGTAGGCGATCCCGTCGGAGTCGAGACGTTCGGTGACGGCCGCGGCATCGGTGGGCTCGAGGGTGGCGTAGAGGGTGGCGTACTCCTCGCCACCGGCCAGCTTGGTGAAGGCGAGGATCGCGACGACGACTGCGACGGCGCCACCGACGATCAGGATCTTCTGGGCCTTGGTGAAGCCGCCGCTCACCTCGACGGCGCGGTCCTTCATCGTGGCGAGGTCGAATCCGGCCATCAGACCTGCATCCTCATGATCTCGTTGAACGACTCGATGGCCTTGGTGCGGACGGCAACGGTGAGCTCGGTGGCGAGCTGGGTCTCGGTGGCCATGATCATGTAGTCCTCGATGGCCTTGAGGTCACCGGTGGCTGCGGCCTCGGCGAGCTTGTCGGTGGCGGTGTGCGAGGCCTGCAGGTTCTCGAGCGCCGAGGTGACGGCCTTGCCGAAGTCGACGCCGTTCGACTGGTCGATCGCATCGGAGCCGATGGGCTTGACCGCCGGGACGAACGCGGTGGGCGCCGCGCCGGCGATGGGGGCGATGGGGGGAAGGATGGCCATGATCAGCGTCCGATCTCGAGGCCGCGGAGGTAGGCGTCGCGGGCCCGCTCGAAGACGGTCACGTTCGCCTGGTAGGCACGCTGGGCGATGATGAGGTTGGTCATCTGCTCGCCCATGTCCATGTCGGGCAGGCGCACCATGCCGTCCTCGTCGGCGAGGGCGTGGTTGGGGTCATAGACCAGGCGGCCCTCGGGGTCGCCGAAGGCCACGCCCTGGACGCTGGCACCCTGGCCGATCTGGCCCCGGTCGTACTGGTTGGCCTGGGCGATCACGAAGCGCTCCTGGAAGGCAACCTCGTTGGTGGGGCGGACCGTGCTGATGTTGGCGACGTTGTCGGCCGTGGCATCGATCCACGTCTTGTAGACGTTCATGCCCGAGCCGGTGATGGCGAGGGAGTTGAAGAGGGCGCTCATCACTGTCCTCGAATCGCGCTGCGGAGGAGGCGGAACTTGCCGTTCATCGCCTCGACGACCAGTTGGTGGCGCAGAGCGGTCTCGGTCAGCCCGACCAGCTCCTCGTCGATGGCGACGTTGTTGCCGTTCATGCGGGTGGGAGCGAGTGAGCGGGAGACCGTGGCTTCCATCGACGAGGGGTCGCCCCGGTCGATGGCGGTGCGCAGCGAGCTCTCGAAGTCGACCTTGTTGGCGTGGTAGCCGGGGGTCTCGATGTTCGCGATGTTGTCCTCAGCGGCCTTGCGGCGCATGTTGAGGCCGGTCAGCGACGCGTGGAGCGCCCGCATCGTCGGGTCGGAGACCATCATCGGACGGTCCTCCGGGAACTGGTTCCGGACATGCCGGAAAAGAGCAACGGGCGCACAGCGATCCTCGCGGTGTCGACTTCTTCGGGCTCGCCCAGTCCTTGGCGATGGCTCGAGCGTTCCGTGCTCGCCAGCTGGATCGGCCCTATGGGCAACCCGCTGAGGCTTCACCCACCCGATGAGTCGAACGGCCTACTCCCCACCCCTTGGACGCGCCGAGGTCCGTCCTCAGGCCACCGCCGACTGGTCGCCGCCGACTGGTCGCCTTTCCGCGCCCAAGGCGGGAAGTGGAGCCGACAGGCTCAGGCGTCGTGGTCGACGAGGCGCGGGGAGGGGACCTCGTCGCCGTAGCCGGCCCGGCGGAGGACCTGGCTGCGGCCGGTCTCGGCCATCTGGGCCAGCTCGGCGCCGACCGTGGCATGCGCCGCGGCGACGCTGGCCTCGACGGCGTGAACGGCGTCGAGCACGGCGAGGGCACGTGGCACGAGCGCTTCCGGCACGGCGGGAAGACCTGCGGGAGGGGCCCAAGCGGCGACCAGCTCCAGCGGATCGGCGGGCCGAGGGCGAGGTTCGCCGACCGGGGGCTCGACGCGAGCGACGGCGAGGTCTGGCGAAGCGCGACTCGCCGGGGCGACGACGTGGATCAGGGCGTCGGCGGCGCGGAGCGAGGCCTCGATGTCGTCGAGGGCTGCGGTCCAGGCACCGATGGCCGACGGGTCGGCGGGCACCGACGGGAGGGTCATGTTCAGCCGGCCACGTCGATGCCGCCAGCGGCCGATGACACGGCGACGGGGGCAGCGGTGATGGCGTGGGCCTCGGCCCAGGTGTCGCGCATGGGCGCCACGAGCGACCGGGCCTCGGCGACGAGGTTGGTCGACTTGGAGATGTTCGCCCGAGCGAGCACATCGGCCAGGTAGGTGTAGAGCGCGGCCATGGCGTCGGCGCCGTCCCAGCGGGCCGGGTCGAGCGCGCTGTGCAGCTCGGCGACGATGTCCTGGGCGTGGGTGAGGGCGTCGTGCGCCCCGCCGACGTCCGAGCCGCCGATGGCGACGCTGGCGTCGTCGAGGTCGCGCAGCAAGCGGTCGTAGAGCAGCACGAGCAGGCGTTCCTGTGGGGTGCTGCCGACGCCGTCGGCGACGAACTTGTTACGGGCGATTGCGGTGGCGTACATGGGATTCCGTTCCCTCTCCTATGCCTGGTTGCTGGCCTGGAGGCCGGAGATCTGGCTGCTCATCCACTGACCCTGGTTGGACAGCTGGCTCAACATCGTCTCCATCGCCGTGTACTGGCGACGGAGGCCGAGCTCACGCTTCTCGAGCCGCAGCTCCCAGGCATCGACCTGCTTCTCGATGTCGTCGATGCGACGCTTGCGGGCATCCTCGGCGCTGGTCAACAGGCCGTCCACCGGGTCGAGCGCCCGGTTCGACATGGTGCTGAGCCGCTGGCCGGCGCCCGGGTCGTAGGTGATGGAGCCGATCGTCTGAGTGGCACCGTCGGCGGGCAGCACGCCCGACACCGTGACGGACAGACCGCCGAGCCGGTTGTGGAGCGTGTCCATGGCCACCTTGAGGGTGCCGTCGCCGTTGACCGTCACCTCTGCGGTCTCGCCGTCGATCGTCGCGGTGTAGACCCCTGCGGTGTTGGTGACCTCCACGGCATAGGTACCGGGTTGGGCACGCCAGCTGGCGTAGGTGTAGGTGAGGTCGGGGCTGTCGCTCGATGCGCCGTCGGTGAAGAGGCGCTCGACCGCGGCGGGGTCCTTGTCGTATGCGGCCTTGAACTTGGTCTCGTCGAAGGCGATGGTGCCGTCTCGCTGCAGCTCGACGCCGGCGAGGCCGACCGAGCTGAGGCTGCTGGCGTAGACGGGCGCCGTGAAGGCCTGCGTGAGGCTCTGGCTCAACTGGCGCACGGTGGCGTCGCCGGTGAGCGACGCCCGCTGGTTGGTCTCCGCGTCGTATCCGGTGCGGAGCTTCATCTCGGCGAGGGCGCTGTTGACCGCATCGACGAGGGCCTTCACCTTCTCGGTGATCGCATCGACATCGCGGGCCACGTTGACCGTGACCGGCGAGGTGGTCTCGGCCTTCAGCGTGATGGTCGTGCCGTCGACCAGGTCGTTGATGGTGTTGGTCGGGCGGGTGACGGTGATGCCGCCCACGTCGAGCACGGCGTCCTCGGCATTGGCGGTGACGGAGAAGCCGTTGCCCCACCCGGTGCCGACGGCGGTGAAGGCGTTGGCGGCGCCGGTCTCCTTGGAGGTGAGCACGATGCGGTGTTCGCCCGGGGTCACCTGGATGGTGGATGCCCGTACGCCGAGCGCGGTGTCAGCGTTGATCTCGTCGAGCAGGTCGCCGAGGGTCGTCGCCGTGCTCTGCAACGTGTAGCCGCCCTTGGCGATGGCGATGGTGCGTCCACCGAGGTCGGCGCCGTAGCCGGTGAAGGTGTCGGCACTGGAGCGTTGCATGGCCGTGGCCAAGTTGACCACCGTGAAGGCCATCGCACCGGCGGGAGCGCCCGAGGTGGCGCTGGCGGTGACGGCGTCGGTGTTCGAGGACGTCGCGGTGAGCGGGTTCCAGTCGAGCGCCGAGCCGATGGCCTCGGAAGCTGTGCGCACGGCCGAGATCTTGGTGCGGATCGAGGCGTAGCCGTCGAGGCCGGCCTGGACGGTCTTGACCTTGTTCTCGAGCAGGGTCTTGGGGATGGCCTCGACCTGCATGAGCCCTTGGATGATCTCGGTGGTGTTCAGCCCGGAGGCCAGGCCATCGATGTAGCTCATGTGTGCTCCCTCTCGTCGAGGTCGTCAGGTGGTCGGGGCCGGACCGGCCGATGGGGTGGACAGGCGACGTTGCCTGCCCACCCGCATCAGCCCGGTGGGTACTACTAGCCGAGGAGCCGCAGCACCTGCTGGGGCAGCTGGTTGGCCTGGGCGAGCATCGCGGTACCGGCCTGGGTCAGGATCTGGTGGCGGGTGAACGACACCATCTCGAGGGCCATGTCGGTGTCACGGATCCGGGACTCCGACGCGGCCAGGTTCTCGGTGGTGACCTGCAGGTTGTTGATGGCGGACTCGAAGCGGTTCTGCTTCGCACCGAGGGCGCCTCGGAACCCCGAGACATCGGCGATGGCGCCGTCCATGGCGGTGATGAAGTCGGTGGCGCTCCCAGCCGAGAGGACGTCACCGACGATGCCGTCGGCGAGGCTCTTGAGGTTGATGCCGCTGACCTCGATGACCTCACCAGCGTTGGCGCCGACCTGGAACTCAGCGGCGGTGCCAGTGGCGGCAGCGGAGGTGGCGTTGAGTGCAACGACGTCGCCGGCGACGACGAAGGTCTCGGTGTCGCCGAGCTCGAAGTCGAACGTGATCTCCGCATCTCCGACGTCGGTGACTGCAGAGGAGACGGTGAACTTGGCGGCGAGGTCCTCATCGCCCTGGAGCACCATGTCGGACCGGATGCCGTTCTGGATCGCCTGCGCCAGCTCCGCTCCCGACTTTGCCGAAGCGTCCAGGACTGCGGTGTAGGTCGTGCCGCCAGCAGTGATGGTGACCTCGTCGAGAAGGGTCGGCGTGATGGTGTTGCCGGTGATCGTTCCAATCGACGTCGCCGCGGTGGCGCCGAAGCTGCCGTCGAGGAGGGCCTGGGTGCCGAACTTGGTGGCCTCAGCGATACGGCCGATCTCGTCCTTCAGCTCGGTGATCTCGTTGTTGGCGGCGCCGCGGGCGGCGTCGTCGTTCGAGGCGTTGACCGACTGGACGGCCAGATCACGCATGCGGTTGAGCATGCTGTGCACCTCGTTCAGGGCGCCTTCAGCGGTCTGCACGACCGAGATGCCGTCCTGGGCGTTGCGGGTGGCCTGACGAAGGCCGGACACCTGGGCACGCAGGCCCTGGCTGATGACGAGGCCAGCAGCGTCGTCGGCGGCCCGGTTGATCCGGAAGCCCGAGGAGAGCTTCTCGAGCGACTTGCCCATCACCGTGTTGGTGTTGGACAGGTTCCGGTACGAGTTGAGGGCCGAGATGTTCTGGTTGATGCGCATTGTTCCGATTCCTCCATGAGATGGAACTTGGTCGTCCACCCGTCTGGAGTGGGGACCCACCGCTTCCTGCGGTAGCTGATGGATCGGGAGGCGGCCGAGCCGCATGAGGGTTCGATGCCGAAATCGCGGCCGTCTCGGACCCAATGGGTCGAACGGCCCAAGTCGGTTCCGACGCCCTCGCGCGGGAGCACATAGAAGAGCGGTCATCACGTCGCCGAGATGAGAAGGAGCGGTCGAAGCCTCATCGCACACCGCTCCCGGCCGAACCTTCGAGCATGTCCATCACCCGCGTCGACGATCGGCTCAGCCAGCTGAGCCAGACCCTGTGGCGCCAGCGCGCCCAGGTCGAGGTCCTCCTCTACCGCCTCGAGGTCCAGCAGCTGGTCCTCGCCAGCGGACGTTCACGTTGGATCGACATGTCGTCGCGCGACGTCGAGGACGCCATCGACGACCTGCGCACCGAGGAGCTCCTCCGTGCTGCCCACGTGGCCGCGGTGGCCCCTGCCCTTGGTTGCGCCCCCGAGTCGAGCCTCTCCGAGCTGGCCGATGCCGCCGGTGAGCCCTGGGCGCAGATCCTGCGCGAGCACCAAGCCACCTTCCTCACCCTCATCGGCAACATCGAAGCGGTGAGCCGCGACAACCGCGACCTGCTGGCTCGGGGCCTGAACGACACCCGTGCGTTCGTCTCCCGCCTGGCCGACACGCCGCAGGTGGACGGCTACTCCAACGAAGGTGCCGGCACCCGAGCCATCACCCGACCGACCCTCGTGGACTGGGACGTTTGATGTCGAACTTCTCTGCCCTCAACACCGCCCTCTCGGGCCTGATCGCCCACCAGCGGGCGCTGCAGACCGCTGGCCACAACGCGGCGAACGCCGCCACCGAGGGCTTCAGCCGCCAGCGCGTCGACATGACCTCCGCCGGCGGTGGAGTGGTGCCCGCCGTCTGGAGCAAGTCGAACGGCATCGGCACGGGTGTCAACGCCACGGGCATCGTCCGCATCCGCGACGAGTTCCTCGAGTCACGAGCCCTGCGTGAAGCGGGCAAGAGCTCGCACCTCGACGCGCAGACCTCGATCGCCAGCCGCATCGAGATGATCTTCCCCGAGCCGAGCGACGTCGGCATGGCCCACCAGCTCTCCGAGCTGTGGGGCGCCTTCGACGACCTCGCCAACCAGCCTGGCGCCAGCGCCCCCCGCGTGGCCATGTTCGAACGGGCCCGCACCGTGGCCGATGAGCTGAACCGGGCCTCCACCGAGCTCACCAACCTCCACGGCTCGGCCATCGGCCAGGCCGAGACGCTCGTCCACGAGGTGAACGCCACCGCGGAGCGCGTGGCCGAGCTCAACAGCGCCATCCGCAACGCCACCGCCGCCGGTCTGAGTCCTCACGACCTGGCCGACCAGCGCGACCTGCTGGTCGAGCGGCTCGGTGAGCTCGTGGGCGTGACCACCCGCGCCGGTGAGCTCGGCACCGTCGACGTCTTCGTCGGGGGCGGCAGCCTGGTGCGCGGCGACCGCTTCGAGCAGCTGAAGCTGATCGACACCGATGCGGTGGCCCCTGGCGGCACCCCCGACCCCAACGACCCTGCCCTCCACCGCCATGAGATCCAGTGGGCCAAGGATGGCTATCCCGCCCGGGTGGACGGCGGCGAGATCGGTGGCCTGCTCGACTCGGCCAACACCATGATCCCTGGCTACCTCACCAAGCTCGACCAGGTGGCCAGCACCCTCGCCACCAAGGTGAACGAGCTGCACGAGGCGGGCTTCGACCTCGACGGCGCTGCCGGCCTCGCCTTCTTCACCGACGGCACCGAGTCGACCGGCCCCGGCTTCGACCCCAGCACCGTCAACGCCGCCAACATCAAGGTCAACCCCGCAGTGGCGAGCGACACCGACAAGGTCGCGGCGGCCGGGGGCATGTCGATCGATCCTGCCGACCCCACCGGCCCCCAGCAGTCGGCCGGCACCCTCGACTCGACCAACGCCAACCGGCTGGCGCTGCTCGGTGACCTGTCCGATGGGCCCGACGCGGTGTACGGCCAGCTCATCGGCAACCTCGGCGTCGAGAGCCAGGCGCTCCAGCGCCGCAGCCTCATCCAGGGCGAGGTCAGCCGCCAGGTCGACGAAGCCCGCCAGAGCGTGAAGGGCGTCAGCATCGACGAGGAGATGGTGAACCTCGTCCAAGCCCAGCACGCCTACGCCGCGTCGGCCCGTCTCATGACCGCCGTCGACCAGATGCTCGAAACCCTCATCAACCGCACCGGCCTGGTCGGACGTTAGGACCCACGATGAACCGCGTGACCACCACCTCCACCGGCCGCATGATGCTGGCCAACATCAACGCCAGCGCCCGCACCTTGGCCCAAGCCCAGGAGCGCAGCGCATCGGGCAAGGCCGTCCAACGCCCGTCCGATGGGCCCGCACAGGTGCTCTCGGCACTCGACTACCGCAGCCAGTTGCGCCGCAACGAGCAGCTCGGCCGCAACGCCCTCGACGCCCGCAGCTGGCTCGACACCGCCGACAGCGCGCTGATGCACACGGTGGAGCGCGTCACCCGCGCCCGCACCCTGGTGGTCGGTGCCGTCAACGCATCGAGCGACAGCCAGGCTCGTGAGGCCTACGCCGCCGAGATCGACGCGATCCGCGAAGGGCTGATCCAGACCGCCAACACCCAGCATCTCGGACGCCCGATCTTCTCGGGCACCGACGACGTCACCAACTCCTACGACGACAGCGGCGCCTACCAGGGCAACAGCGGCGAGGTGCAGCGCACCGTCGCCCCCGGGGTGACGATCCGCGTCAACCGCACGGGCCCCGAGGTCTTCGGCTCGCAGGACCCGGCGGTGAACCCCGACGGTGACCTGTTCCAGGTGCTCGCCGACATCTCAACCGCCCTCCGGGCCGGTGACATCGAGGCGGCCAGCAGCGGTATCACCAAGCTCACCGCGGCCACCGACCGCATCGAGACCGCCCAGGTCGAGATGGGTGCACGCTCCAAGCAGGTCGAGGAGATCGGGTTCCGCAACATGGACGTCGACATCGCCCTGAAGTCCGCCCTGTCCGAGGTCGAAGACGTCGACATGGCCGAAGCCCTCATCGAGGTGCACGTCCAGGAGATGGCCTACCAGGCCGCTCTGTCCGTGGCCGCCAAGGTGATCCAGCCGACCCTCCTCGACTTCCTCAGGTGAACCCGGGCGCGGCCGATCACCTCCACGTTCGTTCCCCACCTCCGGAGTCGCAGTGAAGAAGATCCTGCTCGTCGACGACAGCAAGACCATCCGCATGCTCATCAAGCGCAACCTGCGCCAGGCCGGGTTCGAGACGGCAGAGATCATCGAGGCCGGCGACGGGGCCGCTGGTCTCGTCGCGGCCAAGGCCGAGGCGCCCGACCTCATCCTGTCGGACTGGAACATGCCCGAGATGAGCGGCATGCAGTTCCTCCAGGCCCTGCGAGCCGAAGGCATCGACACCACCTTCGGGTTCATCACCTCGGAGTCGATGCCCACGTACAAGGAGCAGGCGATGGCTGCCGGCGCCTCGTTCCTGCTGGCCAAGCCGTTCAACGCCGACTCGTTCGCGGAGGCCCTCGGGGCCGTCGCGCCGTGAGGCCTCCCACGGGGGTCACCGCACCACCAGTCCCCATCCAGGAGGCCGTCGGCGACTTCGTCAGCGCGCTCGTGGGCCGCGGCGCGGCCGCCGGCAAGGTGACGCCGACCGACATCGAGCCCGACGGCTCACACGTCATCGGCATCTACCGCGACACCCATGGCGCCATCGCCGCCATCTCGCTCGCCGACCTCGACTTCGCGGCCGGCACCGGCGCCGCGCTCGGCATGATCCCGTCGGCCGCGGCGCACGAGGCGGTGGCCGCCGGCGAGCTCCCCGAGACGCTCCTCGAGAACTACCAGGAGGTGGCGAACATCATGACGTCGCTCCTCAACTCGCAGAACTCGCCCCACCTGGTGCTCGACGAGGTGCGTCCGTCGTCGGACCCGGACCTCCCGGCCGAGGTGTGGGAGGCGATCGCGTCACCGTCGAAGCGACGCGAGTTCGCCGTCACCATCGACGGCTACGGCAACGGCCGCATCGGCGTCATCATCCGCTGATCCCTGGCCGGCTCTCGGTCAGTCGCGCGATCCCGTCGAGCGGGTGATGATGGTGATCTCGGTGCCCTTGCGCACCGACTCGCCCGCCAGTGGATCGGTGGCGAGCACGCTGCGACGCGGGGGCCCGATCCGGTCGCCGATGCCGAAACCGGCCGCTCGGAGCTCTGCGACTGCGTCCTTCTCTGACATGCCCTCGACGTCGGGGACGGTGACGAACGGCAGGCCGCTCGACACGACGACGCGCACCGTGGAGTCGCGCAACACCTCGGCGCCTTCGGCGGGCTCGGTGCGGATGACCTGCCCCTCGGGCACGGACTCACTTGCTTCGGTGGCCTGCTCGGGCACCAGCCCGAGCGATTCGAGCTCGAACGCGACCTCGTCGTAGGTGGAGCCCGACGCCACGCCCGGCACGTGGCGGGGTTGTGGCCCGTGGGAGATCGTGAGCGAGATGGCACTGCCTTCCGGGAGCTTCCCCTCCTCGACGGGCTCGTCGTGGCTGAACGACAGCACCAGGCCCGACTCCACCTCTTCGTCATGCCCGGGTACGACCTCGCCGACCACGAACCCCGCGGCAACGATGGCCGCCTCGGCCTCGCCCTGGGGCATCCGTTCGAGATCGGTGGGCACCGGGGCCAGTGCGTTGCCGACCGAGTAGGTGACGGTGAGGACGCTGTCGGGCCCCTCCTCCATCTCGGTGCCCGGCGCGGGATCCTGACTGAGCACCACCCCGACGGCCTCACCCGTGCGGCGCACCTCGACGGGCACGACGGTCCAGCCGAACTCCTCGACGAGCGGACCGAGCTCCTCGATGGGCGTGCGCAGGTAGTCGAGGACCGGGTAGCTCGGCGGGGTGCGGAGCTCGGTGATGGCATAGGCGGTGCCCACGGCGACCCCCGCGGCGATGAGCATGGACAGCAGCACCCAGGGCCAGCGGCGGCGCCGCTGGGGCTCGGCCTCGCCGCGCTCCACGGCGATCGCTGCCGCTTCCCTCGAAGCCCGCTGCTCACGCTTGGCGCGGGCCCGCTCGGCCTTGCGGCGAGCCCGGGGTGTGAGGTCGGCATCGGGGTCGGGCAGGACCTCGGCGTCGTCGTCGGAATCGAGGTCGATGTCGATGACGGCGCCCGCCACCGTGGGATCGGGCGCGGCCGCCAGGTTGGTGGGATCGGCGGGCTCGGCCGGACCCGCGCCGTCGGCCAGCGCGCCG
>JAENWR010000035.1 GCA_016649895.1 Acidimicrobiia bacterium | reverse complement strand
GAAGGCCCTGAAGGGACCAGCCGACCGCATGCTCCGCGAGCTCGGCCACGAGCCCTCGGTCGTCGGCGTCGCCCGCGTCTACGCCGAGCTGGCCGGCACGCTCGTCATCGACGAGGCCGACGGCGAGTTGCGCTCGGCGGTCGAGGCCGAAGGCGTGCGCTGCGTTGTCACCCCCACCATCATGTCGGTGTCGGGGGTGCCTGCGGCCCTGGCGCGCACCGTGCTCTCTGCAGCCCTGCGGGGAAGGACCAGCTGATGGCGCGGCTCGAGGTGTTCGGCATCGAGGGTGTCCCCGAGGTGCGGCCGGGTGACGATCTCGCCGGGTTCATCGTCACCGCCGCGGGGGCCGAACCCACAACCGCGCTCGCCGACGGCGACGTGGTGGTCGTCACCCAGAAGGTGGTGTCGAAGGCCGAGGGGATGTTGGTGGAGATCGACCCCGCCGACCCGCTCTCGCACAAGCCGCTCGTCGAGCGCGAGTCGGTACGCGTGCTGCGGCGCCGGGGCGATCTCGTCATCAGCGAGACCAAGCACGGCTTCATCTGCGCCAACGCCGGCATCGACCTGTCGAACATCGACATCGGCTACGCGGCGCTGCTCCCCGAGGACTCCGACCGGTCGGCCCGCCGCATCCGCGACGGCATCCGCGCTCGTGCAGGGATCGAGGTGGCGGTGGTCGTCTCCGACACCTTCGGCCGGGTGTGGCGCCGGGGCCTCACCGACGTCGCCATCGGCTGCGCCGGCATCAAGGGCGTGGTCGACCTGCGCGGCACCGAGGATTCCCGGGGCCGGGTACTGCAGGTGACCGAGGTGTGCGTCGTCGACGAGATCGCGGGGGCGGCCGACATGGTGATGGGCAAGGCCACCGGCATCGCCGCCGCCGTCGTGCGGGGCATCGACCCCAAGTGGCTGGGTGACGGGAACGTCCACGACGAGATCGTCCGCCACCCCACCGAAGACCTCTTCCGCTAGGACCCTTCGTCCCCACCGCCTGGCGCCACCACCCCGGCCCCTCCTCGAGATCTCGCGGTCCTGTCGCGGCAGGCGCGACGGATCCGCGAGATCTGGAGGTGGGGACCTCGGGTCGGATCAGGTGGCGCGACGACTCTCGACGGTTTGGACCAGGCCATCGGCGAGGTCGGTCCACGGCGTCCAGCCGAGGTGGATGCGTGCCCGCCCGGGATCGAGCGCCAGGCGGGGCACCCGTCCAGCCCGTGCGGGTCGACGCTCGACCGCCACGCCCTCCGATCCACCGGCGGCCAGCTGCAGCGCGTCGTGTAGGTCGTTGACGGATGTCTCGATCCCGGTGCCGACGTTCACGACCAGGCCGCTGCCCCGCTCGGCGGCACGCACGAACGCATCGACGACATCGTCGACGAACACGAAGTCGCGGGTCTGGAGGCCGTCGCCGTCGATCGTGCACCGCTCCCCGGCGACCACCCGCTCGACGAGTTCGGCGACGACGCCGCTCCGCTGCCTGGGGCCGTAGACGTTGGCGAGGGCGAGGGCGGTGAACTCCAGTTCGTGGCGCTCGCGGAACACCGCGAGGTAGTCGGCGACCGCCTTCCTGGCCACACCGTCGGGATCGACCGGGTGCTGGGGATGCGACTCGCGCAGGGGCAGCTCCGAGCCGGTCGGTGGTCGGTAGATCGATGCGTTCGACGCCGCCACCACCTTCGTGCTCCCGGCCCGGCGAGCCCCTTCGAGCACCCGCAGGCTGCCGACCACGGCCACCTCGGCATCGTCGACGACATCCTCTGGGGCGAGCTCGCCGATGGGATCTCGCGCTGCGAGGTGGAAGACGACGTCGGGCCTCCGACGCTCGATGAGCTCGACCACACCGGCGTCGCGCACATCGACCTGGTGGAAGCTCAGCCGCTTCGTGCGACCGGCGCGGGCATCGGCCAGGTTGGCGAGCGAACCGGAGGAGAGGTCGTCGATGACGTCGACCTGGTGGTCTTCGGCAAGTAGCCGATCGACCAGGTTCGAACCGATGAAGCCGGCCCCACCCGTGACGAGCGCCTTCACTCCGCCTCGGATGGCACCCTGGCGGCGCGCAGGACGGCTCCCGGTTCGATCGTCACGTCGTGGCCCACCACCGTGAGCTCGTCGAGCGTGGCGCGGGCCCCCACCGTGGCTGCGGCGCCGACGACGGAGTCGCGCACGACGGCACCTTCGCCGATGCGAGCGCCCGCCAGCACGAGTGAACCCTCGACCACCGCTCCGGAGGCGACGGTGGCGCCAGGACCGACCCACGACGACTCGACCCGGGCCGTCGGATCGACCGTGGCATCGGCGGCGATGGCGTCCTCACGCCCGGCCGAGCCGTCGAGGTGCGCCAGGGCCGCTTCGATGAGGGTTTCCGGCGTACCGGCGTCGACCCAACGCCCAGTGCGTTCCAGGGCGAAGAGCGTGCCGTCGGCCACCATCGCCGGGAACACCTCCCGCTCGATCGACACCCTCCGCCCCGACTCGATGCGGTCGAGCACCGACGGCTCGAGCACGTAGGTGCCGGCGTTGATCCACTTGCTCGGTGCCTCGTGGGCCGGTGGCTTCTCGATGAACGCCGTGACCCTGCCATCGGCGTCGATGGGAACGACGCCGTAGCGGGAGGGATCGTCGACCGGGGTGAGCGCGATGGTGCCCTCGGCGCCCGTGGCCCGATGACGGGCGACCAGCTCGGTGACGTCGAGATCGGTGAGGACGTCGCCGTTCACCACGATGAACGTGTCGTCGATGCCTGCCTCGCGCGCGGCGAAGCCGACCGCACCGCCGGTGTCGAGCGGCTCGGGCTCGACCGCGTAGACGAGCTCGATGCCGGCGCACCGGCCGTCGGGGAACGCATCGAGGAACACGTCGGGGCGATAGCCGAGGGCGAGCACCGCCCGATCGACCCCGTGGGCCCCGAGGTGGGCGACCACCCGTTCGAGCATGGTGGCACCCGCCACGGGCAACATCTGCTTCGGCACCGTGAGCGTCAGCGGGCGCAGCCGGGTACCGAAGCCTCCGACGAGGACGACAGCGTTCACAGACCGCCTCCGGGGCAGCGTCGAGCATGGCGCGTACCGAACATCATCGTGGAGGGACAGTACCGGGCAGCAGCATCGCTGAGCGACACGAGCTGGCCGCTCGGCGCCACCTCGGCCATCATGCGGCCATGCAGTCGCGCCGACGTCGCATCATCCACGTCATGCCGCTGCTCGATCCCGACTACGGCGGACCCACCGAGGCGACGCTGCGCCTGTGCCAGGCGTTGCACGACCAGGGCGTCGAGGTCGAGGTGCTCAGCACCGACCGCCGCTTCCTCGGACCCGGGCCGTTCCATATCGACGCCGACGAGTGGAGCTTCCCCATCACCCAGTTCGCCACGACGACCCCGATCGGCTGGAGCAGGAGCCCCGACCTCGCCGCCTCCATGCGGGAGCGGGCAGGCGAAGTCGACCTCGTGCACGTGCACACGATCTTCCACCACACGACCGTGGTGGCGGCCCGAGCGGCGCTCGCGGCCGGCACACCCCTGGTGATGGAGCCCCACGGCTCGCTCACCAGCTACTCGCGCCGCCAGAAGCTGTGGAAGAAGCGCCTCTACGGCCAGGTCGTCGACCACCCGCTGCTACGGCGCGCCGACGGGGTGCGGTGCGCGTCGTCGCGCGAGAAGGACGACCTGGCGGAGTTGGGCCTGGCGTCGGCGGCGTTCGTGGTGCCCCACGGCGTCGAGGTGCCGGAGCCACGGCCGGGCCCGAGATCGGGTGCCGACGGCGGCCCGGTGGTGCTGTTCCTCGGACGTCTGGCGGCGAAGAAGCGGCTCGACCTCACCCTGACGGCGTTCCGGCACACGCTCGAGCGGGTGCCGTCGGCACGTCTGCGCATCGTCGGCTCGGGCGACGCGGCCAGCGAGAGCGCGCTCCACACCATGCGGGACGACCTGGGCATCGAGGCGTCGGTCGACCTGGTGGGGCCACGGTTCGGCGACGATCGAGCGCGCGAGCTGGAACGAGCCGACGCGTTCGTTCTGCTGTCCGACGACGAGAGCTTCGGCATGGCTGCGGCCGAGGCGGTGTGCGCGGGGCTGCCAGTGGTGGCGACCCGGGGCGTCGCCAGCATGGTCGACCTGGCGCCGAGGGCCGAGGTCCGGCTCGTCGGCCAGGATCCCGTCGAGGCCGGCGCGGCGCTCGCCGACGTGCTGCTCGACCCGGAGGCGGCCACCCGTGCCCGGGCGGCAGCCCCTCGGGTTGTCGAGGTCCTGTCGTGGAGCAGCATCGCCACCTCGATGCAGGCCGAGTACGACCGGCTCATCGACCGCTGACCTCCCGGTAGGCCGCCATGGTCAGTTCAGCGGTGCGGTCCCACGTGTAGCCGGCGGCACGCTCGCGACCTGCGGCACCCACGGCGGCCGCTCGCCCGGGGTCGTCGAGCAGCTCGACGAGCGCATCGGCGATGGCACCGACATCGAGCGGGTCGACGGCGACGCCCGCTCCGTCGACCACGAGCTCCTCGGTGGAGGTGCCCGACGAGGTCACCACCGGCGTGGCCTGCACCATCGCTTCGAGGACGGGAAGCCCGAACCCCTCGAGGATGCTCGGGTAGCAGAAGGCGGACGCGCCGGCGTAGAGGGCAGGCAGGTCGTCGCCGGGGACGAACCCGAGCTTGCGACACCTCGGGCCGAGCGCGTCGATCTGGGCGCCCAGATCGGGGCCCCACCCCTCAGGCCCCACCAGCACCAGCACCACGTCGTCGTGCCCCCGGTCGGCGAGCGTGCCGAACGCCGCGAGCAACCGAGCCAGGTTCTTGCGCGGCTCCTGGGTGGCCACCGACAGCACGTAGCGCTCGGGCAGTCGATGTCGCTCGACCACCGACGCCACCTCGTCGGACCCGGCCCGGCGCTGCTCGACGCCCCAGGGGATCAGGCGCAACCGCTCGGGTGAGAACCCATGGGCGACGCAGTCGTCGACGGTGGCCTGCGAGGGGCAGAGGACGAGGTCGGCGTGCCGGCGGGCCAGCTCGATCGATCGTCGCAGGAAGCTGACCCCACGGCGCGTGAAGTGGCTGGTGTCGTGGAGCACCGCGAGGTCGTGCATCGTGACGAGGAGCCCCGGCCCTCGGGGCGGGATGGCGAAGCCGGTGGCGTGGATGGCGTCGACAGGCCCGGTGGCCGACCCCACGCTCGGCCGGCGCAGCCAGTGCCAGCTCTCGTAGAGCGCGAGGCGCGGTAGCGGCAGCTGCCGAACCGGGATCGGGGGTCGCCAAGGAGCCGGCGGTTCGTCGCGGTGGCGGGCCGACACGCCGACGAGCTCGACGCCGTCGACATCGGCCACCGCGGCGGCCTGCTGGATCGTCGACACGGCGGTTCCGCCGGGAACCCGGTGCCAGCACTGCTCCATGGTCACCGCCACTCTCATGGGTCGAGTCTCGCACGGCCCGAGCTGGCCGCGAACAGGGCGGCCGGTAGGCTCGCCCACCATGCGCGTCCTCGTCACCGGCAGCGCCGGCCTCATCGGTTCGGAGGCCGTCGAGTTCTTCGACGGCCTCGGCTTCCCCGTCACCGGCGTCGACAACAACATGCGCGCCGACTTCTTCGGTCCGGGGGGCGACACCACCAGCAACCTGGCCCGGCTCGCCGCCAAGTGCCCGCGCTACACCCACCACGACCTCGACATCCGCGACCGTGCCGCCGTCGACTCGCTCATCGCCTCCGTGCGCCCCGAACTGGTGGTGCACATGGCGGCCCAGCCGAGCCACGACCTGGCGGCGTCGCGCCCGTTCGACGATTTCGACGTCAACGCCGGTGGCACCCTCGCCCTCCTCGAGGCATGCCGCCGCCACACCCCCGACGCGATCTTCGTCGCCATGAGCACCAACAAGGTCTACGGCGACAACCCCAACCGGCTCCCGCTCGTCGAGCTCGATACCCGCTACGACTATTCCGTCAACGTCGATGACCCCGCGGCCGACGTGGTCGGCCTCACGTCCGAGGGCGTCACCGAGGAGCTGTCGATCGACGGCTGCCTGCACTCGCTGTTCGGTGCCTCGAAGGTGGCGGCCGACGTCATGGTGCAGGAGTACGGCCGCTACTTCGGGATGCGCACCGGCGTGTTCCGCGGCGGTTGCCTCACCGGACCGCACCACGCGGGCGTCGAGCTGCACGGCTTCCTCAGCTACCTGGTGGCCCAGGCCGTGGTCGGCGGGCCGTACACGATGATCGGCTACAAGGGGAAGCAGGTCCGCGACCAGATCCACTCGGCCGATGTCGTCAGCGCCATCTGGGCCTTCGCCCAAGACCCGCGGCCCGGCGAGGCGTACAACCTCGGGGGCGGGCGAGCCAACGCCGCCAGCAACCTCGAGTGCGTCGAGCTCATCGCCGCGCGCTGCGGATCGCGCCCCGAGCTGAGCTACCGCGACGACGCTCGCATCGGCGACCACATCTGCTACTACACCGACATGTCGAAGTTCCGGTCGCACTACCCGGCGTGGACGGTCGAGCGGAGCCTCGACCAGATCGTCGACGAGATGGTCGACGCGGCGCTCGCCGCCCAGCGGACCTGAGCCGCCGCTGATGCGCCTCACCATCGTCAACCAGTTCTACCCGCCCGACCACTCCCCCACGGCGCACCTGGCGGCCTCGCTGGCGCGCCACCGCGCCGAGCTCGGTGACGACGTCACCGTGGTCACCGGTCGGGCCTCCTACACCGGCGACCAACCCTCCGACGACATCGTCGACCACGACGGCCACCACGGACGCATCCACGTCGTGCGCCTCGCCACGCCCGGCGGAGGCAAGTCGTCGATCCTCACCCGTGTCGGCGGCTACCTCGGCTTCACCGTGGGGGCGTGGGCCCGGCTCCTCACGATGCGGCGCCAGGACGTGGTCGTCGCCATGACCACCCCGCCGTACATCGCGCTGTCGGGCCTCCTCCACCGCATGTTGCACCGCCGCGCCCGCGTCGTTCTGTGGAGCATGGACGTCTACCCCGACACCGCCGAGCGGTTCGGTCAGCTCGACCGCAACGGCACCGCCAGCCGGGTGCTGCGCTCCGTCAACCGCTGGCTGTACCCACGCCTCGACCACCTGGTGGTGCTCGACGATGCCATGCGGGAGCTGCTCGTCGACCAGTACGCGGCCGAGGCCCCTCCCCCCACCTCGGTCATCCCCAACTGGGAACCAGCGGCCCTGTTCCCCGCCGATGCCGAGGTGGCGCCGTGGCCGGGCTACGACGACCCCGACCTGACGGGACGGTTCGTCATCGCCTACCTGGGCAACACCGGCACCGGCCACCGCTTCGACACCGTCGTCGACGCCGCCGGGCTGCTGGCCGGCCACGACACCGCGTTCCTCTTCGTGGGCGGCGGAGTCCGCTGGTCCGAGCTGGAGACGGCACGCACCGCTCTCGGCCGCGGCCGTGGCGCCCCCATCGTCATGCGCGGCTACGTCGACAAGGGGGAGACGCCGTCGGTCCTCGCCGGGGCGGGGGCGGCCCTCATCACCCTCGACGACCGGTCGCGCGGCCTCATGAGCCCCAGCAAGCTGCACGCCAGCCTGGCTGGCGGGGTGCCGATCGTCTACGTCGGCCCGACGGGCACCAACGTCGACCACGCCATCGCCGCACACGGGTGCGGGGTGTCGCTGCGCAACGGCGACGTCGACGGCCTGGTGGCCGCCATCGAACGCCTGCGCACCGACGCCGCGCACCACACCGCGCTCTCGGCCGCTGCCCGCTCGGCGTTCGAGGAGCACTACTCCGACGCCGCCGTCCTCCCGCAGCTCGACGCGGTGATCGACGGCTGATCCCCAGGGCGAGGCACCGGTCGATCGAGGTGCCGGCCTTCGCGAGCGCGAACCCAGCCGGTCGCCTCAGATGCCCAAGCGGCGGGCGAAGACCTCGGCGGTGCGACCGAGCCCCTCGCGCAGCTCGACCTTCGGCTCCCAGCCGAGCACCTCGCGGGCCATCGTGATGTCGGGACGCCGCTGCGTGGGATCGTCGACCGGCAGTGGCTCGAAGACGATGTCGACGTCGGCGGCGGTGACCTCCCTGACCACCTCGGCCAGCTCGAGCATCGTGAACTCGTTGGGGTTGCCGATGTTCATAGGCCCCACGTAGTCCGAGCCGAGGAGGCGCAGGATGCCCTCGACCTCGTCGTCGACGTAGCAGAAACTGCGGGTCTGGGTGCCGTCGCCGTAGATCGTCAGGGGCCGCCCCTGGAGCGCCTGCACCAGGAAGTTGGACACCACCCGCCCATCCTCGAGCCGCATGGCCGGGCCGTAGGTGTTGAAGATGCGGACGACGCGCACGTCGAGACCGTGGTGGCGGTGGTAGGCCATCGTGAGCGCCTCGGCGAAGCGCTTGGCCTCGTCGTAGACCCCGCGGGGGCCCACCGGGTTCACGTTGCCCCAGTAGGTCTCGGGCTGCGGGTGCACCAGCGGATCGCCGTAGACCTCGCTGGTGGACGCCAGGAAGAACCGAGCGCCCTTGGCACGGGCGAGGCCCAACGTGTTGTGCGAACCGAGGCCGCCCACCTTCATGATCTGGATGGGCAGCTCGGCGAAGTCCTTCGGCGAGGCGGGGCTGGCCAGGTGCATGACCACGTCGACCCTGCCCTCGACCTCGAACGGCTTGCTGACGTCGTGGCGGACGAACTCGATGTCGCCGGCGCCCACCCACCCGGCCACGTTGTCCCACGAGCCGGTGATGAGGTTGTCGACGCAGACGACCTCGTCACCACGATCGAGGAGGCGGCCGATGAGGGTGGCGCCGATGAGGCCGGCACCTCCGGTGACGACGACGCGGGCCATCAGCTGCGGCCGATGCCGTCGTAGGTGAACCCCCGGCGCTTGAGCGCCGCTCGGTCGAGGAGGTTGCGACCGTCGAGCACGGCGGGGGCGGCCATCGACTCGTACACCTTGTCGAAGTCGAGCCACTTGAACTCATCCCACTCGGTGAGCACGGCGAGCACATCGGCGCCATCGCACGCCGCATAGGGATCCTGCACCAGCTCGACGCCGTCGGGAGCGACCTCGACCGCAGGGTCGTAGGCCACGATGCGCGCACCCTGGGCGAGCAGGCGGCTGATGATCTCGAGCGACGGCGACTCGCGCATGTCGTCGGTACGAGCCTTGAAGGTGAGGCCCCACACGGCAATGGTCTTGCCCTCGACGGAGCCGCCGGCGAGCGTCGCGACCTTGGCCGCCACCCGGTCGAACTGCTCCTGGTTCACCTCGAGGACGCCCTTCAGGAAGAAGAAGTCGTAACCGGCCTGCTCGGCGATGTGCGCCAACGCCCGAGTGTCTTTTGGAAAGCAGTTGTGTGCGACGAGCCCGTTGGAGGTCACCACCGTGTGAGGCCCAGGGACCTCGACCGAGTACACGGGGCCGTCGAACACACGACGCTCGGCTGACGCGACCCGAACCCATGCGACGTTCTTGTCGAGGCGCCGGTAGCCGGTGGGGGCGATGCGCTTGCTCTGCGCCGCGATCGAGTCGAGCACCTCGCCGCGCTCGTGGGGCGGGACGAGCCACACGCTGCGTTCGACCTGGTCGGCGCCGCTGATGTTGAGGAACCACGCATCGGTGGTCGATTTCGCCGAGCGACCCACCTTCAGGCGCGCCACGATGCCGAGGCCGGCGAGGAGACGCACCATCCCGTCGGCGAGTCGGCGAGAGACCGTGCCGTACTCCAACACCACGCTCGGTCCACCCGCGACGTAGGACCACGACCCGTCGCCATACCAGAGACCTTGCAGCAGGGCCCGCTTCTCGTCCTCGGTGAGGTCCCAGGCCAGATCGGGAAGGCGCTTGTCGTAGCAATCGTGCCCAAGACCGATGACCTCGGTGAGCCAGGTGGCGAAGAGCCGGGACGAGACCGCCACCTGGCGGGTCGTCCCCATGGAGCGCACCGACGGTTCGATCCCGAGCCCGCGGAACCACTCGACGACGATGTCGACGAGCCACTCCTCATCGGTGGGGTGGAACGACCAGCCCACGCGCATCCGCCGACCATCGGTGCTGACGTGGCCCTCCGCCAACCACAGACCCACCACGCGCCAGAACTGCTCGTCAATCGGGATCGATGCTGGGAAGTAGGTGCCGTTGGTGACAGTCGACGCCCGGGTGTCGGCTGGGTCGAGCCCCAGGTCCTCGAGCTCGGCGAGTCGCATCGCACCACACCGCAGGATGTCGCGTCGTCGTGTCCAGTGCAGCTCGTCCGCTCGGAGCTCGACAGCCGCCCGCTGCGCATCGGACAGGCGGACGATGACCTTGTCGCTGACGATGCCGAGAGGCTCCATCGCGTCGAGCAGGTCACCGACGCGAGGCGGATCGACGAGGGGCATCGGAGCGCCGATGGCCACCGGAAGCCAGTCGTCGGTGACCAGCTCGGCGGCGGTGACCACCTCGGTGGGGGCGGCGTGCGTACCGTCGCCGATGACCATGGGATGATCGGCGGTGACGGCGAGACGTCGACCCATCTTGGTGCGCACGTCGATGACGTCGCCCGAGTAGGGGCGTCTGGTGAAGGCTGCGATCGGGTGGAACTCGGGTGTGGGGTCGCCCGGCGTCCACGCCAGGACCTCCCAACCGGATGCTCCCACCTGTTCGACGAGCGTGTGCAGCTCTTCGAACGAGCGGAGCGCGACGTGGGTGCCGCGCCGGGCGAGGAGCGTCTCGTCACCCAGGAAGCAACTTCCGCCCCAACCCGGGCCCGGTTGCAGGAACTCCTGGCCGATGCGCTTGTCGTAGCCGATGCCGAGCATGACGTCGTTCACATCGGCTCCGACCGCCTCGCAGATCGCCGCCACCGCGTTGGTGAACGACAGCTTGGTGGCGAGGAAGGCGTTGGCCGCGTACTTGATCG
This sequence comes from Acidimicrobiia bacterium, assembly GCA_016649895.1. GTDB lineage: Bacteria > Actinomycetota > Acidimicrobiia > Acidimicrobiales > SKKL01 > Actinomarinicola. The sequence continues at coordinate 21,419 of JAENWR010000035.1, read as the reverse complement.
TCTCGGCCGATGCCGGGTCGGTGACCATGATGGGGGCGGGGATGCCCACATAGAGCGACGCCACCCGGATGGCGGCGGCCTGGCTGTCGGCGCCGATGACCACCCGATCTGGCTTCAGGAAGTCGGACACCGCCGAACCTTCGCGGAGGAACTCGGGGTTCGACACCACGAACACGTCGCTGCGCCCGAGCGCCTGCTCGACGACGCGGGTGGACCCCACCGGCACGGTCGACTTGTTGACCACGACGGCTTCGGCGGGAAGGACGGGGCCGATCTCGGCCGCCGCCGCCTCGATGTAGGACAGGTCGGCCGATCCGTCGAGGCCCTGAGGGGTCGGGACGCACAGGTAGGAGAACTCGGCCTCGGCCGCGGCGTTGACGGCACCGACCACGAAGCTGAGGCGCTCCGAGCGGATCCCCTCGAACACGAGCCGGTCGAGTCCATCCTCGAGGATGGGGATCTCGCCCCGGCGCAGGCGCTCGATCTTGTCGGCGTCGATGTCGGCGCAGATCACGTTGTGGCCGAGCGACGCGAAGCAGGCGCCGGTGGTGAGCCCGACGTAACCGGTGCCGATCACTGCGATGGTGCTCGTCATGGTGTCCTCGCTGGGTCAGGGTAGGGCGCGGCGCGGCCGGCGCCCATCGGGTCAGGCGCCCATCGTGTCAGGGCGGGATGTGCCAGGTTACTGGAGGGGAAGATCAACAGGCCGGAGCTGGTGGGGCGTCGCCCGGATGGTCGGGCTGGTCGGGGTCGATCACCTCGGCGGTCGTCGTCGGAGCCGGGTCGGTGGTGGTGGGCGACGGCCGGCTCGGCGATCGCGGGTCGCGTGGCTCGGCGAGGAGCCCGGTGTAGTCGGCGCCCGTGGCGAGCACGACGGGCACCTGGGTCAGCTCGCGGTCCTCGATGAGGATCGGCGCCACCGCGAGGTAGCGGGCGAGGAGCTCGGCACTGGCCAGTTGCCCCGGCGCGTAGCGGACCTCGGTGCGGTCGAGATCGACGCGCGCGTTGTCGGTCGAGCGCACCACGAAGTCGGCGAGGCGGAGGTCGGCGGCCACCTCGGAGGCCTGGTTCGGCTCGCCACTGCCGTTGAGCACCCTCACCCGCACCGTCTCGGGCGTGGGGTCGAGCCCTTGGGTGCCACGGAAGAGGTCGAGCAGCGGCTCCGCCTCGTTCTCGCGCAGCACGAGCACGGCCAGGTTGCCCTTCCACTCGTCGTCGACGTAGTCGCGCAGGCCGTAGCCGCCGAGGCTGCCGGGGTTGAACAGGCGGAACGCCATGGCGATCTCGAGGATCATGCCCGTGGTGAGCTGGTCGTCGAGGATGACCGCCTGGTCGCCGAGCACGCCGTTGACGATGGCGTTGAGGGTGGCGGGGTTGCGGGCGCCCCGGTCGATGGCCCGCGACATCGCCAGCCGCAGGAACTCCTGCTGGCGCTGCATCCGCCCCCAGTCGTCGAGGTTGTCGCGGACCCAGCGGCCGTCGGTGAACGTCTGGTAGTGCCGCGACCGGGCGTAGGCGAGAGCCATCTCGGCGTCGAGCACCTGGCAGCCGGCCTCCTCGATGATCAGGCCACTGCCGGCGTCGCGCGCCGGCCGGGGGAGGTACACCTCGACCCCGCCGATGGCGGCCACCACCTCACGGAAGCCGGCGAAGTCGACGGCCACGAAGTGGTGGATGGGGATGTCGAGGTAGTCGGTGACCGTCTCGACCAGGGCCGGAGGTCCGCCGACGGCGTAGGCCGAGTTGATCTTCGCCTCGGAGCCCTCGCCGGCGATGGGGACCCACAGGTCACGGGGAATCGACAGCAGGGCGGCCTCGCCGGTGTCGGGTTCGAGACGCAGCACCATGATGACGTCGGCGCCGAGGGTGGGAGGCCGGCCGTGCAGGATGGGATCGTCGGGGTCGATGCCCTCGGTGGAATCGGTGCCGACGAGCAGCACGTTGATGGCCTCGGTGACCCCCTCGGACGTGGAGCGGTCGTCGAGCACGCCGTCGTCGAACGACACGCGCGGGATCCTGCCCACCTTGTCGTAGCTGTAGCCGATGCCCGCCGCGGTGAGGAGGGCGGCGAGGACGAGCACCACGTTGAGTGAGAGGACGAGCCGTTGGGGCCAGGTCCGACGCCCACGACCTCCTGGCGAGACCGACCGCACGGGCGGGAGCGTACCAGCGGCCAACCGCCCCGCTCGGGCCGCGGGTCCGGTCGTAGGATCCGCTTCGATGTCCGATCACGCCGTCACCTCCGCCGCGGCTGCCGCCGGCGACCCACCTCCCCCACGGCCCTCGCTCGGCATCGTCTGGATCGACGGCGAGCTCGTCGCGGCCGAGCAGGCGCGGATCTCACCGTTCGACCATGGCCTCACGGTCGGCGACGGCGTGTTCGAGACCCTCAAGGTGCTCGACGAGGTTCCCTTCGCCATGCGACGGCACCTGGTGCGGCTGGCCCGCTCGGCCGCGGCGCTGGGTCTGCCGGCCCCATCCGACGACATCGTGCGGCGGGCGGTTGCCCAGGTCGTCGCCGCCAACGAGCTGGTCGACGGCCGGCTCCGCATCACCCTCACCGGCGGACCGGGACCACTCGGGCCGAACCGCGGCAACGACGGAACCACGCTGGTGCTCGCGGTGTCCGGACTGCCGTCGACACCGCCACACACCGATGTGCGGACCGTCGAGTGGCCCCGCAACGAGCGCAGCGCCCTCGTCGGGTCGAAGACGACCTCCTACGCCGAGAACCTGGTGGCGCTGGCCCACGCGCTCGAGCGGGGAGCGAGCGAGGCCATCTTCGCCAACACCATCGGCAACCTCTGCGAGGGAACGGGATCCAACATCTTCGTCGGCATCGGCGGGCGGCTCGTCACCCCGCCGCTGTCGGCCGGCCCCCTGGCGGGCATCACGCGCGAACTGGTGCTCGAGGTCACCGACGCAGTCGAGGCCGATCTGCCGCTGTCGGCGCTGTTCGATGCCGACGAGGCGTTCCTCACGTCGTCGACCCGCGACGTGCAGGCCATCCGAGCCGTCGACGGTCGTCCACTGCCCCTGTGCCCCGGGCCGCTCACAGTGGCAGCTGCCGCGGCGTTCGACGAGCTCGCCAGTTCCGACGTCGACCCGTAGGTCGAGGCGGTGACGGGGGCGGTGTCGAATCAGCCGATCGGCCGGAGGTGCACGACATCGCCAGCGGCGACCCGGACGAGCTGGCCCGCCAGGTCGACGAGCAGATGTCCCTCGGCGTCGATGTCGACCGCCCGACCGGCGATGGCACCCGTCGACGTCTCGACCCGGACCTCGCGCCCGAGCGTGGCCGACAGCTCGCGGTAGCGGTCGAGCAGAGCGTCGCGTCCCTCGGTGGTGGCGAGTGCGTCGAGCAGTGGCTCGAGGCCGCGCAGGTGGGCGACGAGGAGGCCCTCGCGGTCGACCGCTGCGCCAGCTGACGTGTGGTGGCACCGGGTGTGGTGGTTGAGCGCAGTGGCGATGGATGCCAGCTCGGGCGGCAGCTGGTCGGGCCAGTTGACGTTGATGCCCATGCCGACGACCAGGGCCACGACGTCGCCGCCGCGCACCATCGACTCGGCGAGGATGCCCGCCACCTTCCGCTCGTCGCCATCGGTGCCGACGAGCAGGTCGTTCGGCCACTTCAACCGCGGCCGAACACCGGTCGCCGACTCGCAGGCGTCGGATGCGGCGACGCCGACAGCCATCGTGACCAGGTGCAACGCCTCGATCCCGAGATCGGGACGCAGCAGCGTGGAGCACAAGAGCGACGACCCCGGGGGCGCCTCCCACGTGCGGCCGAGCCGACCGCGGCCCGCGGTCTGGTGATCGGCGACGAGCACGATCCCGTCGCCTCCACCCTCGGCCGCGATGGCCAGCAGGTCGGCGTTCGTCGACCCGGTTTGGTCCACCCAGCGGACGTCGGCGAACCGGGAGCCCGCGAGGGCTGTTCTGGCATCATCACCCGGCATGTCGTAACCATAGGGGCGTGCTCACCAAGGTCCTGATCGCCAACCGCGGCGAGATCGCAGTCCGTGTCATCCGTGCATGCCGAGATCTCGGCATCGCCTCGGTGGCCGTGTACTCCGAGCTCGATCGCGACGCCCTCCACGTCCGCCTCGCCGATGAGGCCTACGCCCTCGGAGGCCAGACGGCCGCCGAGAGCTACCTCAACACCGAGGCCATCCTCGACGCCATCGAGCGCAGCGGCGCCGATGGCGTGCACCCGGGCTACGGGTTCTTCTCCGAGAACGCCGACTTCGCCCGCTCGATCATCGAGTCGGGCACCGTCAAGTGGATCGGTCCCCCACCGGAGGCCATCGAGGTGATGGGCGACAAGATCTCGGCCCGTCTCGCCGCCGAGAAGGTCGGCGTCGCCGGCGTGCCCGGCAACAACGACCTCATCACCGACCCTCAGCAGGTGCTCGCCTTCGGCGGCGAGCACGGCTGGCCCATTGCCATCAAGGCCGCGTACGGCGGCGGTGGCCGCGGCATGAAGGTCGTGCGCGGGCCCGACGAGGTCGGGTCCGCCATCGAGTCGGCCCAGCGCGAGGCGCTCGCCTACTTCGGGCGCGACGAGATCTACATGGAGCGCTACCTCACCTGGCCGCGCCACATCGAGATGCAGATCATCGCCGACACCCACGGCAACTGCGTCTGGATCGGCGAGCGCGACTGCTCGGCGCAGCGCCGCCACCAGAAGCTCATCGAGGAGGCCCCCGCCCCCAACTTCCCCGACGAGGTCCGCCAGGCCATGGGCGAGGCCGCGGTGAAGGTGGCCAAGGGATGCGACTACGTCAACGCCGGCACGGTCGAGTTCCTGTACCAGGACGGCGAGTTCTTCTACCTCGAGATGAACACCCGCCTGCAGGTCGAGCACCCCGTCACCGAACTGGTGTCGGGCATCGACCTCGTGCGCGAGCAACTGCGCGTGGCGGCCGGTGAGCCGCTGAGCTTCACCCAGGACGACCTGCGCCTCTCGGGCCACGCCATCGAGTGCCGGATCAACGCCGAGGACCCCGCGGGCGGCAAGTTCTTGCCGTCGCCGGGACGCATCTCGACGCTCACCGTGCCCCAGGGATACGGCGTGCGGTGGGACGGCGGCTACGAGGCCGGCGACGAGATCAGCCAGTACTACGACAACCTCGTCGGCAAGCTCGTCGTGTGGGGCTCCGACCGCGAGACCGCTCGTCTGCGGATGCTGCGGGCCCTGTCGGAGCTGAAGGTCGAGGGAGTGGCCACCACGGCTCCAGCCGACGTCGCCATCCTGTCGCACCCCGACTTCGCCGCCGGCGAACACTCCACCAAGTGGGTCGAGGAGACCCTCGACCTGTCGGGCGTGTCGGCGTCGGGTGCTGCGGCTCCGGCCGCTGCCGACGGCGGCGAGGCCGAGCCCAAGGTGCGCCGCGACGTCGACGTCGAGGTGAACGGTCGCAAGTTCTCGGTGAGCGTGTTCGTGCCCGAGAGCCAGGTGGGCGCTGTCGTTCCCGCCGGCGCCAAGGCCGGGGCCGGTCGCCCGCGGCGCTCGTCCTCCAGCGGCGGTGCCGGCGGCACCGCCGACGCCGGCAAGGTCACCGTCCCCATGCAGGGCACCATCGTGAAGGTGGTGGTCGAGGAGGGCCAGGAGATCGAGGCCGGTGCCACGGTCGTGGTGCTCGAGGCCATGAAGATGGAGAACAACATCAACGCCGAGAAGGCCGGCAAGGTCACCGCGGTGAAGGTCGCCGTCGGCGACTCGGTCGGCGCCGGCGACATCGTCGTCGAGATCGAGTAGCCCTCCTGTCCTTCGCCAAGATCGCCCACCCACCCACCGACGGCGGCGTCGAGTCGTGGTCGGTGTCGCAGCGCTCGGTGTCTACTGCGTGTGGCGTGACGCCGAGAGCCGCGAGTTGGTGTCGACCTGGGGCTTCGGGTCGCTGCCCGATGACGACCTCCGCCACTCGAGGTTCGTCGATGAGCCCGGAACCACACCCTCCGAGCCCTGAACGCGCCTCTCAGGCCGGTCGGTCTGTGCGTTGCGCCCTCTGCAGGGTCTGACCGACCGTGTCGGCGACGAACGCGCCGTCGCGGGTGACGTGGCCGTGGGTGAACGCGAGGACCTGCCAGCCCAAGGCGGCGGCACGGGCTCGCTTGGTGCGATCGTCGACGAACCGCTCCCGGTTCATGTGCCAGCGCTCGCTGTCGGCTTCGATGCCCACCTTCTCCGCCACGTAGGCGGCATCGAAGCGCATGACGAACGCGCCCGAGTCGTCGTGGAGCACGTGCTGGGTGGTGGGCCGGGGCAACCCGTGCTGTCGCAAGATCCGCAACAGCAGGGTCTCGAACCCGGTATCGGTGAGGCTGTCGACCTCCCCCCGCTCCTCCAGCAGCGCGCGCAGCGCGGGCACGCCCATCCGACCCGGGCGCCCGAGCCGAGCGATCGCCTGCAGCAAGAGGTCGGGCGTCGTCAGTTCCCGCCGCAACGCATCGTCGAGCGCCACCTCCAGCTGTGCCGCCGACGCCACCGAACCCAGGTCGACCAGCATGCGCGTGCCGTTCGTCACCCACAAGCCGTGGCGCCGCACCCGCCGCTCGCCGGCCAGGTCGGTCGACCGGTGCACGATCACGCCTGGCACGTGGATGCGACAGACGTGCGGCACCGTGACCTCAACCCGAGCGTCGTCGAAGCCCTCGACCTCGAGCAGCCGAGCCGCAGCCCGATGGGTGGCCCGGACACCGGCGCCCGAAGCGAGGTGCGCCGCCCACTGCTCCTGCAGCCACCCGCCGGATCCGGGCACGGTGAAGACACCGGCGAACGGGCGGGCGAGCACGCCGGCCGAGCGCATGCGCCCGAGCATGCGATTCCTCGATGCCCAAGACATCGAGCCGACCTCGGTGGTCATCACCACCGACCGCGTCGAGGTCACCGTCGAGCTGGTGCAGGAGACCCCGATGTTGGCGCTGCTCGGCATCGACTCGAAAACCGTGACCGCCACGGCATCGGCGATCCCTGCTCGTGGAGTGACCAGTGTCGGGACCTGACGATGCAACACCAGACCCCGTCGGGCAGCAGGGCCGTAGCGGCCGGTGCGACATGACCAACGAAGGGACCTGACGTGCGATCCATCTCACTCATCATCCGGGGTCTGTCCGCCCTGGTCGCCACAGTGGCGCTCGTGGCCGGTGTTCCGGCCGCGTTGGCGGCCGGTGTCGGCTGGCCCCTCCCGCGGGTGTTGCCGGCGTGGTCGGAGATCTCCGCAACGATCAACGGGTCGGTGCCGCTCGACCCGCAACTCGTGTGGAACGTGTTGGCGGTCGCGGTGTGGGTGGCGTGGGCGCAGCTCGTCACCGCGCTGGTCGTCGAGTCCGTGGCGCTGGTTCGCGGTGCGATGGCGGGGCCGGTCGCCGGTCTTGGGGCCATGCAACGCCTCGCCGCGAGCCCTGCTCGGGTCGATGATGATGCTGGTTCCCAGCACCAACCCCGCGGCGGCGGCTCCCACCGCCCCGATCGCGGATGCTGCCGCACTTGCCCACACCGTCGAGGCCGAGCTCCCGGTACCCCCTGGCGCACCTTTGAATCTGGCGAGCGAGGCGTCTCGTGAGGCCGCGGTCGGGATCCAGCACACCGTGGAGCGGCGCGACACCTTGGGGGGGGGATCGCCGAGCGATACCTGGCGCCGGGCGGTTCGGCTGAAGAAGTCTCGGCCGCGGTGGTGGCGCTGTTCGACGCCAACAGAGGCGTCACCCAAACCGACGGGTCATCGCTCACCGCCGCCGGCATGTTGCAGGTTGGGTGGGTCCTTACCCTCCCCGGGGTTGCCGCCCCGGCGGGCAGCGCTGCGACCGAGGTCGTCATCGCGCCGGGTGACACCCTCTGGGACCTGGCCGAGACCCCTCTCGGCGACGGACACCGCTACCCCGAGATCGTCGCCGCGAACGACACCGTGGTGGACCCATCCAGGATCCAACCGGGCTGGGTCCTCGCCCTCCCCGGTGACGACGCTGTGGCCCCGGACACGGCGACAGGTTCCGAGGTGCCCGGCGAGACCACCCCACCAGCGCTCACCCCGATGGCCGACGCAGCGGGCGACGAGTCGCACGCCGGTCCTGTCACCGTGGACCCTCCACCCGTGTTGGAGCTGGCCGATCCCGACCCGAGAGCCGCGGAGCCGGTGGAGCCGTCACCGGAGAGTGTCCGGCCAGAGGTCGTCGACGACGCTGAGGACATCACAGAGCCATCACCGGCGGAGGTCGACAGTAGAGACGATCTCGCGAGTACAGCTCCGGTGGGGTTGCTCGGCGGTGGTGTCGCGACCGCCGGTCTCGTCGTGCTCCTCGATCGGAGACGACGAGCGTGACAGCGAAGCCGTCGTAGCGGAGAGCGAGTCGCGGTTCCGCCACCGCCGCTGCGCCACGCTGAGGCCGTGCTGCGAGCGGGCGCTGCCCCGGAGCGAGCCGAGTTCTTGGACACCGCAATGAGAGCCGCGGCCGCGGGAGCGGGGGCCACGGGCCTTGGTGCCTTGGCGTGGGTGGAAGCGACCGAACGACACGATCACGCTCGTGTTCGATGACGATGCCGGCCACGCCCCGAGCGGGTTCACCCAGCCCACCGCTCGGCGGTGGCAGACCTGCCTTCCTGCTGCGGACCTGGATCGCTTGGGTGCCCATGCCGGCGCTCCGGCGCCGGCGATGGTCCCGATCGGCACAACCCGTGGCGGTGCGGAGGTCCTGGTCGACCTCGAGGCGGCCGGAGTGTTGAGTGTCGATGGCCCGCCCGAGCTGGTCACGGGATGGCTGCGTGCGATCGCGGTCGGCGCATCCACCGCATGTTGGGCCGTCCAGCCGCGAGTTGTCCTGGTGGGCATGACCGGGGACCTCACGGCTCTTCCGTGGGTCGAGACGGTCGGATCGGTCCGTGACCCTCTGAGTCTGGCCGCCGGCGAGATCGCGGAGACGTCCGCCATGCTCAGCTCGTTGGGATGCGCGACGACCGGCCAGGCGCGAGCAGTGGGGGAGACCCCCGACGCGTGGGAGCCGACAGTGATCGTGAGCTTGGCGGCTCCCACCGAACTAGATGGCGGCGCGGCCGAGATGATCGCGGCGCGTCCCCATCACACCGTCGGAGTAGCCATCTCCGCAGGGTCGCTCGAATTGGGTCGACGCGCGGTGATCACCCCCGAGGGGTTCGTGGTGGTGGACGGTGTCGACATCGAGGTGAGGGCCCGACTGCTCGACGACAGCGACACCCGACTGGTCGCGGAGCTGCTGGCAGATGCAGCAGCGGCTGAGCCTGAGATGGTGACGCCCGACGCTGTGCCGATCGACCCGGCTCGGGTCGTCCCGGCCCTCGTCGCCGCTGACCATGTCGATGATGGCGAGATCAACCTGGTCGATCGTGGTGGCGTGGTTGGCGAGCCGATGCTGGCCACGTTGTTGGCCGAGGTCGATGTACTCGTTCGGGTCCTGGGCGATGTGACGATCACACGGCGCGTCGACGGTTCCGATGCGGGGGCGGTCGAGACCCTCGAAGGTCAAGGCCGCAGAGGCAATCGTGTACCTCGCCTTGCGTGAGGCAGAGGTCCCACGCGACGACGTGCAGGCGGCTCTGTGGCCATCAGGGCGATCTTCACCCAAGACGTTCGCGAACGTGATGGCTGCCGCCCGTTCAGCCCTGGGCGAGGGCCGCCATGGCGGGCGTCTGTTGCCCCAAGGCGGAGAGGGCCGCTACGTCCTCAGAGACCGGGCGGTCACCGACTACGGGCTCTTCTGGACCCTCGTCGACCAGGCGGAGACGATCGATAACCCAACGACCGCAGCCGAGCTGCTCGCCGAAGCCCTGACCCTGGTTGCCGGCGAACCGTTCACCGGTGTGGGACGTGGCTTCGCGTGGGTTGCGCCCCGGGCGGGCATGATCGTGGCCCAAGTGGTCGACGCTGCGGAGGAACTCGCAGAGATCCGCCTCGCCACCGGTGACTGGCGAGGCGCAGAGTGGGCGGCCCGCAGGGCCTACGAGCGATGCCCTCAGACGGATGTACCGCCTCCTGATGCGCACCGCGCACGCCGCCGGCAGCCGGCCCGGCGTCCACCGTGCCTTCCGAGAGCTATGCGACGCCGTGGCGGACCCCGACACGGGTTGTGAGCCCGACGACACCGTGCACCCCGAGACCATGTCGCTCCTCGAGGAGCTGACAGGCAAGCACCGCGCCGACCGAGCGGGCGCTTAGCGCAGGGTTATGGGGCTCTTCGCGACTGAGTGGGGAGAGGTGAGGTAGCGGGGCATCCACCGGTGGAGTCAGGGGTCCCGTCATCGTGGTGGCTGTTCTACGGCTACTACGACTTGGAGACCCCTGACGATGAGCGACGCTACTGGTCTGGCTGAGGCCATGTTGGGACTCGACGGGTTCGTTGTGCTCGGCGTTCGCGAGGACCCAGCGGAGCTGGTGATCACGATCGAGACGACCGCGGATGTGGTGGGGTGCGGGTCCTGTGGTGTGCGCGCTCAGGCCCATGATCGGATGCCGATCCAGATCCGGGACCTGGCCTGTTTCGGGCGGCCGACGCGGCTGGTGTGGCGCAAGCGACGCTGGCGGTGCAGAGAGGAACTGTGCCCGGTCCGGACCTGGACCGAGATGAACCCGGCGGTGTTGGCTCGGCAGTTGATCACGTGGCGAGCCGGGCTCGAGGCGTGCCGCCAGGTCGGTGAACTGGCCCGTCCGGTGTCGACGGTCGCGGCCGAGTTCGGGGTGTGTTGGTGGACGGTCATGAACGCGGTGATCGATCACGGCACCCGCCTGGTCGATCACCCGGACCGGGTCGGCCCGGTGACCCAGCTCGGTGTCGACGAGACCTCGTTCCTTGCTGCGAACCGGGACCACCACACCATGTACGTGTCGGGCTTGGTCGACTTGTCCCGTCACACCATGATCGACATGTTCCCCGGCAACAGTGCCCGTGACCTGCGCAAATGGACATCCAAGGCGGACAAGGCGTGGCTGGCTGGGGTCGAGGTCGTCGCCACGGACCTGACCGAGTCGTATCGCTCTGGGCTCACCCCGCACCTCGCTCACGTGACCCGAGTCGCGGACCCGTTTCATGTGGTCCGCGTCGCCAACCGGTGTCTCGACAAGATTCGCCGGCGGGTGCAGAACGAGACGCTCGGCCATCGCGGCCGCCGCGACGACCCGCTGTTCAAGATCCGCAAGATCATGCTCACCGGAGCCGAACGCCTCGACGACCGAGGCCGCGAACGGATGCTGTTGGGTCTGCGCGTCGGCGACCCGAACGACGAAGTCCTCGGCGGATGGCTCGCCAAAGAATCTGTGAGAGACCTCTACCTCACCGCCATCAGCGATGAGGCCGAGCTGCTCCTCGACAAGGTCATCGCCGGATGCGCCGACGACGACGTCGCCGAGATCCGCTCCCTCGGCAAGACCCTCGCCAGGTGGCGACCCGAGATCCTCGCCTACCACGACACCCGCGCATCCAACGGACCCAGCGAGGGCCTGAACCTGTGCGTGAAAAAGGTCAAGCGATGCGGCCACGGGTTCCGCCGCTTCGAGCACTACCGGCTCCGCGTCTTGCTCCACACCGGCGGCATCGACTGGCCCGCCCGACCCCGACCACCCCGCATCCGATCCCGCTGCTCTCCCCACTCAAACGCGTAGAGCCTGGTAAGCCCGGTCCTCGATGCTCTCTCGGGCTACAACCTTCGACCGCGAGAACTCGGCGGTCACCAGGGTGTACGGGACGTCGGGTCGGAACTGGCGGAGGGGCACCATCTGTGCGGCCTCGGTGCCTCGGCCTGAACGCCAGGTCCATTTCGAGGACACAACCGCTACCAGGCGGCCTCCGTCGTCGATCACCACGATGTCGCTCTTGCGGCTGCCGACGCCTCTGCGCATGTGCAGGCCACGGATGGAGGTAAGCGAGACCTCATGCCTCACATCCACCCCTCGGGCAGGCTCTCGTTCAGCGAGTAGACGAGATAGTCCCGGAACCTCGCACCCCGGGTGTTGCCATCCAGGTCGGCATTAGGGCGGATGTCGACGAGATTGCTATCGAGCATCGCACGAGTCCACAGCGCGAGCAACGCCAGCTCACCCGCCAGCCGCCTCTCATATCGCGTCGAGCCCGGCGCCACGTTGTTCGAGATCTGGTCCTCGACGCGACACGTCCTGATGTCGGGGGACCATGTGATCTGTCCAGTCGCGACGGCGGCTCCGTCCATCGAGACCAGGTCTCCACCCGCGTCCACCGCCGTGAAGCCGGCGTCGGTCAGCCACTGCGGTGACCACCGGAGGTTGAGCCGCACCGCAGCATCGTTGAGGGTTTCGCCTGCATGCAGGATGATCGCGGCACTAGGAGACTGCTGAGCAAGGGCGTTTCTGGGGGTGGCGGCGTAGGTTTGGGGGTTGGTCCTCGGGTCATGTCTGACCGAAGAGCTGGCGTTGAGGGTTGAGCCAGTCACGCAGGTGGCTTTCGAGCCGTGAGTCGTCCCTCCTTGACTGGCCCGGGGGCCGCTTCCGGGGCGTTCAGGCCGGTGCGGTGGTGGTCCAGGTGGCCGTTGTGGGTGAGTCCGAGCGCGAGGAGTCGTTTGAGGTTCACGGCTGCGCATCGGTGGGACCAGCCGAGCCGGTTGCGTTCGGCGCCGCGGTAGCGGAGCCGTCTGTTGTTGTCTTTGACGAGCCACGCAATGGTGCGTTCGATCATCGGTCGGTGCTGGCGGTAGGTGTTGGTGAACTCGTCGGTGCCGGCGAGGACCCGGGCGGCGGCGAGCAGGGCGTGGTGGGGGTGCAACTTGATGACCCGACCGGTCTTCGCGGTGGTGCAGCGGGACCGGACCGGGCAGTCGGCGCAGTTGGTCCCGAAGCGGGCTGTGCCGGATTTGGTGATGGTGACGGTGATCTCTTCTGGGCAGGACGGTGCGGGCGTCGAGATCGATCGCGAAGTCGTCGAGGGTGTAGCCACCCGCGACGGCGGGGCGCAGCGGTGGCGGCTTGACCACCGCGGTCATGTCCCGGTCTTCGAGGTGGTCTCGGAACTCGCCGGAGCCGTACGCGGAATCGCCGAGGATCTCGGTCCCGGCTGGCTCGTCGGCGATCAGGCCTGGGGCGGCGTCGGTGTCGCCGACGTTGCCGGGGCCGATGTCGCACGCGGTGACCAGCCCGGTGTCGGGCTCGGCGGCGACATGGGCCTTGTAGCCGTCACGGTACGACGAGCGGGTCTTGTGGGCGTGGCGAGCTTCGGGGTCGACGGTGGAGACGATCCGATCGACAGCGGTGCGTCGGGCGATCCGCCAACGACCCGGCCCGTCACCCGGTTCGACGTCTTGGCCGGCCACCAACGCCAATAGAGCGACCGCGTCGGCTTGGGGTTCGGTCAGCTCGACACCGTCAGCGACGAGGTCGTCGGCCGCCCACACGAGCTCGTTGGCGTCGTCGACGAGCTCGGACACCAACCGGTCCCGATCCGTCGGGTCGTCCCAGTCACACGGCGGGCGGCCACCCTCCAAGTTGTGTTCGCGGACCCACACCGAAGCCAACTCGGGGACGAGTTTGCGGACCCGTCGGATCTGAGTGACGAGCATGCCGATCGTGTCCTGGCGGGCGACCGCGTCATCCAACACCGTCGAGTCGGGCGCCCGCCGGTGCTTGTCGGCAATCACCCCGGACTCCACGATCACGGCCTTCACGGCGTCGAAGATCCGCTGCGGAGCGTCCGACGCCCGGAGCTTGTTGCGCCACAACGTGAGGACCGTGGGATGGAACGCCTCGTCGGTCAACGCCAGACCGGCAGCGGCCTTCCACGCGATGTCGGTCTGCAACGCCTGGCACGCGTCGCGATCAGACCTGCCCTCCAACGCTTGGAGGACCATCACCGTGGCCACCAGATCGGAGGTACCGACGGGCGACCCTTGTTCGTCGCGAACAGATCGGCGAACAACTCGTCGGGAAACAGCCGGTGGCGATGCTCAGCCAAGAACGCGTGCACCGACCCGTCCCCGAGAAGATGCGAACACAACGCCGCAGCGTCCAACAGCTCACGATCCGGGCGAGACGATCCCTGCATCCCCCCATTCTTTTCGATCCGCGCCACCTTCGCGAATCGAACCACCCGCCGGCCAATTGCTCAGCAGTCTCTTAGCGGGGGGAGGGCAGGCCCTCCCCCCGGCCCCCTCCCGGGTCGGCTCTGGTGTCGTGTCGCTGGCGGGTTCAGGCTGTGGTGGTGGCGACAGTGACGAACATCAATGAGGTCCTCGACGGCCATGTGCTTCTCGAGGTGGAGTGTGTGGATCGGATGCTGTTGAACGCGTACGTCCCGAACCTCCAGGTGGGTGGGCAGGTCGTGCGGTTCTTGACCGAGCATCTCGGGAACCCGGTGCCTTCGCCTGCGTTGTTCTCCCAGATCGGCAACCGGTTCCGCCGTGAGGTGAAGGCCTACGCGGAGAGCTACGGCATCCCGATCCTGCATCTGAACAAGCCGGACCGGTCCCGTTGGGATGACCGCAAGGTCGATCACGTCCGTCCCTATGTCGATGACGCGCTCGCGGCGGGACGGTTCGGGGTGGTGGCGATCGTGGCGGCCCAGGAGTTCCAGTGGGTCTTCGGGGGCCGCAACCGCTCCGAGGTGCCCGGTGTGGTGTCGTTCGACTTCACGAAGTCGTCTCGGCGGGTGGGCACCTACTACTTCTACGTGCTCGACCCCGACTTCGGGCTGGGGTTCATCAAGATCTGCACGTACTTCCCGTATCCCGCGAAGGTCTGGGTCAACGGCCACGAGTGGGCCAAGTGCCAGGCCGACCACAACGGGATCTCCTACACCGCGCTGGCCAATGGGTTCGCGGCCTGTGAGGATCCCGAGGGCCTGGCGGCGATCTGCGAGAGGTTCGGACCCGCGGACGTGCAGGGGTTCTTCGACCGTTGGATCGCCCAGATCCCCACGCCGTTCACCGCGACGGACCGGGCCGCCGGGTACTGGTGGGAGCTGTCGATGCGACAGGTCGAGGTCTCCCGGACTCTCGTGCTCGATGACCCGCGTCGGGCACGACGGTTCTTCGAAGCGCTCGTGGCCGACAACATCGGAATCGGGCGGCCCCAGGAGGTCCACGCCGTGTTCGGCCGTGACCGCCGGGGCCGCACCACCGCCAAGCAGTTCCGGACCCGGGTGTTCGGGCCCGGCACCGAGGTGAAGATGGACTTCGCCTACAAGCACAGCCGCGTCAAGCAATACCTCAAGGAAGGGAGAGCGTTCCGGATCGAGACCGTCATCAACAAGCCATCCGACATCGGGGTCTTGGCCCGGCTCGAGCACCTGCCCGAGCTGATCGCCAAAGCCCGCGGAGTCAACGCCCGTCTGCTACAGATCGAGCGTGCCGGTCAGGGCTGTGCCATCGGAGACGATCTCTTTGACCGTCTCCACAAGCCCTACATACGAGAGGGCCAACGAACCGGGGCATTGCGCTTCGGGGACCCACGCGCCATGGCCCTGACCGGCGCGCTCTGCTGTGTCATCCACGCCGTCACCGGCTTCACCAACCAGAGCCTTCGCGGGCTTGTCGCCGGACTCCTCGACGTCGACTACAGCGCCAACCAGATGGGCTACGACCTCCGCAAGCTTCGACTCCACGGGCTCATCGAGAAGATCCCCGGCACCAACACCTACCGGACGACACCCGAGGGCATCCGCGCTGCGGTCTTCTACACCAAGCTCCACCGCCGCCTACTCGGACCGCTCCTCGACGCCGGCGACAAGCCGCCCGCCCCCATCGAGCTTCGTCGCGCCCTGACCACGATCGACCAGACCCTCGCCACCTACATCACCAACGCGAGACTCGGGACAGCCGCATGAAACTCGTCACAAAATCTGGGGGCTCCGCCCCCAAGAGATCTAGCCCCAAAGGGAGATGTGCTCGGCCAGCACACACCACATGCCAGCTGGTGCCCGCCGTCATCCGACTGGCCGGTGCATCAACCAGGTAGTCCTCAGCCACGTCGGGGTCCTCGATCTAGACCCGCACCGTCTGCTCGGCCACAGCAGTGACCCCCAGGGGCGTCTGGGGCACCGCTGTCACGCCCTCTGGCGTGGTGTCGGCGGTTGTGTTCGCTATCGCGGCTGCTGCCAGCCCGACGAGGCCACCGAGCGCACCCACGGCGACCAGCGACCACAAAGCGACGCGGGCGAGGAGCTGCACGATCGGCCGGGCCGGCATCACCTCGTCGGGACGCGCCTCGTAGGTGTACTTAGAGGCTCAGCGGATAGGCAACGGGCCGGTGACCAGCGGTTACGCGAATGGATGAGCTTGGCTGTGAGCGGCACGGCGACGGCCAAGGCGAGGTCCGCGTGCCGGTGGATGCTCGTTCGGTCGGTACGTCGCCACATTTCACCATATTTCGACACAAGCCGTTCAGCTACTCGCACCGACCGAGAGACGGTCACTTCGCTGCACACTACCTGGTCGGAGGCCCTTTTGCCTATCCGCGCGGCCTCTAAGCTTGCGATTAAACCTTGGCGGTGCCGTCAGGCGGCCTTCTTGACTGCTGGGTAGCGGGTTCGTGGCGGTTTTCGGGTGCCTTTGGGTCGTCCGGGTCCTGCCCTGGTGGATTTCGGTGGGCCGGCGGGCGTGCCGATGGTGGCGCGCAGCAGGCGAAACCCTCTGCGGACCCGGCATGGGGTGAGCAGTGCCGGGGCTCGGGGGCGTTCCCATGGCAGGCGCAGGTCCTCGATGAGGCCTCGGGCGAGTCGGATCTGGGTGTAGGCGGTGACGATGATCCAGGTCCAGAGGTCGGCTTGTTCGGGTGTGCGCAACGCGGGGGTGGTCCAGCCGAGCGTGCCCTTCGCGAACCGGAAGGTGTGCTCGATGTCGAAGCGCCGCAGGTAGGCGCGCCAGCAGACGTCGAGGTCGGGTAGGCCGGGCCCGGACCACCACAGCCACAACGTCTTGAGCGTGCGTGCCGTGGGTTTGGGGAGGTGCTCGACGTCGACTCGGATCACTGTGCCGCGCACGATCGGTGGTGCGTCGGCACCGGCCCAGCGTCCACGGCCATGCAGCTTGGGGTGCAGCCCGGACCATGCCTGCACACGGACGTCGCCGTAACGGGGGTCGTGGGTGACGAGCTCGGCGTGGGGGTCGGGCCATGTTGCGGGGTCGGACAGGACGAACCGGTCGCCGTGGCGGCGCGGCCGCCCCACCGTGTTGGCGGAGCGGAGCGGGGGGTCGGGGTGGAAGACCCGCTTGGAGCTGATGCGCACCAGCACCTGTGCCCGGGTGCCAGCCAACCCGGCTCCCAGGGCGATCGGGTCGTAGCCGGCGTCGAAGACGAACATCGGGACGTCGCCGTCGTGGCCGAGGAGGCCGACCAGGCGTTGCACCTGCTCGATGGTGGCCGTGGTGGTGTCCTCGTTGGGCGTGATGCGCTGGGCGTCGAGCGGTGCGGTCCAGGAGTCCGGTGCCCAGTCGAGCTGGGTGATCCACTGGTAGGACCAGCCCGCCACGATGGGCTGGCCGGCGGAGTGCTTCGACGCCGAGTAGTAGAAGCCCCGCTCGGGACTGGTCTCCGCGTCGCAGCGGTCCCACGTCGACGCGTCAACCGCGAACACTGCCGGCCAGTGCGCCGGGCGGTAGGCCACGATGGCCCGCCGGAGCATGTCGGTGTCGAGGCTGCCGTGGGCGAGCGCCTTGTAGAGGCTGCCGTGGCTGCGCCGGAACACCGGCTCCAGGCTCAGTGCCGGCACCGAACCGACCGGCGCCGGGGCGCACAGAACCGCGTCGCACAACTCGAAAAGCGCGTCGGCCCAGCTGAACATGCAGTCGTGGAGCTCCCGACGGAACCCGACGAGCGCGTCCGTCGCGCCGGCCTCGTCGTTGCCCGGCCTCTGTGACTGTGGTTCCATGCCAGACAGTATTTCTACTGTCTGGTCGGTAGACTTGGATACTCGCCTCGACACGACGGAAGGACAGCGATGGCCAGATCGACCGCGGAACGCCTCGCCGCCTACCAAACCCGCTACGCCACGCTGGTCGGCGAGCTCGCCGACGTCGGCTACATCGCCGCCGGCAGCATCACGCACCGTCACACGCGCTGCGCCTCACCCGGCTGCCGCTGCAACGCCGACCCGCCCCAACCACACGGGCCCTACTACCAGTGGACCGCCAAGGTCAACGGCAAGACCGTCACCCGGCGACTAACCCAAGACGAGGCCCGCCTCTACCAAGAGTGGATCGCCAACGACAGGCAGCTCCGCGCCGTCATCAGCAAGATGCGCCAAGTCGCCGCCAAAGCCACCGACCTGATCGTCAAAGACACCGCCGCGAGCCAACCCAAGGTTTAATCGCAAGCTTAGGGGAAGTGGGCCCAGAAGGGCGCCTCGATCGCCTCATGCCTACAGATGCACAACGGCGTCGGCTTCTGCGACACGCGAGCAAGATTCGATTCATCACAGACCGCCGAGGGGGACACCGGCGACACTCGACCGGCCTAGAACCAACGCCTGATAGATCACTTGCATCTACAAGCCAGATCACTGCGGCTGGGCTGCGCTCCTACCACTGATGGGGCATCGCGCGGATTGGCTCGCACAGTCCGCCCGACGCGGGCGCAGGTGCGTCACTGCGACGATACGTCGGATACTCGATGCAGATTCAGAGTCGCGAACGCGCCGTCAATCTATGCGGGGCTACTGCCCTCACTTGAACCACGCCACGCGAATATGAGACTCAGCACCGCTGAAGCCGCAAGCCATAGCAGAGCGGCCCCTGCCGCATCGTAGGACTCCCGAAGTAGCAACCAGCGGACCGATACTGCCCCAGCTGCGATTGGCCCCCAGACTACCCAGAACGCCGGAGGTCGTACAGCCAACAACAGACCAGTAGCCACGAACGCCGCGATTGCCATAGCTGTAGTATTTGAGACCAACAGCACCAACGCAGCCACCGCAGCAACCCGTACAAGTGGCCCTACGACGGTGATCCATTTTATGGACATTATCTCGCTAGGCTGCCGTCGCTACCCTGCATTCGTTCGAGGAGCTCCGCCTCCGTTGCCGACCAATAACTATACGGCGGCCGGGTTTGCTCGATCATGGTCAGGAGCCGGTCCTCCTGAGACTCTCGTCGAGCGAGCGCCGCCATGAAGACGGAATCGAAGGTCGTTCGAACATGTTCAGAATAGCACCGAGCTTCAGCCGAGGCGATGAAGCGCTCGTACTCACCAAACTCGGCGATTCTGTCGCTCATGGTGCGTTGCGCCTCTAGGTCGTTCTCGGCAAGGAGGGCAGTCCACTCCTCCTCAACCAGTGTGCGAACCTCGCCAGGATGCGCTGCACGAACTCCGGCAGAATCCACAAGACACTCGCTCCACCGCTCGAATGCCGCTTGAACGGAGGAGTCGTCGAGTGTTGCGGCATGGGCGCTGCCAATCACATTGTACAGCTGCTCAGACAAGCGAAGATCTTCGGTCCTTCGATCTTCCCCCAGCCACTCATCGTGGCAGGCATCCCACTCCGCTCTATCCCCTCGATCGATTGCGTCGACCGCTGCGTGATTAGCTTCGTGGGCGCTGCCGGTACTCGCGTCCACGCTTCTATCGGCAGCGGAGGCCCAGCTACTGGCCAGTCCGTACCCGGGGCCGGGCTCACCCTCCAGGAAGGGCACCTCGGGCGTGTAGGCAACTCCGATCCCTGCGGAGTCCACGCATGAACGAACTGCGTACTCCCGCCCCTGCAGGATCGACATCGCCACCATGGAACGAGAATCGGCCACCTGCGTCTCTGCCGTGCTCGACAGACTCGCGGGGCCGGCTGAAACCGCGCCGTCGGCGGCCTCTGGCTGACCATCGCCACAACCTCCCGCCAGTGCAGCGACGGCGGCCGCGGCTCCGACGATCCTGAGTGCCCTTCCGCGCAGGAGCGATAGGCCACTGGATTCCGTGCAAGGCGATTCGCGCATCATGTTCCCTCCTACCAACCAGCGTTTCTGACCGCGATGTGCGCCGCGCCAGCCTGCGAGATGCAGATGGCTCGATTGAAGGGATCTCCCCAACGAGCATTGCACCGAGTGGTCATGTCCACTAGGAATTGGTCATCGACCCGCTGCTTCATGGCTCCGGTGCGCTCGAGCTGTGGCCCTGAGCCAAAGTTTCGCCATCCGAAATCGTGTCGACGACACGTTCGTTCGTCAATGTGCGTGAGATAGACCCCAGACCCAAAGCTGCAACCGTCGGAACTCCAGTTCAAGGGATCCACACCGTCTGTCCCGAAGCGCAGATTTGTCCTGATCGCCCAGAAGTATTCAAACCAAACACCGAGATTGAACCAGTTGGCCTCGTTGTAGAGCTGTGCGACTGCGTTGTTGACGTAGTTCCGCCGATTGTTGTACTCGGCTCCGTTAATGATCGAGCTCACGACGGTCGACCAAGGCGTCCCCCCATTCAGCTGAGAGGTCCAGTAGGCGAGCCCGTTTGGGTCGGGCGCCCGCCGCAGCGCTCCCCAGTACAGAGCCCCCACTTTTGAGCTGTTGGTGTTTTGGACCGTATGGAACTCTGGAGAGTTGAATATTGTAGTCGCCGCACTCGGGACCCACTGCCCCAGGAAATAGCTAAATCCCGATGCATCGGGGTTCCTGTTGAATCCATAGACGTAGTAGTTGGTGATTTCGCCACGACGCGTGCACGTTCCGTTGAGGAATCGTCCCGTGAATGACTGAGCGGGATCCTGATAAATCAGGTAGGTGTACTGACACGCCCCAATATTTCACGGCGGGTGCGTGGCACTCGCCGGATCGGCCTGCAGCCGAACCAGCACCGTGGCCACGACAGCTACGGCAACCAGCACGCGTGACGCAATGCCCCGCTTAGCCCCAGCGCTCATGTTGCCCCCCTCTTTCGCCGCAAGCGACCCATGAGCAGTATGGACACAATCTCCACCAATGGTCAAGCTTGCTGGCCGGAGTCGTGCAGCCGAACGAGTGCCGCCCGTCCGTGACGACAGCTGGACCTCCGACATGGAGGATCGACTGGACGATGAGCCATAACCGTTATCGTGCGTCAGGCAGCTGTCGCCTAGGATCCCATGGATCAAGGGACTGTCGTTCGGGGTCGTCTTCGAGGTCATGCCAGCCGATGTCGATTACGTGGTCCGGCTTGAGCTTCAGCCGCTGGCCGAACGTGAGTCGGGGTATACCCACCGGTTGGTTCTTCAGACGTCCGACTCGGTCACGCCGCGTCGAGCGCCTGAGCCCGGGAGACGACGCCGTACTGGCGCGCTGCGATGGCGAGGAGTCGGGACACGTCACGGGTGCTCATGGCCACCATCACAGCAAGGGGGTGTGACACGAACGCCCGTCCCGCAGCTCTCGGGACGATCCTGCACCAGCACGGTGGAGGATCCTCCCGAGACGAGGAGTGGGTTGGGGCGCGGGGCGGGGCGGGGCGGGGCGGGCCGAGACGAGGAGTGGGGCG
>JAENWR010000097.1 GCA_016649895.1 Acidimicrobiia bacterium | reverse complement strand
CGAGGCCCTGCGCGTGGCCGCGGCCTCCCCCCAGCCGCTGGTGCGCGCCCACGACGCGTGGGCCGCGCGCCGCCTGGGCCTCGACGCGGTGGTCGAGCACCTGGCCAGCGACCCCGATCCGGAGGTCGCCGCCGAGATGGTCGCAGCCGTGCCGCGGCGAGAGGACCTGCGGTGAAGCACCTCCTCGTCACCAACGACTTCCCACCCAAGTTCGGTGGGATCCAGAGCTACCTCTGGGAGCTGTGGCGTCGCCTGCCGGCCGACGACGTCACGGTCCTCACCACGCCATACGAGGGCGACCGCGCGTGGGACGCCCAGCAGGACTTCCGGGTCGTGCGCACCGAGCAGAAGGTCCTCCTGCCCACGCCGGCCCTGGTACGCCAGATCGACGGGCTGGCCGCCGATGTGGGGGCCGAACTGGTGGTGCTCGATCCGGCTCTGCCGGTAGGTGCGGTCGGCCCGCGTCTGGAGCGCCCATACGGGCTCGTCCTCCATGGCGCCGAGATCACCGTCTACGGTCGCCTCCCGGCCAGCCGCCAGCTCCTCGGCCACACCCTCCGTGGGGCCGGTCGCATCATCGCCGCGGGTGGCTACCCCGCCGCCGAGGCCGAGAGGGCGGCAGGGTGCTCCCTACCGATCACCCTGGTTCCGCCCGGTGTCGACGTCGATCGCTTCCTCCCACTCGACGACGACGCTCGTCGCGCCGCCCGGGCGCGCCTCGGTGTCCCGCACGATGCCATCGTGGTGCTCGCCCTCAGTCGGCTCGTGCCCCGCAAGGGCTTCGACGTCGTGATCGAAGCTGCCGCCCGCCTGGCGCCCCGACATCCGGCCATCCACGTGGTGGTGGCGGGCGGGGGCCGCGACCTCGGTCGGCTCCAGCGCGTCGCCCGCCGGTCGGGCGCTCCGGTGAGGTTCCTCGGTCGGGTCCCCGATGACCTGATGCCCGATCTGTACGGGTTGGTCGACGTCTTCGCCATGGTCTGCCGCGGCAATCGGTGGGCGGGTCTCGAGCAGGAGGGGTTCGGCGTCGTCTTCCTGGAGGCGGCAGCGGCAGGCGTTGCCCAGATCGCAGGGCGAAGCGGGGGCTCGCACGAAGCCGTGGTGCACGGCACCACCGGCCTCGTGGTCGACGATCCCTCCGATGTCGGCCAGGTCGCCGCCGCACTTCGGCGCTTCGTCGACGACCCCGACGAGCGCCGCGCCATGGGGGCGTCCGCACGCCGGCGGGCCGAGGACGAGTTCACCTACGACCTGCTCGCGCGCCAACTCGGCTCGGCTCTCGGCACGCGGGCACCGGCGTGACGCGCCGCGGCGAGCGCCCCGAGCGGGTCCCCGATCGGCACCGACCCGTCGGCCGCGACGCGACGCCGGCCCGCCCACCGCTCGCCCCCTCCGATCCGGACCGACCGGCCACAGCCGGTGGATCCGAGGAGATCCCGGGGCGGGGCCTCGTGGTCGCATCCTGGATCGGCACCGCCGCGCTCCTCGTCGCAGCAGCAGCTGGCCTCGTAGCCCTCGACTCGATGGCACCGGTGGTCGTGGCGTTGTCGATCCTGATGTTCACGCTGGGCACGATCGCCTTCTTCATCGCCTATGCCGCGGCCGTCTCGCGCAGCCGCCACGAGCTCATCGGCATCGGCGGCCTCTACTTCATGGCTGGCACCGCTCCCGCAGCGGTCCGTCGCTCGATGATGGGCTCGCTGGCCGTCCAGGTACTCGTGGTGGTCGTCGTCGTCGTGATCGAGCCCTTCAGTTCGCTGGTCTTCACGAGCCTGGCACCGTTGTACGGGCTGGGCCTCGCCGGCTGGTGGACGGCGCGCCACGGGAGCTTCACCCCCAAACCCGCCGACATCAGCTGAGCCGAGGGGCCCCGCCGCGGGCCGGTGGTGACGGGGGTCGTCCCCATCGACCACAATGGACCCGTCACACGAGAGGTAGAGGAGGCGTCGGTCGATGTCGGAGCAGGCCATGGAGCGAACGGTCATCCACGCAGCAGCTGACGTCTGCTACCAGGTCGCCGCCGACGTCGAGCGCTACCCGGAGTGGGCGAAGGACGTGAAGGACGCCGTCGTGGTGAGCCGCGACGCCGAAGGTCGTCCGCTCGACGTGGCGTTCCGCACCGCCGCCATGGGACGCAGTACGAACTACACCCTGAGGTACGACTACACGGGTGCCCCCGAGCGCCTGGCGTGGAAGTTGGTCGAGGGCGACCTCACCCAGACCCTCGACGGCCTCTACGAGTTCGTCCCTGTCGCCGACGATCCGGCCAGTACCGAGGTGGCCTACCACCTCGAGGTCGACCTCGTCGTGCCGCTGCCCGGCTTCGTCAAGCGGCGGGCCGAGGCGAAGATCCTTCGCACCGCTCTGCCCGAGCTGAAGTCCCGGGTCGAGTCGCTCCCGGTCTGACCGCGAGTTCGGCAAATAAGTGTGATGGAGTGGCCTTGATTGGTTGCTTCCATCGCGCCGCCGGGCACTGTTCAGTCGATGACCTCGGATGATGCTGCAAGCGTGAGGAGAGCTGAGCGTGGATGCCTCCGTTGGCGTTGTGGCTGCGTCACCCGCGGGACGGCACTTTGAGCCATGATGATGGCGTGAACATGCGGCCAACGATGCGTCAACGGACGGCCGTGCCATTGGCGATCGGGGCGGCAGCCATGCTCGCAGCGGTCACGGGGCCTGGGTGGTTGCCCGGCGTTGTGGCGTTGGTGGGTGCCTTCATTGCCGGCCTACTGAATCCGGACGAGCCAGTTCGAGCTGGGCTCCTCACCGTGGCGTTGCCGGTTGTTGGTGCCGTGATCCGCGTGCTCATCGACGAGCCGTCGGCGGTCGTTGGCGTCTTGATGGTGAGCGTCCTTGCCGCCGTGCTTGCTCTCATCGCTTCGCACTTCGGGGCGGGCGTTGCGCGGCGGCGAGTTCCGGCCGGTACGCCGTGACTCCCGACTCTGACGACTCGCCGAGTAGCACCGATGGTCTCGCCGGCCGTGCCGGAGAGGAACGCGACGAAGAAGGTAGACCCGGCTTGCTCCGCAAGCTGTGGTGGGTCGTAAAGGAAGCCGTCTTGAGTTTGCCGTAGCCTTGACACTCCAAGTCAGAGCTTGAGGCGCTGAGGGTCTCCAACTCCACGTAGCAGCGGGCCTCCGATTGGCCTGTGCTGCGACTTCCCCGGGCTTCATACCGCCTGGCTCTGTGGTCAGACGCTGAACCGGCGGGGCCTGGTGCGCCCGGCGGGCCGGGCGATGCGGGTCGAGGCGCCAGGTCGGGGACCCTTACTCGTGGGTGCCTGAGCAGCCTCCGCGAGGTAGCGGGCATACCAGGTGTCGAGGTCGTTCCAGCCGGGGTCGGTGGTGCGCCCGCCGAGATTGCTCGCGACGAAGTGGGTGGCGTCCCGGTGGCGTCCTTGGGCGACGAGGCGCTTGGCGTAGGCGCAGATGATGCGAGGGTCGAAGGCGCCGGCGGCGACGGCCTGGTCGATGGCGGTTCCGCTGCGGGAGTCGTTGCCTTCGGCGGCCCAGGCGTCAGCGACCAGCCAGGCGGCGTAGCCAGCCAGGTCGGGCAGGCCGAGGCGTGCCCAGTCGGTGACGAGGCAGCGTGCGTCGGGACCTGAGACCTGCCGGCGGCGCTTCTTGGGGACGTGGCCGTCGAGGGCCTGGCAGACGAGGGCGGCGATGGGTTGGTGGGCGATGTCGGTGGGGCATCCGAACCCGTCCCGGCACTGCGGGCAGACCCCGTTGCTCGGGTGGCAGCGGGGAAGGGCTTTGAGCGTCGGCCCGTGGTTCTTCCACCAGGGTCGGGCGCTGCGGTTGTTGAGGGCGTGCGGGGCGAGAGCGTTCAAGGCTCCGGCGAGGGTCCCGCCCTGGCCGGCGTCGGCCGTGACGGCAAAGGCCTTGAGGCGCCCGGTGAGACGACGGTGAAGCTGCGCCGCGTGCTGGGTTGCGAGGCCGGCCTTGTCAGCGAGAAGGTCGCAGCGCAGCGCGGCGCACTCCAAGGCGTCGGCGACCCAGTCATCGAGTTCGGCGTCGGTGGCGGTGGCGCCAAGGAGCGCCGTGTGGGTGGCGATGTGCGCTGCGGGCAGTTCTTTGCGCTCCGCCTTGTTGGCCATGCGCTCAGCGGCGCCGAGTGGGAAGCTGCTTGTGGCCAGTGTGCCGGTGTCGGTGAGGACGGTAGCGAGGTCGGTTGAGCCGTTGTTGGCGGCGATGCGGAGTAGCGCCAGGAGCGCTTGGCCCGTGGCTGCTGCGTCGGAGGCGGCGTCGTGGGGCCGGGCGTTGGTCAGACCGAAGCTGGTCAGCAACGCTGCGAGAGACCGGCTGCGTCCGGTGTCGTGGCCGACGAACTTGGGGAGCGTCATCGTGTCGATCACAGGGACGTCTCGCAGGACGGTGCCGAGCCGGGCGTGCTCGAGGTGAAGCACGCCCACATCGAACGCGGCATTGTGGGCGACGACGACCACGTCGGGGTCGGCGAGGAGGGCGTCAAGCTCAGCGGCGACAGCCCCGAAGGTTCTGGCCCCGGAGACATCGTCATCGGCAAGGTCGTGGTAACGGCTGTTGGTGATGGGCACCCCAGGGTTCACCAGTGTTGACCACATGCCTCGTTGGCGACCTCGTCGGATGGTGGCAGCAGCGATCGACACGATCCGGTTCCCGTCGTCGGACGGGCACGTCTCAACGTCGATGACGACGAAGGTGTGGCTCTCGCACAGCAGCGTGAAGGCGGTGGAGGTGGCGCTCATGCGAGGCCTTTCGCTCTGGTGATGTCGCGTAGCAGCTGCTGGTCCCGGAGCGACGAGTAGGGCTTCCCTCGAGCTGGTGTTTTGGGGGGCTGGCGATCGGCGACGGCGCGCAGCGGCGTGGACCACCCGTGGTTGTCGGCGCTGTCGGTGCGAAGCAACGAGACGACCAGGCCTATGTCGTCGAAGAGCCCGTAGTCGTCGCAGACCACGAGGTCGAACAACCGGTTCGTGCGCTCCAGGTTGGCGAAGGCGTGAGCCCGGTTGGTGAGCATCGGCTCGATGCGCTTGCGGATGGCGACTTCGACACCCCCTGTGGAGACTGGCAGCTGCGGCAGCGCTGCCAGCGTCGGAAGGATGTCAGCAATGGCCTGCTCGTAGTTCTTGCGGCGTCGCCTCGTCGGTTCGACCGGCGCCCCGATGCTCGATAGGAGCGCCTCAAGGTCGTTCCACCACCCAGACCACTCCGGCACCGTCATCGTCGTCAGGTTCTTCTTGCGGAGCCCGGCGAGGTGGCTGCCAACGTCGCCACGCAGTTCCTTCGGGGCTCTCGTCGAGGCCCGGACCCACGCACCTTGTGTCTCGAAGAGCCCCTTCTCCACTGCCGCCCGGACGTGGAACAAGCTGGGCACGAACGTGATACCGCCCTTGTAGAAGTCGGCGACCGCCTTCATGAGGCCCTTGCCGGCATCGGCGAGGATGAAGTCGGGCGTGTAGCCGAGTTCGTCGAACAGCAGCTTGTAGGCGTGATGGTCATTCGACGGATAGGCCCGCACCAGACGCAGCCGCAGCTGACGGTCGATCGTGTCGCGCACGGTCTGCCCCCACGCGACCTCAGCGACAACGAGCACGAAGTAGTCCCGCCTGGAGCTATTGGCGCCGTCCTCATCCACGAAGCGGGCGTTGATGGGGATGTCGTCGATGAGGACCATCATCGGCGTTGGGTTCGGCGTCCCGGCCAACCACAGCCGTTCCCGTTCCTCGCTGTCTCTGCCGTTGCCAGCCACGAGCTCCGCTTCGACGTGGCCCCACAGCACCGGGGAGAACGTCTCACACCAGTCCGCTGCGATGTGCCAGGCGTTCCTCGCCAGGCGGCTGCCCGTGTAGGTGGGACGCGCCGAGCCCGGCACCGGCTGGGTCCGAGTCCGGGTACGGCCCGTGACCTTGCGCATCCGAATGGAGGCGTCCGCGTAGGTGGCACCTCGGGCCAGGTCCCGCAAGGTCTCGGCGACCAGACGAGAAGACCACGACTGCTTCCTCGACACGGTCTGGTCGCCACGATGCAAGCCCCGCAGCTCCTCGCACTCCTCGCAGGCGTCGGTGCCCACATGGACATGCTCCCTTGGCAGCAGTGACGTGAAGCGGTGAAACGCTCCGCCGCCTGTCGGGTAGCAGCGGTAGCGCTGCCGGGGCCTGCGGGTCGAGGTGGCGTAGCGGCCGTCCCGCACGACACGCCCGTCCGGGTGTTCATCACACGACGGCGGTGGTGACCACGTCGGTGCGGGCACGCCCGTAGTGGTGACGACCACCGTGAAGTGATGCGGGTCAAACCCCGTCGCCGTGCAGCGGAACACTTGTCGCACCCCTGACGCCGTTTGGCGACGGCCACGGCTCACCACCCACGACCCGACGTGCGCAGCAACAGGGCACTCCGCTACCGGACCACCACGCCTCTTCCTCGGCATCCCGAAAACCCCCTCGCCATCAGTTCGGCCCAGAGGGTGCCGTTCTGAGGGTTTAGGCCACTCGCGTCACACTTGTTTGCCGAACTCACCGCGAGGTGATCGCCGAGAAGGGTCGATCGGCCTACGCCGGCACCGCACGGGCGGACTCACATGCGGGCCGGAACCGCCGACCTAGGAGATAGATGCGCATCCTTCGTCTCGACCTCGAAGACGGGGAGGAGCTCGACCTCCATCCCTACGTCACCGTCCTCGGCGGGCTCGCCCCCCGTGCTCACCGGCGCGCTGCGGAACGACTGGTGCGAATCGCACGAGGTGACGTCGAGGGACTCTCCGGGCTCGTCGAAGCGCAGGACCTGATGATCGACATCGCTCCGCCGGCCGTCAACGCGCTGGGGCTACCGCCCGACACCGACCTGGTCGTGCACGCCGAGCAGCTGCCGGGCGCCCACCTGGTGGGCTCTCCGTCCGACGACTCCGCCGAGGTCGCCCTCCGCTCGCAGGCGGCGGCCGCCGCTGAGCTCGAGCGCATCGAGTTGGAGCTCGTCGCCGCCGCCGCTCGGGTCGCCGCGGCGACCACCGAGCTCGACGACGCTCGCCGGGGACTCGACGACTTCGCCGTCACCGCGCACGACGATGCTGTCAGCCGAGCCGCGGCGGCCGAAGCCGAGGTCGCGTCGAGCCTCGACGGAGCGCCGCCCGACCTCTCACCGTCGGAGCAGCGCGCCCGCCTCGTCGAGCAGTTCACCGCGGTACGCGGTGCCGCCGTCGACCTCGAGGCCGAGCTCGACCTCGAGCGGCTTGCACTCCTCGAGATGCTCGAGGAGCTCGAGGCCCGTCGTGTCGCGCTCGACGAGATGCGCGCTGGGCCCGATGGCGATACACCCGACGCGCCCTCCGACCCGGTCGTCGAGCCGGAGCCGGCCGCACCTGCGGTGCCGTCGACCGAGACGGTCGCGGATGTCACCCAGGCGCTCGACCTGGTGCGTGTCGGCCCGCCAGCAGCCGAGATGGTGGCCTCGCCCGAGGCCCTTGCGTTGGCGTCGGAGATCGCGGCGCACCACCAGCGCCACGACGAGCTCGAAGCCGCGCTCCGCGACGAGGGCATCGACCTGGTCAGCCTCGAGCAGCAGCTCGCCGACACCCGGGCTGCGATCACCTCGGCCGAGGCCGATTCCCGTCCCAAGGTCGTCTCACCTGCCGACGACGCCGAGATCGAACGTCTCCACGACATCGTCGTGGAGCAGGGCGAGAAGCGATCCAGCCGTCGTGGCGGCAAGAACGCCGAGCTGGCGCACCACGAGGCGAGCGAGGCTCTCGGCACTCTCCTCGAGAGCCTCGGCTACCCCACGTATGTCGCGTACGTGATGGGGCGCATCGCGCCCACCATCGATCCCGACGCTCGGCGGCGCCTGCAGGACGCGACGGAGCGGGCCGCCGAGCTCCAGGCCGAGCTTGCTCAGGCCGCGGCGCAGCTGGAGCATGACGCACGGGTTTTGGTGCTGCGGGCCGAGCGCGACCAGCTCCATGTTGCCGCCCGCGATCTGCTCGGCACCCTCCCCGACGATGTCGAAGGCGCCCTCCGTGCCCGTCGGGTGCCCGCTCCGGTGCACAACGTGGCGCTCGACGAGCTTGCAGCTCTCCTCCACCGGGTCGGTGCCGAGGTGGTCTCGATCGACGAGGCGGCCATCATTGGCACCGCCGAGGGTTTCCTGGCCGATGCGTCGCTCGCCCGCGCCGACGCAGAGGCCTCGACGATCGACCGGACCGCCGAACCAGCCACCACCGAGCCGCCGAGCCCGACGCAGGCGGCGGAGCAGGAGATCGCCCGTCTGCGCCGGGTGGCCGCCGAGGCCGACGCGGCACTCGCCGAACGCGAGGCCGAGCTCGCCGACCGCACCGAGCAGGTGGCACGCCTCGACGCCGATGTTGCCGAACACGACGCCCGGCACACGCCCGACGATCCTGGCGCCGACCACGGTTCGACCATCGATCCCCGTGTGGACCGCGACCCCCGGGTCATCGAGGCCGCCGAGATCGTGGCTGCGACCGAGGCACGACTGGCCCGCCACCACATTGCGGCCGAACAGGTCGACATGCGCCATGCCGCGCTTCGCCAGGCTCGCCAGGCCGAGCGCGACGCCACCTCGGCCCGCGATGCCGCGCTCGTCGTGGTCGCGCAGGTGGCCGAGGTGTTGGCGCAGATCGACGCCGATCGTCCGCTGCCCGACGTCGAGTGGAAGCTCGACGACGACGGCGTCGAGCCGATCGAGTGGTACCTGCTCGGACGTGTCGCGTCGTTGCGCAAGGTGTCCCACGCCGGGTCGGTACCGCTCGTCCTCGACGACGCTTTCCGCGGTCTGCCCGACGAGCACGTCAGGTCCCTGTGCGCCGCGTTGGCGCGGATCGGCGAGACGGTGCAGGTCGTCTACCTCGGCAGCGATTCGGGCGTCGCCGCTTGGGCCGCCGATCAGGACCTCGCCATCGCGGCTCTGGTCCGTCCGGGCGAACCCGCCATCTGATCGACTCGCCTCGTCGGTGGCGGTCGTCGATGTGCCTGCGCCGGGGCGGTCGCGTCGTCGCGCCGGTCCGCCTACGATGCTGGGACGCGTCGCCAGGAGGACTGCAGAACGTGATCACCGATCAGGTCGTGCGGGAGTTGGCTGAGTTCGACGGAGACGGGTCGCCGGTCACGACCTGCTACCTCAACGTCGACGGACGGCAGAACCTCCGTCCGGTGGATGTCGAGCGCGAGCTCGAGCGGTTGGTGCGGCGAGCCGCTCCGGTGGCGGCCGACGAGCCGTCGGTGTCGGCCGATCTCCAGAGGATCACCGCCCACGTGCGTGACGGGATCGACCGCAAGGGAGTTCGGGGGCTGGCGATGTTCTCGTGTGCGCCTCGCGAGTTCTGGAAGGTGATCTCACTACCCCTGCCCGTGCACAGTCGCATCAGCGTCGGGCACGCGCCGTCGGTCGGACCGCTCGAGTCGTTGGTCGAGGAGCTCCGGCCCATCGGCGTCATGCTCGTCGATCGCCAGCGGGCCCGGCTGTTCGTCTACGAGATGGGCGCGCTCACCGAGCGGTCCGAGCTCGTCGGCGAACTGCCCCGCGACTACGACATCCGCGATCAGTCGTCGCGGGGTGAGCCCACCGCCCACGTCGATGAGCTCATCCTCCAGCACCTGCGCAGCGCGGCCAAGGCAGCGTTCGACCTCTTCCACGAGCGTGAGGTCGGCCACATCGCCATCGGTGGGGCACCCGAAGCCCTGGCGCAGGTCGAAGAGCTCCTCCACCCCTACCTGAAGGAGCGCCTGGTGGGCCGGCTCCGCGTGCCCGCTGCGGCACCGATCGACGAGGTCCGCACCCATCTGCTCGACCTGCAGGCCCAGGTCGAACGTGATGCCGAAGCCGCCACCGTCGCCCGGCTGCGCGATGCGGTCGGGGCGGGCACCAAGGGCGTCGCCGGACTCGACGACGCGCTCGCGGCGCTGGGCGACCGCAGGGTCGACGTGCTCGTCGTGTCGGAGGGCTTCGAGCAACCAGGGTGGCGTTGTCCCGCGTGCGGTGCCCTCGCTGTCGTCGGCTCCACGTGCGCGACGTGCGGAGCCGAGATGGCCCGAGTCGACGATGTGGTCGACGAGGCCATCCAGGAGACCTTCGCCCAGTCCTGCGGGCTCGAGATCTGCGTCGGCAACGCCGACCTCGACGTCCTCGGCCGCATCGGCGCGCTGCTGCGCTACTGATGGGGCGAATGGCGGTCGGGCTCGACATCGGAGGGACCAAGGTCCTCGGGCTCGCCATCGACGTCGAATCGGGCGCGGTCCTCGCCGAGCACCGCGTGCTCACCCCTGACGGTGGCACGGCGGTGATGTCGGCGCTCACCGGCGTGGTCGACGACCTGCAGCGCCGGGCCGGACGGCGGGCCGAGGCGGTGGGGGTGGGCGCCGCAGGGCTGGTCGACAGCAGCGGCGTCCTCCGCATGGGCCCCAACCTCCCCGGGGTGATCGACCTCGACCTCGTCGGCGGGCTGCACCGGCACGCTGGTGTCCCCGTCGTGGTCGACAACGACGCCACCGCCGCCACCGTGGCCGAGCACCGGCTCGGTGCCGCTCGCGGCGCCACCGACGCCATCTACGTCGCGCTCGGCACGGGCATCGGCGGTGGCGTCATCCTCGACGGCGCCATCCGTCGGGGCGCCAACGGCTTCGGAGGCGAGTTCGGCCACATGGTCATCGACCCCACCGGGCCACGCTGTGGCTGCGGGCAGGTCGGATGCTGGGAGCAGAGGGCATCGGGCTCGGCCCTTGGTGATCTCGCCCGTGCTGCCGTCGACGAGGGTCGGGCCCCGGGCCTCGCTGCGCTCGTTGGTCCCGGCGACGCCGTCAGCGGCGAACAGGCGGTGGCCGCGGCCGCGGCGGGCGACCCGGCCGGGTTGGCGGTGCTCGACGAGTTCGCCCGGTGGGTCGCACTCGGGTTGGCCGCGCTGGTCAACGCGCTGGACCCGGCGGTGGTCGTCATCGGCGGGGGAGTGGTCGAGGCCGGCGCCGTCTTGATGACCCCGCTGCGCCGCCAGTTCACAGCGTTCCTCATGGGCGCCGAGCACCGGCCGGCGGTGCCCGTCGTGCCGGCGCACTTCGGTGAGCATGCCGCCGCGGTGGGTGCGGCGCTCCTCGCCGCCGACGCGATCTAGGCAGAACCCACACCGCCGGCATGTTGGCCCGGGAGTACCCTTCGGCGATGGAGTTCCGTCGCATCACCGGCCTTCCACCCTACGTCTTCACCATCATCAACGAGCTCAAGGTCGATGCCCGCCGGGCTGGGCGCGACGTCGTCGACCTGGGGTTCGGCAACCCCGATCTCGCATCGCCCGACGTGGCGGTCGACAAACTGGTCGAGGCGGTCCACAACTCCCGCAACCACCGCTACAGCCAGAGCCGAGGGATCCCCAAGCTCCGCCAGGCCGTGGCCGATCTCTACCTGCGCCGCTTCGGTGTCGAGCTCGACCCCGACACCGAGGTGATCAACACCATCGGGGCGAAGGAGGGCTTCTCGCATCTCATGTGGGTGCTGCTCCAGGCCGGCGACACCGCCCTCGTGCCGTCGCCGTCGTACCCGATCCACATCTGGGGCCCATTGTTCGCCGGGGCGAACATCACCGAGGTGCCGCTCGGCACCGGCGACGACTTCTTCGCGGCCATGGAGGAGGCGTGGGAGTACGCCTGGCCGAAGCCGCGCGTGGCCGTCCTCTCGTTCCCGCACAACCCCACCACCACCTGCGTCGACCTCGACTTCTTCGCCAAGACCGTCGAGTTCGCCCGCGAGCGCGAGGTGCTGCTCGTGCACGACCACGCCTACGCCGACCTCGGGTTCGACGGCTACGAACCACCGTCGATCCTGCAGGTTCCGGGGGCGAAGGACGTGGCCGTCGAGCTCTACTCGATGACCAAGTCGTATTCGATGGCCGGTTGGCGCGTGGCGTTCATGGTGGGCAACCCCGAGGTGGTCGCCGCGCTCGCCAAGCTCAAGTCCTACCTCGACTACGGCACCTTCCAGCCGATCCAGATCGCCGCGACGGTGACCCTCAACGAGGCGGTCGACTACCCGGCCGAGATGCGAGGCATCTACCAGGGTCGGCGCGATGCCCTCATCGACGGGCTGGAGCGGATCGGGTGGTCGGTACCGAAGCCCAAGGGCACCATGTTCGCGTGGGCGCCCATCCCCGAGCCCTACCGCGAGATGGGCTCGGTCGAGTTCGCCTCGCACCTCATCAGGGAGGCCGATGTGGCCGTCTCGCCCGGCGTGGGCTTCGGGTCGGGCGGCGAGGGCTTCGTCCGCTTCGCCCTGATCGAGAACGAGCAGCGCATCGGACAGGCGGTTCGCAACCTGCGGCGTGCGCTCACGAAACTGTGACGCTCGGGTCCGAGCGGCGGGTGGCCCTCGTGACGGGCGTTGGCCGACGCATCGGCATCGGTGCGGCCGTCGCCGAACGACTGGCCGCCGACGGCGTCGACGTGGCGTTCGCCTACTGGACCCCCGGGTGGATGAGCGCAGAGCTCAGCGCCCAGGTCGCCGCCCGGACGCCGCTCGGGCGGATCGGCCAGCCGGGCGACGTGGCGAACCTGGTGTCGTTCCTGTGCTCGGCCGAGGGCGGCTGGGTGAACGGGCAGCTGCTCATGTCGAACGGCGGCATCGCGCCACGCTGATCCCTCCGATCAGCCAGAGCGAACCCGGCTGCGTGCGCGGTCGGGGTCGGTCACCAGCCCGCCGAGGCAGAAGCGGACGGCGACGTCGGCCACGGCGTCGGGTCGGGTGCCGTGCTTGATGAACACCCGGTCGAAGTTGCTGGTGACGCCGATGATGGCGTTGGCGAGCATCACCGGCTGGTCGGCCCGCACACTGCCGTCGGCGATGCCGGCCTTCACGAGCGCCACCCAGTTGGCCACGGCCATCTCGTGGTTCCGGCGCAGGGCGGCGGCGAACCGGGCCTCGCCAGCGGCGAAGTGCCGGATGGCGGCGAGCGGACGGTTCTGCGCCTGCCACGACACGGTGGCCCGTATGGCCAGCTCGATGCGGGCCACCGGGTCGACCTCGCCCGCCATGGCCCGCTCCTGCTCGCGCGCCAGATCCTCCTGGGCCTCGACCAGGATGTCGACGAGCAGGTCCTCCTTGCCCGGAAAGTACCAGTAGAACACGCCCTTGCCCACACCGAGACCATCGACGATGTCGGCCACCGACGTGGGGTCGTAGCCCCGCTCGGCGAACTGAGCGGTGGCGAAGTCCATGATCTGCCGCCGCCGCTCTCGGCCTCGTGGGGTCAGGCGCCGCTCGGTCATCGTGAGGCGCACGCTACCAGCGCGCCCCCGGACACCGGGGTCGAGATGGAAGCACTGCACACGGTGGGGCTCTGGATGCATCGCCACGCCAACGCCGATAACTGTCACACCCCCTCGGTACGATTGGTTCATGAGTTTCAGTCCTTTTTGCGAATTTGAGATGCCACCGCTGTTGGGGTGTTCGGAGGTGTCGGATGTGGTCGCGTCGGTGGGGCGTGAGGTGGCGCGGTTGCAGGCAGTCGAGCTGGATGGGCTGACCGCTGAGGAGGTGTTGGTGGTGGTGCGCGAGCTGGAGGTGGTGCGGCGCCGGCTCGATCACGCCACCGACCGGTTGGCCGGTCATGTCGATCGCACTGGGGCCTATGGGGTCGATGGGCATCGGTCGGCGAAGGCGGTGTTGTGTCATCTGGGTCGTCTGTCCGGCGCCGAT